>JAJPXR010000259.1 GCA_021205375.1 Clostridiales bacterium | reverse complement strand
ATTTATTATAATGTATTAAATACTGCACTGCAAGAGAAAACAGAACATAATTTTACAAGAAAAGCACGTTTAAAGCACTTTGCAAAACTGCCCAACTGTAGTATGATAGAAGCAGCCCAACCCAACTGTGAGGAGGATATCTATGACCACCCAACAGATCCTGACCGGGGAGCAACTGCGCTATCTGTCGCTGCTCTCGGAAAAATACCCCACCGTGGCCGCAGCCGCCAGCGAAATCATCCGCATCGAGGCGCTGCTGCGTCTGCCCAAGGGGACGGAGCACTTTATGAGCGACCTCCACGGCGAACACGAAGCCTTTGTCCACATCCTGAACAGCGCCTCCGGCGTCATCCGGGAGAAGATCGACCTGCTCTTTGCCGACACCGTTCCGGCGCGGGAGCGTGCAGACCTGGCCACCTTGATTTATTACCCAGAGGAAAAGCTGCCGGAGCTGAAGGACCGGCAGGATGATTTAAAGGCGTGGTACAGCACCACGCTGCTGCGGCTGGTGGAGCTGTGCCGTCTGGTCTCCAGCAAGCACACCCGCGCCCACGTCCGCAAGTGTCTGCCGGAGAGCTGCGCCCACATCCTGGACGAGCTGCTCCACGCCCACTTTGAGGACCACGACAAGCAGCTTTACTATAATGAAATCATCCAGAGCATCATCCGCTATGACCGGGCGGACGCCTACATCATTCGGCTGTGCCAGCTCATCAAGCGGCTGGCGGTGGACCAGTTGCACATCGTAGGCGACCTGTTCGACCGGGGTCCCCGGCCCGACCGGATTCTGGACCAACTGATGGAGTACCACAACGTGGACATCCAATGGGGCAACCATGATGTCGTCTGGATGGGCGCCGCCGCGGGCAGCGACATCTGCATCCTGACAGTGCTGAAAACCACCCTCTCCTACAACAATCTGGAGATGCTGGAGCCGGGCTACGGCATCAGCCTGCGCTCCCTGGACCAGATGGCGGAGCGGGTTTATGGCAACTCCGACGTGACGCTGTGGCGGCCCCACGGCGGCAACTACCCTCAAGGGGTACTTCCGCAAAGCTCCCAGCAGGACCGCTGGGAGGAGATTGCCCGGATGCACAAGGCCGTCACCATTATGATGTTTAAGGTGGAGGCCCAGGTCATCGCCCGGAACCCGGATTTCCAGATGCAGGGCCGGGATTACCTGAACCAAATCAACTACGAGAATGGGACCGTCCTGTGCGGCGGCAAGCGGTATCCCCTCCGGGATATGGATTTTCCCACGGTGGACCCGGCCTGTCCCAGCGCACTCACCGATGAGGAAGTGGAAGTGCTGGATGACCTGGTGCGGGGCTTCCGCCAGAGCGAAAAGCTCCAGCGGCACGTTCGTTTTCTCTACGCCAAGGGGACGGTGTATAGCTGCTGCAACGGCAACCTGCTTTACCACGGCGCGGTGCCCATGACCGAGGAGGGCGACTTCGCCGCCGAGACCTTCGAGGGCCGGTCCTATCAGGGAAAGGCGCTGTTCGACTACTGCGACAAGCGGGCGCGGCAGGGCTATTTTGGGCCGGAGGGCAGCCCCGAACGGCAGGCGGGGCAGGACTTCCTGTGGTATCTGTGGTGCGGCTCCCTGTCGCCCATCTTTGGCCGCAGCGCTATGACCACCTTCGAACGGCTGTATATCGCGGACAAGGCCACCCACGCCGAGGTGAAAAATCCCTACTACTCCCACATCAACGGTCCCCATGCGGAGGAGACCGCAGAGAAGATTTTGGCGGAGTTCGGCCTCACCGAGGAGAGCAGCCACATCTTCAATGGCCACGTCCCCGTCCGGACCATCGAGGGGGAAAGCCCCGTCAAGGGCGGCGGCAAGCTGGTGGTCATCGACGGCGGGTTCTGCCGGGCCTACCACAGCAAGACCGGAATCGCCGGGTACACCCTGATTTACAGCAGCCGAGGCCTGACCCTGCGCACCCACCAGCCCTTTGAGAGCACCGAGAAGGCCATCCGGGATGACGAGGACATCGACAGCCAGAGCGAGCGCATTTACACCGCACCCCAGCGGGTGCTGGTCCGGGACACCGACGAGGGCAAGCGGGAGGCGGCTCGCATCGCCGATTTGGAGCGGCTGGTCTGGGCGTATCAGAACGGGGTGCTGCATGAGGCGGGGTAGTGGAAATGAGCAATTAGCAATGTGCAATGTGCAGTTGAGCTATTAGCTGTTAGCTGTTAGCCGTTAGCTTGGATAGTGCTTGCTGTTTCGTCAGCACTTTTGCCCTATATAGTGCAGGTTTTCTACAGAGAACATCGTTTCGCAACCGACCACCCCTCTTGCCGCCCCTGAAAGGGGAGGTGGCGCGGCGTAAGCCGCGACGGAGGGGTTTCGAGCAAATGGCTGAGCAAAGGAAATCGCCAAATCATAAAAGCCCACAGCGGAGAAAGCGGGAGTTATCTCACTTTCTCCGCTGTTTTTCATTTGCACGTTGGAACATATGATGAATCGAACAAATGTTTGACATTTGCCCGAACCTGTGGTATGCTGTTCAGCGCCGAAGGGGGGAGACGCTGTGGAACGGACGATTTTGCACTGTGACCTGAACAACTTCTTCGCCTCGGTGGAGCTGTTGGACCACCCCGAATTGCGGGGGCAGCCGGTGGCGGTTTGCGGCGACCCGGCCTCCCGCCACGGCATCATTTTGGCAAAAAACGAGCTGGCAAAGGCCAAAAAGGTCCAGACGGCTGAGACCATCTGGCAGGCCCAGCGAAAATGTCCCGGCCTGGTGCTGCTGCCCTCTCACCACAGCAAGTACCGCCTCTACTCCCAGCGCATCAACGCCATTTACCAGCGGTATACAGACCTGGTGGAGCCGTTTTCCATCGACGAGAGTTGGCTGGACGTGACGGGCAGCCTCCACCTGTTCGGCAAGGACGGCAAGGGGCTGGCGGACGAGCTGCGGACGGTGGTCCGCTCGGAGCTGGGGCTGACCATCTCCGTGGGCGTCAGCTTCAACAAGGTCTTTGCCAAACTGGGCAGCGATTACAAAAAGCCCGACGCCACCACCGTCATCACTCGGGAAAACTTCACCGACATCCTGTGGCCCCTGCCGGTGGACGATATGATTTTTGTGGGCCACGCGGCGCGAAAAGTGCTGAATCAGTACGGAATTAAGACCATCGGCGACCTGGCGCGGGCAGACCGGGAGGCACTGGTCACGCTGATGGGTAAGCAGGGGGGACAGCTCTCCGACTACGCCCGGGGGCTGGACAACAGCCGGGTGGTGCCCGCCAGCGAACAGCCGCCCCCCAAGAGCGTAGGAAACGGTCTGACCTTCCGGCGGAATTTGGTGGGGCTGGAGGAAGTGCGCACCGGCCTGGAGCTGCTCAGCGACAGCGTGGCAACCCGCCTGCGGCGGAAGGAGCTGAAATGCACCTCCGTTCAGGTCACCATCCGGGACCCCAATTTCAAGACCATCACCCGCCAGATGGGGCTGAGCGCCCCCACCTATCTGGCCCGGGAAATCACCGACGCGGCGCTGACCCTGGTGCAGCGGAACTGGGATCTACGCTCTCCCATCCGCATGTTGACCGTCACCGGGCAGAACCTGATTTCAGAGTGGGAGGCCGCGGAACAGATGGACCTGTTCGCGCCCGCCGCCGCCCCCAAACGGGAAAAGCTGGAACGGCTGGAAAAGGCGATGGACGCCATCCGCACCCAGTATGGCAAGGACGCCATCACTCTGGGTTCGCTGCAAAATACACCCTTGAAAGGAGAGGGCAAACCGGAATGAAAAAAATAATTCCCTTTCTGCTGTCGCTGCTGCTGCTGCTGACCGGCTGCGCCGCCCAAGCCACCGAAACGGAGGCGGAGACCACAGTGGCCTGCACCACCTACCCGGTGTATCTGCTGGCCCAGGCCGTCACCCAGGACGTGGACGGGGTGGAACCGGTGCTGGTCATCAACCAGCAGGTCAGTTGCCTTCACAACTACACCCTGACCATGCGGGATATGAAAACCATCGAGGGCTGCGACCTGCTGGCCATCAACGGGGCGGGGCTGGAGGACTTTTTGGATGATGTGCTGGAGGGCCGGGACGTTCTGGACTGCTCCAAGGGCATCGAGCTGGACGAGGGGGACGAGGACCACGAGGAAGGCTCCGGTCATTCCCATGAGGAGGAGACCGACGCCCACATCTGGCTGGACCCGGCGCGGGCGGCGCAAATGGCCGCGAACCTGGCGGAGGGGCTGGCCCAGGCTGACCCGGACAACGCCGAGGCGTACCGGGCCAACGCGGAGACGGTGCAAACTGAACTTTCCGACCTGCAAGCGGAGCTGACGGAGCAACTGGCGGGCCTCTCCTGCCGCCAGCTCATCACCTTCCACGATGGGTTTCACTACTTCGCCCAGGCGTTTGATTTGGAGATCGTCGCCGCAGTGGAGGAGGAGGAAGGCTCCGAAGCCTCTGCCCGGCGCATCAACGAGCTGGTTTCCCTCATCGACCAGTATCAGATCCCCGCCATTTTCACCGAGGTCAACGGCTCCGACTCCACCGCCCAGGCGCTGGCGCTGGAGCGGGACATCGGCGTGTTCGCCCTGGACCTGGGCATGAGCGATGCGAACGTTCCGGAGGGGTTGGAGGGCCTGGACGCCTACGAAGCCATTCTCCGGCAGAACGCAGAAACGATTTTGGAGGCATACGCATGAAGAAAACAAAGCACATCGGCGTGACCACCGGCTGCTCTGGGAGCTGCTGCCTCCGGGTGGACAAGCTGTCGGTCTCCCTGGGCGGAGACCATATCCTCAGCGATGTGAGCTTTCACCTGCACTGTGGCGAGCTCATTGCCCTCATCGGCCCCAACGGGGCGGGAAAAAGCTCCCTGTTCAAGTCTATTTTGGGGCAAATGCCCCACTCCGGCAGCATCACCTTCCAGACCGCCCAGGGCCGGGCCATGAAGCCCCGCATCGGCTACGTGCCCCAAAGCCCCAGCTTTGACCGCAGCGACCCGGTCAGCGTGCTGGACCTGTTCATCTGCGCCGGGTCCAACTGGCCGGTGTGGCTGCCTGTTCCCAAGCGACTGCGGGAGCAGGTGCTGTCCTGCCTGGCCCGCGTCAACGGGGAGGAACTGATCGACCGGCGGGTGGGCGCGCTCTCCGGCGGCGAATTGCAGCGGGTTCTGCTGGCCA
This sequence comes from Clostridiales bacterium, assembly GCA_021205375.1. Lineage (GTDB taxonomy): Bacteria > Bacillota > Clostridia > Oscillospirales > Oscillospiraceae > Onthomonas. Next base: position 12,297 of record JAJPXR010000259.1, on the reverse strand, counting down.
TGGCGCTGGAGCCGCTGCCCAACATCCTGATTCTGGACGAACCTATGTCCGGCGTGGACATGGAGGGGGAGCAGCAGCTATTTGCCCTGCTGGACGACATCCGCACCCGGTACGACCTGTCGATTTTGCTTTCCACCCACGATTTTGGCACCCTCCAGATGGTGGACAAGGTCATTCTGCTCAAGCAGCAGATATTAAAGGTAGGCACCCCCCAGGAGGTGCTGGAGTCGGAGCAGTTCAAACAGCTTTTCTCCATCCACCGGCAATGAGGGACGCAGACATTCCCCCAAAGCCCGTTGCTCATTGCAAATTGATATAGGAGGTTTCCCATCATGCAGTTGTGGTATGCCCTGGTGGATCTGCTGCCCTTCTCCTGGGCGGAGCCAGGCAGTATGTACTTTATGAAAAACGCTCTGCTGGCGGTGCTGGTCATCTCGCCGCTGTTCGCCCTGCTGTCCACCCTGGTCGTGGAACACGGCATGGCCTTTTTCTCCGACGCGCTGGGCCACTCCGCCTTTGCGGGGCTGGCCATTGGCTCGCTGTGCGGCCTGGTGGACGCGACCTGGGCGGCGGTGGCTCTATCGGTGGTGTTCTCGCTGCTCTTCACCTGGGTGGTCCAGAAAACCGCCATGTCCAGCGACACGGTCATCGGCGTGTTTTCCTCCACCGCCATCGCCCTGGGCATCTTCCTCTCCACCCTGAACGGCGGCAGCTTTACCAAGTTCAACTCCCTGCTCATCGGAGACATCCTCTCCGTCTCGCCGGGGAAAATCGGCCTGCTGGCGCTGATTTTGGCGCTGGTGGTGGTGCTGTGGGTGTTCCAGATGAACAACATGACCCTCTCCGCCGTCCATCCCGCCCTGGCCAGCAGCCGGGGCATCCGCCTGTGGCAGTTGGACGCGCTGTTCAACTGCGTGGTGGCGGTGGTGGTCACCCTGTCCATGACCTGGGTGGGCCTGCTGGTCATCAACTCCCTGCTGGTGCTGCCCGGCGCAGCCGCCCGCCAGTTGGCGGGGAATATGCGGCAGTACACCCTCTTCGCCTTGCTGGGGGCGGTGGTCTGCGGCGTGGGAGGTCTGCTGGTCAGCTTCTACGTGGGGTCCTCCACCGGCTCCTGCATCACCCTCCTGCTGGCGGTGTACTTCTTTGCGGCCTTTGTCCTGGGACGGAAACTCCACCCATAACGAAATGACGATCGGAGCGCCTGCGAGTTTTCCGCAGGCGCTTTTCCTTTCTGGCGCATCAAATGGGGCCTGATGTGGCTTCATATGCCCAAATTTGTTTTTCTGATGCGAACAATTGTGCTTTTTCCTTGACGATTTGAAAGTTCCTTGTTATACTTGATTTAACTTGTTAAAGGACTGGTTGACCGGCATGGGTTACAGCGGCATCAATTTGGAAAACGTGAAGAGCTTTAACCGCAGCGCCATTTTGAAGCTGCTGAACGACCAGGGGGAGATGTCCCGGAAAGACCTGGCTGTGCAACTGGGCCTGACCCCCGCCACCGTGTCGGTGATCTGCTCTGAGCTGCTCGCCGCCCAGGTCCTCTGTGAGATGGGGGAGATGAAGGAGGACCGGCGGGCGGGCCGGAAGAAAATTCTGCTGGGCATCAATTACAGCCGCTTTTTTGTGCTGGCCGTCAGCATTGAGGACACTTACACCTGCCTCACCCTCAGCGATATGCGGTGTCGGCCCATCTGTGACCAACGCATCCCCACCGACGCGGAGGCTGACCCGGAGGAATTTCTTCGCCGGGTGGCGGAGACGGGCCGGGAGCTGCTCCGGGCCGCCGGGGTAGACAGCGCCCATCTGCTGGGCGTGGGTGTCTCCATCCCCGGCGCGGTGCGGCGGGAGGACGGCGTCTGCCTGTCCTATCGCCTTTGGGAAGGCAGAGTGAACGTGCGGGACATCCTCCAACGGGAGCTGGGGCTGCCCGTGGTGGTGGAGAACAACGTCAAAGCCTTTGCGGAGGCGGAGATGGTCTACGGCAGCGGCAAGGAGCAGGAAAACCTGCTGTTTGTCAAGTGGGGGCCTGGCGTGGGTGCATCCTTTGTCATCCACAAGCAGATTTACGAGAGCCGCCGGTTCAAATCCGCCGAGATCGGCCACATGGTCATGGAGTGGGAGGGCCCGGTGAGTCACTGTCTCCGCCGGGGACGGGTGGAGACCCGTGTGTCCACCCACGCCATCGCAGACCAGGTCCGCGCCCAATGCACCCGGTCGGCCATGCCGCAGCTCTATCAGAACCGGAACGGAATCCTTTCCTCCATCACGGCCCACAACATCGCCGACTGGATCGCCTGCGGCGACGAGGGAATGTGGCGGGTCATTGAGGAAAATGTGGACCTGCTGGCAAGGGCTGTGTGCAACATCGTCACCTTTTTGGCCCCGGATCAAACCATTTTCTATGGCAATATGTTTGAGCTGCCCACCATGCGGGAGCGGTTTCTGGCCGCCTGCCAGCGGTACAGCGCCGACTACCAGGAGGGGGATTTCGCCCGCTCCCGGCTCAGCGACAAACTGGATTACATCGGCCCCCTGGCAATCGTCGTCAATGAACTGTTCCTCTCAGGCCGTGCGGTCAGCGAGCTGGGGTCCCCCCAACCTTCCGAGAACTAAAAGCCATCCGAAAACGCGAAAAATCCGAAATACGAACCATATTTTGCACCGTATCTGTTTTGTTTGACAGATACGGTGCTTTTTGCGCGCCTTTACAAAAATCTTACTGTGTACTGGTTTCGGACTTTACACTCGCTCGATACAATAGAAACAGGCAGTGTTCCGTGACGGGAAGATACTGTGAGCAAGAACAACCATTTACATCCAAAAATAGAAAGAGGATGGAACGAAGCATGGGAAGAATCGGGAAATTGCTCCCGCTTGTGCTGGCGGCAGCGCTGCTGCTGACCGGCTGCGGCGGGACCAGCACCGGCCTGGCGGCGGTGGATGGGCTGGACGCCCTGGGAGAGGTCCAAGTGGTCTCCCGGGAGGAAGGCTCCGGCACCCGCAGCGCCTTCGCGGAGCTGGTGGGATTTGACGGCAGCGAGGACGAAAGTAAATCAGACGATACCACCGACGCCGCTTTGGTCGTGGACGACGCGGAAGCGGTCATTGAAGCCGTGCGGAACGACCCCGCAGCCATCGGCTACATCTCCATGGGTGCGCTGGACGCGCTGGATGGGGAGACCGTCCTGGCGGTGGACGGCGTGGAAGGCACTCTGGAAAACGTGAGCAATGGCACCTATGACCTGAGCCGCCCCTTCTGCCTGGCCTGGTCAGGGACCCTCAGCGACCTGGAGCAGGATTTCCTGACCTATGTGTTGGGGAAGGGACAGGCCATCGTGAGCCAGTCCTATGTAGCGGTGGAGGATTCCACCACTTTCCTTTCCGGGAAGGAGTCGGGGACTATCACCATCCACGGCTCCACCTCCGCCGCGCCGCTGCTGGAGGAACTGGCCGAGGAGTACATGACCCTGAACCCCAACGCCACAGTAGAGGTGACAGCCTCTGACTCCACCACCGGTCTGAACGACGCCATGCAGGGCCGGTGTGACTTCGGCATGGCCTCCAGAGAACTGGCGGACTATGAGGCGGAGCTGCTGGACTGTGAGATCATCGCGGAGGACGGCATCGCCGTCATCGTCAACGGGGAAAACCCGCTGCAAAGCGTCACCGTAGACGAATTAAAGGGCCTGTTCACCGGCACACTTTCCACATGGGATTCTATCAACGCAGAAAGAGAAGGATGATACGAGTATGAACGATACGTTGGAAATTGTATTTGGCCTGCTGGGTGGTTTGGCCATCTTCATCTACGGCATGAACCTGATGAGCGAGTGCCTCCAGAAAGCGGCGGGCGAGCGGATGAAGCAGATCCTGGGTCTGCTGACCCGGAACCGCGTTATGGGCGTGTTGGCCGGTGCGCTGGTGACGGCAGTGCTTCAGAGCAGCAGCGCCACCACCGTTATGGCCATCGGCTTTGTCAGCGCGGGGCTGATGAGCCTGCCACAGGCCATTTCTATCATCTTCGGCGCCAACATCGGCACCACCATCACCGCGCAGATCATCGCATTTAAAATCAGCGATTATATCTATGTGTTCGTGTTCGCGGGCTTTATCGTGAACTTTATCTCCAAAAACGAGCGGGTGAAGAACATCGCGGGGACCGTGTTCGCTTTCGGTTTGCTGTTCCTGGGCATCGAGACCATGGGCAGCGTCATGAAGCCCCTGGCTTCCAGCCCGGTGTTCACCAACATGATCGCCCAAGTCGCGGACATCCCGGTGTTGGGCGTGGCCGTGGGTACGCTGATGACCCTGGTGGTCCAGAGCAGCAGCGCCACCATCGCGGTGCTGCAAAACTTCGCATCCCAGGCGGGGGCCGACGGCGTGACCAGCATCCTGGGCCTGGCCGGGGCCATTCCCATCCTGCTGGGTGATAACATCGGTACTACCATCACCGCACTGCTGGCCAGCGTGGGCCAGTCCAAGGACGCCAAGCGCACCGCCATTGCCCACAGCATCTTCAACATCTCCGGCGCGCTGGTGTTCATCTGGTTCGTGAAGCCCTACGCGGCGTTCATCCAGTATATCTCCCCCAAGGGCGCAGAGGTGGATGTTATCTCCCGCCAAATCGCAAACGCACATACCATCTTCAACATTACCATGACTCTGCTTTGGATCCCCCTGCTGGGTGTGATGGTGAAGATCGTCACCACCATCATCCCGGTCGGCAAGGATGAGGAGAAAAACCTGTCCGTGCCTCGGTTCCTGGACAAAAACGTACTCAGCCAGCCCGCGGCGGCCCTCCAGTTGGTGGCCAAGGAAGCGCTGCATTGCAGCGGACTGGTCAAGACCATGCTGCTGAACCTGATGGACGCGGTGAAGGACCGGGATTACCAGGGCTTGCAGGAGGTGGACCACTACGGCGAAGCGGTGGCGTCCCTCAACGACGAGATCAACGAATATCTGGCGGACCTGTTCTCCTCCGGCGCATTGACCGAGCAGCAGGCGGCCCAGACCGCCCAAATGCTGTATGTCCTCAGCGATGTGGACCGTATGGGCAGTCTCTCGATGGAACTGTCCAACATCATCCAACAGCAGAAGGGTAAAAAGTACGATTATTCCCAGCAGGCCATCGACGATTTGGAGCAGAGCCTGGGCTATATCGAGACCATGTACGCCGACGCCATCAAAGCCCTGGCCAGCGGCAAAACGGAGAACCTGGAGCAGACCATCCAGAACCGGGAGGTCGTGCTGGACTTGGACATCGAGATGCGCAAGCAGCATATGCAGCGCGTCAGCGACGGGACCTGCGAAAAGCGGCTGTCCGTGCCCTTTATGGACATCCTGCACTGCATCGACCGTATGGGCAACAGTTGTGTCAACCTGGCTGAGGTGGCCATGAACCAGATGAGCTTTACCTACTTCATCGGGTCGGGGACGGAAGAGCAATGATCTACCGGCTGGGCAGCCAGCTCCAGGAGACGGACATGGAGGCCGTGCTGCAAAGCGGGGCCTCCGCCGTCTGTGTGGTCAGCGAGCGGGAGTGTCAGCGGACGCTGGAGGCCCTGGACATCCATGTGGAGCTGGATATCGTGCTGCATGAGATCTGCTTCTGCAAGGTGGAGAGCCAACAGGAGTGCCTGTTTGGGACGTTCTGTGTTCCCCGTCTGCTGGACGTGCTGGGCAGCCGCTATCGAATGGCCTGCGTCATCACAGACCGGTATGTGGTGCTGGTGGATGACAGCGGCTTCGCCGCCCGGCTCATCGCCCGCATCCGGGCCAAAAAGGCCCACCAAGCAGACACGCGGGAGCGGTTCCTCTATAACTTTATTACGGAATTTATTTCCAGAGACGCGGAGCTGCTGGAATCTTACGAGCGGACGCTGATGGAGATGGAGGACGCGATGGCCAGGGGCAACGCCGACCACATTCAAAGCCAGTTGCAGCCTGTCCGAAAGCAACTGCTGACCCTGCGGAGCTACTACGACCAGCTCTCGGACATGGCCAAGGAGCTGGAGGAGAACGAGGACCGCTATTTTGCCCGCAAGCAGTTAAAATACTTCGGCACCGCCGCAGACCGGGCGGAGCGGCTGAAGGATCGCACCAGCTATCTACTGGAGTACGCCCAGCAGGTGCGCGACGCCTACCAGGCGCTGGTGGACGCAAAGCAGAACGATAATATGAAGTTTTTGACCATTATGTCTACTATTTTCTTTCCACTGACCCTGATCACGGGGTGGTACGGCATGAACTTTGAGAATATGCCGGAGCTGGAAACAGGATACCCGGTCATTATCCTGGTCAGCATCGTGGTGGTGCTGTTTTGTCTCCTTCTCTTCAAAAAGAAAAAGATTTTGTAACAGGATGACCTTCTGCCGGATACAGAGCATGTGGTCAAATCAATTGCATATAGATTTGCACAGAGCGTATATCGTCCCTGCTTTAAGGGATGGATATACGCTCTTTTTGCGTCACAGGAAGTTAGTAGCGCTGGAAGGGGGCAGACAGCTCAGGCAACGGACGGTAGACCACAATCGACGAACAGGCCGAAAATGGGAAAAAAACAGAACTTTACTGTCCGGTGGTTTTGCGCTTTACGCCCCGTCGCTATAATGGGGAACTGGAAACAACAAGGCGCGTCCAAAGCCAACTCGTCGGAGGGCCGTTTAGAACGGTGTTCCGGTTTATATAAATCGTTTCCAAAAAGAATGTTGGGAGGAATCAATCACGTATGAAGGCAAACAATACATGGAAAAGGCTGATCGCGCTGATCACGGCGGGCGACCTGATGGGATGCCATATGGCGGGTCAACCAGTAGCGGGTCTACCCCCTCCGCTGGGATTCTGGAGATAAATTTCAGGCAGTCGCCCTGGAGTAGCGTTATTTCTTCCATTCGAACCTCCTGAAAATGAGCATGAAAAAACCGCGTTTTGTTGAGGTCAACAATTCGTGGTTCTCAATGAGATATTGAATTTTTCAACTGCATTTACTGAAGCCGTTCGATTTTTTTAATCTCACTTTGCTTCAGACCGTAAATTTTTCCGGCAGAAGTTTCAAGCGCAAGTTCATCTTCAGCCGCATCATACATTTCCTCGGCATCGGATATATCAATAATATTGCCCTTAAATACTTCGCCTGTTGTACAGGTAATACGGACATTCCTTTCATAGGCATATTCCCAGATATTAACCATTTGGCGCCTCCTGAACCGGAACAATGTGACTTCCTTTCCCCATAGTGAATCGCAAATCTTTTCGTGTTTAACCATTCGCCTTTACTATTACAATATTGCCCAATTACATCATTTGCAGTTGCGTACTCTTTATTTCCTACAGTGCCATTTAGTTGGATATCGGGCGTTCCTTTGCCTGCATATTGCTTTATCAGTTTCTGTGCCTCATCATAACTGATTGTCATTCGGCCTTTTGCTACCCGGCTGGTAGCATATTGCTGATATTGCGCGGTACCTTCAATGTGCTTCAAATATTGCTGATCAGACAGGTTTAAGTTGTATTGTCCCTGATTGATACGTTTTCGAATCACGGCACGGCTTTCGTCCAAGCCAACAGTTTTTCTTGCTTCAATTTTAGCACTTTCTTCCGCAGAAGTCCACTTCTTTGTGTGGGCAATCTGCCGCCGCATGGAATTTAGCTTTTCCTGTGTCGTGCTTCCTTCTGCGTTCTCATACATCTCCAGATATTCGTCCGGGTCATACCCTTCCACCGTGCTTTTCCCATCAAACCGAACCGCATACTGGCAATCACAATTCGCATGGATATGCTCCGCGTGGCCGTTCTTCAACGCTTTCTTTGACATGTACTGCCAGCCTCTGGACGCCAGCATCAGACAAAAGGCACATGAATCGCCATGCGGAACCCAGGCGAACTGCGCACCGTCCCGCTGCGCATTCTTCAGTGTGGTGTCCGCTCCGACCTGCTTCACAAGCCGCCCGACGGTGGATGGAACCAGCTTTTCAGAAGGACAAATCAACTACCTACATTTTAACGGTGATAAATAGGCAATAAGAAAGGCCCGGTGCAGACCATGAGCGATTTTAACGCCCACGATCTGCACCGGGCTTGTATTATTCCTGATACAGCTTTAAGAGAATGTCGAGAAATGTAGCGACGCTTTTGCGGTTCTCTCCTGCATGGGTACACAGAACGCAGCTTATATGTTCTTCGCAATCCACCGGCGTCCAGGCAAACTCCCCGGAAAAATCGTTTAGAAATCCCGGTGCAATGCACACACCTTTTCCGGCAGCCACGTTCGTCAGGGTCGTGTCATGATTCTGACTGTTGAAGTGCTTCACTCCATAGGTGCGAACAATGCGATCCTGCAAGGCCCGGAGTGCAGGGGGAGAGCCGCCTCCCACCATCAGGGTACGATCTTTCAAATCCTCCAGGTGGATGACTTTCTGTCTGGCCAAAGGGTCATCCTTTTTGGTGATCAGATAAAAATGACAGTCGTAAAAAGGATGTATCCGGATGTCCGGCACACGGCGGACATTCTCCTCGCGGTCAAACAGAATATCCAGAGAGCCGGAGGTGAAAGCAGCCAGCCGTCCCTCCGCGCCAAACTTCGGCGTTACAGACACATCGGGATACTGTTTGGAAAATTCTATCATAGCGTCAGGCAGCTTATGTATCATGGTTCGCACGGAAAGACCGATGGAAATATCCTCCCGGTACTGGCGGGCGAAATTCTGCCCCTGCTCGATCGCATCCTTCAGCTCCTGATTGATATTGCGGAGGGTCATGCAGAACTGAAATCCGGCTGGCGTCAGAGTGGCACCTTTGCCGGAACGTTCAAATAGTTTGAATCCGATTTCATCTTCCGCGGCCTTGATCTGGTAAGTGATCGTGGACTGCGCTACATACAGATTTTCTGCCGCATGATTGAAATTCAGCGTTTTTGCAAGGGAATCCATCTTTGTCACTACGAAGATGTGGACAGCAGACTTTGATCATGGCGATGCTGCTGTAGATGCATCCCTTAAAAAGCTGGGACTTGACTACATTGACCTGATGATCCTGCATCATTCTCATCCCCAGAATGATGTCCGGGCGTACCAGGCCATGGAACGGGCAGTGGCTGACGGCAAGCTGCACTCCATCGTATATCCAACTTCTATGAAAAGGCGGACTTTGACCGCTTTGTCAGCAAGGTCAGCACGATGCCCGCTCTTTTACAGAACGAAGTGCATCCCTATCATCAGAATAAGGATATGGTAGAGCATATTGCCAGGGTCGGCACTGTGATGGAGAGTTGGTTCCCGTTGGGCGGCAAGGACAGCACCATGTGGGGTTCTGATAAGAACAAGGAGACTCTGTTCCATGATCCCGTGATTGCGGCGATTGCAAAGGCCCACGGCAAGACTCCGGCACAGGTGATCCTTCGCTGGCATTTACAGGAGGGCTATGTTGCCATTCCCGGTTCCAGCCGGGAGGATCACATCCGGGAGAATTTCGACATTTTTGACTTTGAACTGACCCCGGAAGAAATGGCGCAGTTTGCTTCCTTAGAGCGAAACGAGCGCTTTGCCGGGTATTGATTTTAAGGAAAATCAGGAGAATAAGCCCTATGAGCCAGGACACCGGCAGAGAAAAAAGAATATTTGTGGAACTGCCTATCCGCAAAGCAGTGACAACGCTGACTGTGCCGACGGTTATCAGCCAGTTGATCGTCCTCGTTTATAGTATGGCGGACACCTGGTTCATTGGGCAGACAAAAGACCCCTATCAGGTTGCCGCCGTGACGGTATGCTACCCAATCTTCGTGCTGCTCTCCGCCATATCAAATCTTTTGGCATTGGCGGTGGAAGTCTGATCTCCAGACTGTTGGGGCGGAAGGAATATAATCAGGCAGGCAAAGTCGCCACCTTCACGATCTGGGCATACTGCATTGGAAAGAGCGGTTGCCGCTGCCGCTCCTGCCACCTGCATATCCAGCACAAAAATGAAGAGCGGGTCAAACACCATGTTCAGGATGCTGCCAATGGACATGCCGAATACTGCAACACAGGAGGTCGATAAGCGTTCCATTCCGTCTTTGCCCAGCAGAAGCTCTGTCCTTGAAAACTGATTCAGCAATGTGTCGTCCTCCCGTTATTTCTGCTCATCTAGCGTCTCGTTCATGCTCCCGGTTCGGTATCCCATTAAATCCAATGTGACATAGGAAAAGCCAAAAGACTTGAACTCCGCATAAACTGTTTTTCTCACATCTTCCTGCATCAGCTTTTCAAATTCCTGCGGCATGAGTTCGATACAGGCAATGTTGCCGTGGATTCGCACACGCACTTGCCTGAAGCCCAGATCAAGTAATAGCTGTTCCGCCCTATCTACCATTTGCAGCTTTTCCTCCGTGATGGTTTCTCCATATACAAATCGTGAGGATAGGCAGGCAAAGGACTGCTTGTTCCAGGTTGGAAGGCCAAATTCCCTGGACAAGGTGCGTATTTCTTCTTTGTTTAGCTCCGCATACCGCAATGGGCAGACAATTCCAAGCTCTTTTACAGCGATCAGTCCAGGACGGTAATCACCGTTATCATCCATGTTGGACCCTTCGGCGACTGCCGCGATATGGTGCTCTTTTGCCAAGGCAAGAATTTTTTCAAACAACTCTCGCTTACATAGGTAGCAACGATTCTTTGGGTTCTGTCGAAATCCTTCGATCTCCAGTTCCTCCGATGCTACCACGAAATGCCGCACATGAAATTCATTGCAAATAGCTTTTGCCTCATCCAGTTCTCTTTTGGGAAAAGAGCAGGAGGACGCCGTTACTGCAATCACCTGATCTCCCAGAGCTTCCTTCGCTGCATATAGAAGGAACGTAGAATCTACGCCACCGGAGAAAGCAACTGCAACGCTCCCCATACTTTTCAGATAGTTCTGTAATTTTTGATATTTCAAAGATAAGTTTTGTACCATAGGGTTCACCTCAATTCAAGAGTATAGCTCAGGTCTGCGTAGCGACACATACGGGCGGCTATCGACTCTCTTGCGACTATTGTCTATATCAATGTCAACATAGATAAGCTGCTCTCGGTCATCTGTTTTCACTATAAGATTTCCGTCAGCATCCACAGCAAGCGATTCCCCTGCAAACGCCATTTGTCCTTCGGTGCCTGTTCGATTGCACATAACAATGGGGATACAGTTTTGGAACGCCTGCACACGGATCTCCCATTCAAACATAGTGAGCCGCTCGGCTTTGGTGTTTGCCGTTGGTATCAGAATTAAATCTGCGCCTTTCAGTTTTTCTGTCCGAATACTTTCCGGGTAATGGCGATCAAAGCAAACTACAATCCCCAGGTTTCCCAAAGGGGTCTGGAATACCAGAAAACCATCATCCGAAGAAACATAGTAATCCTGCTCGTAAAAATTGGCTGCCTGTGCGATATGTACCATCTTCTGGATGCCCTGTATCTCTCCTGTTGCATTGATAAGAAAGCTCGCGTCATAACGCTGTTGGTTTTCCTCGTAATAAAAATTGGGAACTGCATATATGCAGTTCTCCCGACAGGCGTTCTGAAAGCTCATTACCTCATCGGCATTCGATCTCACGGCTTTATCAGATACACTCTGTTTTTCATACTGAGGGAAAAAGGGCAGGAGCGACAGCTCTGGATACAAAATCAAATCCGCACCATTTTGAGCCGCATCCCGCAAAGCAGACAAGCTTTTTTTCAAGTTCTCCGCCGTATCTGGTTCCATTCTCATTTGAAACAATGCAATTCTCATTCCATACCTCACACTCATTTCACCAAAAGCATTTTTCCTATTCACCTACTAACTATATAGGTGAACAGGAAAATTATAGCTTACAACAGGGTCAATGTCAAGGGAGGTAAACACTACAGATGAAGTCAAGATAGAAATCAGAAGATCGACAAATTACACTGTCTGGTAGTCTGATTTTTTTAACTCCCTTAAACGAGAAAATTCCCATCTTCCCACACTGGTACCCTTTTGTCATATGGTGTGAAGATTATCTTGCAAGTATGCGATGGCATCCATAGTTTTTTACTATATCTGGCTATTTCATTTTAGTATTAGCATCAAATTGCCACCGGTGATATTATAACAAACAGACACAAAGGACCTTGTCCCGAAGTGCTGGCGGCGGAAAACGCCCAAAAGAGCCTCCCGCACCTGACATTCTCGCGGGGATATGCTCCCAGCTTCAGGCTTTTCGTCCCGCGCTGCTGAAGTGCTTCGCGTGGACTGCCGCCGCTGATAGGCGAGGTGTTGTCACCCACAATTCATTTTATTTATGGAGGTAAAAAAATGAAG
>JAJPXR010000008.1 GCA_021205375.1 Clostridiales bacterium | reverse complement strand
TCGCCTCCCCTGAAAGGGGAGGGGGACCATGCGAAGCATGGTGGAGGGGTTTCCCACTGAATTTGCCGCACATTGAAACAAGGAGGACACCGCCATGCGCGTCATCACCGGTACGGCCAGAGGCCGTCGCCTGGGCGAACTGCCCGGCATGGAGACCCGCCCCACCACTGACCGGGTGAAGGAGGGCATGTTCAACATCATCCAATTCGACATTGAGGGCCGCCGGGTGCTGGACCTCTTCGGCGGCACTGGGCAACTGGGCATCGAGTGCCTGAGCCGGGGGGCGGCGGAGTGCGTCTTTGTGGACCAGCGGAAGGACGCTGTGAAGCTCATCCGGGACAACCTGCGCGTCACCGGCTTCACCGACAAGGCCAAGGTGGTGCAGGGGGATTCCATCGGGTATCTCAACACCGCCCGCCAGCCCTTCCATCTGGTGTTCCTGGACCCGCCCTATGACAGCGGATTGCTGGAATCTGCGCTGAAAAAGCTCGCTGCAATTGACATTTTGACGGATAATGGTATAATCATCTGTGAGAGCCGCGCAGAGGCCACCCTGCCCGACCTGCCCGCCCCCTTTGTCAAGAGCAAGGACTACCGTTACGGCAAGATCAAGGTCACTCTCTATCGAAAGGAAGGCTGACGCCATGAGGACTGCCATCTATCCCGGCAGCTTTGACCCCGTCACCGCGGGGCATCTGGACATCATCCAGCGGGCGGCGGCTCAGTTCGACCGGCTGGTGGTCTGCGTGATGTACAACTCGGAAAAGCAGGGCCTGTTCACCCCGGCGGAGCGGGCGGACCTCATTCGCCGGAGCTTGGTTGAGCTGGACGGCGTGGACAACGTGGAGGTGGACTACGCCGACGGCCTGCTGGTGGACTACGCCCGCCGCCAAAACGCCAACTGCGTGGTCAAGGGCCTGCGGCGGGTGGCGGACTTCGAGGCGGAGATGCAGATGGCCGACCTGAACCGGCAGCTCAGCCCCGGCGTGGACACTCTGTTTCTCACCGCCCGGCCCAATCTGGCCTTTATCAGCTCCACCATCGTCAAGGAAATGGCCCGGTATCAGGTGGACCTGCGGGGCTATGTGGCCGGGAGCATCGCGGACGATGTGACCGAGCGGATGCGCCAGCAATTGGAAGAAGCCGAGTAAACTGCGACAGAAATACAGGCCAAACGGAGAAAAGGGCCTTTATTGGTACAAAAAACACCTGCGAACAAAAGGGAGGGTGCAGTTAATGGCAAACAAGGAAAAGGTAAACGAGCTGCTGAACACGCTGTACGAGATGATCGACGAGGCCAGAGGCGGCTTCGGCGGCACCTGCCGGATCGACCGGGACAAAGCACTGGACATCCTGGACGAGGTGCGCCGGGTGTTCCCGGTGGAGATCGACGAGTCCCAGCGGATCATGGCCCAGCGGGCGGAGTATCTGGCCCGGGCGGAGAAGGACGCAGACCGCATCCGCAAGCAGGCTGAGGAACAGGCCCGCCAGATGATGGACGACAGCGAAATTCAGGCCAGGGTCAAGGCCAAGGCCACTGAGATCCTCCAGGAGACGGAGCGCCGGAGGGACGAGATGATCCGCCAGGCGGAGACCGCCGCCAGCGAGGCCACCGCTAAGGCGGAGCAGCGCTCCACGGAGTTGCAGCAGGCGGCCAACAGCTATTGTGATGACGTGCTGCGCCGGACGGAGGAGGCCCTGAACGAGGCTCTGACCGAGGTGCAGCAGGCCCGCAGCCAGTTCCAGGCCCTCTCCGGCAAGGAGAAGGGCAAGAAAAAGACCGCCTACGACGCGGAGAAGGATTCCTGAGCCACTACAGGCCCGGCAGCGCTTTTCTGGTGCTGTCGGGCTTTTTGTCGCTCTTATTCGGCAAAAATGGAGAAAAAAGGAACGTCTCGCGGAGAAAAGGATGCAGACCGAATCTTTTTGCGGTGAAATGACCGCAAAATCGACAAAAAATTTCAGAAACCCCACCGCCCAACGAAAAAAATCTAAGAAAAAAAGGCTTGCTATTTCCAAAAGGCTGAATTATACTATAAGATACCGGTGGTAGTAAAGTGGTCCTTTGTGGAGGAATAAGCGGCAAAGTGGAGCGGAGGTGGCGCAGTTGACCGGGAAATCAGAGCATAACCTGGACAGCAAGGGCCGTCTCATCCTGCCCGTGCGGTTCCGCGCCGACCTGGGCGAGGCGTTCTACGTCGCCGCAGGCTACCACAGGACCCAGGATGGGAACCTGATCCCCAACCTGACCCTCTACCCCATGGACGCATGGAACGATATGTGCGCCAAGTTCGCCGCCCTGCCGGAGGACGAGAGCAGCGTGGCAGAGGCATTTTTCGCCTCGGCGGAGCGCTGCGAGCCGGACAGCCAGTACCGCATCGTCATCCCCAGCTACCTGCGGGAGTACGCCCAACTGAAAAAGGCCGTGGTGCTCATTGGCTGCAACACCCGCGCTAAGCTGTGGGACGCCGACCTGCTGGCCCAGACCGAGAGCATGAAGCTAAACGTCAACAACATCGCCCGCATGATGCAGGCCATCCGGGGCTGACACAACCCCATTGTAAAAAACTGGTTATCTCTTTGAATCAGCCAATTCTTTATTGTCCAGTGACTAGCGGGGGAGTGCTTACCGTTCGGTCAGCATTTCACTCAATATAGTACAGGTTTTCCAAAGAGAATCACTGCCTGGCAACTGACCACCCCTCTTGCCTCCGCCGTCAAGCGGCACTTCCGCTGCGCTCCC
>JAJPXR010000011.1 GCA_021205375.1 Clostridiales bacterium | reverse complement strand
CTTGCCGCCCCTGAAAGGGGAGGTGGCGCGGCGTAAGCCGCGACGGAGGGGTTTTTCGTTGGAACCATTGATGAGCCTGTTTCAAAGGGATAACCGAAGGACTTTCCACACAGGTTCTATTGTTTCCACAAGACAACATCCGTTGAGTAATTTCAGAGAAAAGAGTGATCATGTTGAAATACGATTTTGTAGCCATTGAGAAGAAATGGCAGAAGAAGTGGCAGGACGCCAAGGCGTTCCAGGCCGTCACCGGCGACACCACCCGGCCTAAGTGGTACGGTTTGGTGGAGTTCCCCTACCCCTCCGGGGCGGGTCTGCACGTGGGCCATCCCCGGCCCTACACCGCCATGGACGTGGTGGCCCGGAAAAAGCGCATGGACGGCTATAATGTCCTGTTCCCCATCGGCTACGACGCCTTCGGCCTGCCCACCGAGAACTACGCCATCAAGAACCATGTGCATCCGGCGACCGTCACCCAGGAGAACATCAAGAACTTCACCCGCCAGCTCCATATGCTGGGCTACTCCTTTGATTGGGACCGGCTCATCGACACCACCGACCCCAAGTATTACAAGTGGACCCAGTGGATCTTCCTTCAGCTCTTCAAACACGGCCTGGCCTACAAGACCACCATGCCCGTGAACTGGTGTACCTCCTGCAAGTGCGTTCTCGCCAACGAAGAAGTGGTGGAGGGCGTCTGCGAGCGGTGCGGTTCCCCGGTGGTCCGCAAGGAGAAGAGCCAGTGGATGCTGAAGATCACCGCCTACGCCCAGAAGCTCATCGACGGCCTGGACGACGTGGACTATATCGAGCGGGTCAAAATCCAGCAGAAGAACTGGATCGGCCGCTCCACCGGCGCAGAGGTCAACTTCCAGACCACCGAGGGGGATGTCCTCACTGTCTACACCACCCGCTGCGACACCCTGTTCGGCGCGACTTACATGGTCATCGCCCCGGAGCACGCCTACGTGACCAAGTGGAAGGACAAGCTGACCAACTACGACGAGGTGGAAGCCTACGTGAAGAAGGCCGCCTCCAAGTCCGACTTCGAGCGCACCGAGCTGGCAAAGGACAAGACCGGCGTCAAGCTGGAGGGCGTTCGGGCCATCAACCCCGTCAACAACGAGGAGATCCCCATCTTCATCTCCGACTACGTGCTGGCGACCTATGGCACCGGCGCAATTATGGCCGTGCCCGCCCACGACACCCGTGACTTTGAGTTCGCCAAGGTCTTTGACCTGCCCATCATCCAGGTGGTCGCCAGCAGCGACGGCGCGCTGGTGGACCTGAGCAAGGAAGCCTTCACCGACGTGGCCACCGGTGTGATGGTCAACTCCGGCTTCATCACCGGCATGACGGTGGAAGAGGCCAAGGAAGCCATGATCAAGTACCTGGAGGAGAACCACATCGGTCACGCCCAGGTGAACTACAAGCTGCGTGACTGGGTGTTCTCCCGTCAGCGGTACTGGGGCGAGCCCATCCCCATCGTCAACTGCCCCAAGTGCGGCTATGTGGCGCTGCCGGAGGACCAGCTCCCCCTGCTGCTGCCCGAAGTGGAGAGCTACGAGACCACCGACGACGGTGAATCCCCCCTGTCCGCTATGACCGACTGGGTCAACACCACCTGCCCCTGCTGCGGCGGCCCTGCCCAGCGGGAGACCGACACCATGCCCCAGTGGGCGGGTTCCTCCTGGTACTTCCTGCGGTATATGGACCCGAACAACGACGACGCTCTGGCCTCCAAGGAGGCCTTGGAGTACTGGGGCCAGGTGGACTGGTACAACGGCGGCATGGAACACACCACCCTCCACCTGCTCTACAGCCGGTTCTGGAACAACTTCCTCCACGACATCGGTGTGGTGCCTTATGCGGAGCCTTACGCTAAGCGCACCAGCCACGGCATGATTCTGGGCAAGAATCCCCATTATGTGGGCAACTTCGAGACCCAGGAAGAGAAGGACGCCATGGTGGAGAAGTACGGCAACCAGGCCCTCCGTCCCTCCGTCAAGATGTCCAAGAGCCTGGGCAACGTGGTCAACCCCGACGACGTTATCCGGGAGTACGGCGCGGACACCATGCGGCTGTATATCATGTTCATCGGTGACTTTGAAAAGACCGCCACCTGGTCTGACGAGGCGGTGCGGGGCTGCAAACGGTTCCTGGACCGTGTCTGGAACCTCCAGGAGAAGTGCAGTGACAGCCTGGAGTACTCGCAGGCGAACGTGGCCGCCATCCACAAGGCCATTAAGAAGGTCAACGAGGACATCGAGACCATGAAGTTCAACACCGCCATCGCCACCATGATGGCCCTGACCAACGACTTCTATGCCAACGGCTGCACCAAGGGCGATTTGAAGGCCCTACTGCTGCTGCTGTCTCCCATCGCCCCTCATATCTGCGAGGAAATGTGGGAGAACCTGGGCTTTGCTGAGAGTGGTATGATTTGCAAGCAGCCCTGGCCAGAGTATGACGAGAGCAAGACCGTGGCCGCCACGGTGCAGTTGGCCGTCCAGGTGGCGGGCAAGGTCCGCGCCAACATCGTGGTCCCCACCGACGCCGACGACGAGGCTGTGGTCGCCGCGGCTCTGGCCGACGCCAAGATCCAGCGCCAGGCCGAGGGCAAGAAGCTGGTGCGAAAGATCGTCGTGCGGGACAAGAAGTCCAAGGCCGTGAAGATTGTCAACCTGATTTTTAAGTAAAACCATTTTGGTTCTATGTCAAGAGTTGGGGCAGAGAAAAATAACCCGCAAAAATAGTGA
>JAJPXR010000183.1 GCA_021205375.1 Clostridiales bacterium | reverse complement strand
TCAGCTTGCCGTCCACGCGCTCCTTCGCCACGTACCCGATCATGCCGTTGCCCGCAAACAGCTCCCGCAGCTCGGAGAAGGAACGGCTGCCCCTGTCGCCGATGTTGTAATAGCTGTAATCGCCGAACGCGATCCCGTCCGTCGGTGCGTAGGCGGAAGTATGCACCGGATACCCCAGCACACGGTCCGGCTCGCCGCTCTGGTAGCTCGGCTGCCAGATGTAGGCCCCGTTGCTGTCCTTCAGCTTCCTCACCGCCGCGATCGTCGCGTCGTTCATGATGAAAGACGCCTTCCTGCGGTACGGGCGCTTCAGCGCGTACACCAGGTCAATCAGGGAATCGGAATCCACTGCGGAAATGGTATCCGCCACCGTGCCGCCCGCCGTGCTGTCAAAAATGCCCGTCGGCTTCCCGCTGCCGTCGCCGTTCAGGAACGCATCCTCCTCCGCGTTCGCCAGCGCCCTGCCGAACTGGTCAAGGATATAGCCCTCCAGGTTGAACGCGTTATCATACAGCAGTTCCTCCGTCACCTTGATCGCCACGTGCAGCTTGTGGGCATCCAGCAGGATCTGGCTGAACGTCGCGTCGCCCCAGGTCAGCTCCCCGCCTTCCTCAATCCACAGTGCCGCCGGCTTCGTCGCCGCAATGTTGATCTTGTGGTCCCCGGAAGTCGTGATCCGCGTCGCAAGCCTCCGCATGATGTTCTCCTCTTCCAGGGAAACGATCAGGCGTCTGTCCCACTCATCCGGCACAAGGTAGCCGCCGTCCGCGTCCACGCCCTCCTGCAGGTAATTGCTCACCCGCTTGAAATTGCAGCGCATCGCGTCCAGCATCGCCTTCCGGTACTCATCCGAAGCACGGCCGGTCTTTGCCTCCGGGTTCTTCGCACCCGCGCCCGGCTTCCCGGTCAGCGGCGTGTTCACCGGCTTGTTCAGCTCGGCTTCCATCTGCTCCTGCCTCTCCAGGCGGGCGATCTCCTTCCCCAGGTCATTGATCTCCTGTTCCATCCTCGTGTAGGTGGCGTCGTCCTCCGCCGTCAGCGTCCCCTTCTCCGTCCTGTGGGAATCCAGGAAAGCCTTCGCCGCGTTCCACGCCTTGTTTCTCTTTTCTCTCAGTTCCAGAATCGTCATAGCAAAATCTTCTCCTCTCCGTTTCGGTCGGCGCTAAACGGACGTCCACTGGACGTCCAGCGCCCTCAAATATGAAATTTAATCATTTCCAGCCGCCCTGCCAGTTCCTCCACAGAACGACCCTCAGCAACAGTTCCTTCCGGCTCTGCCGCCGGTTTTCCAATCCGGCATTTCGCCGCCAGCTTATCCTTCAGCGAGCTGGTCACAACCGCCTCGGAAAACATCATGGACACCTGCGGCACATCCAGATCCTCCGCGCCGCCGTCCGTGCCGGTGCGCTTCATAATCCCGTCCGCAAAGCCCAGCTCCACCGCCTTGTTCGCATCCATCCAGGTCTCCGCGTCCATCAGCCTGGAAATCTTATCCCGCTTCAAACCGGTTTTGATCTCATAGGCATTGATGATGGACTCCTTCACTTCATCCAGCATCGAAATCGCCTTCTTCATCTCAGCGGAATCCCCGAAGGCGATCGTGGCCGGATTATGGATCATCAGCATACTTACCGGGGAAACCAGCACCTTCGTCCCGGCCATCGCAATGACCGACGCAGCCGAAGCCGCGATCCCGTCAATCTTCACCGTGACGTTCCCCTTATAATCCATGAGCATATTATAAATCTGCGCCGCAGCCACGCAGTCGCCGCCCGGAGAATTGATCCAGACCGTGATGTCTCCGTTCCCGGCTTCCAGCTCCTCCTTAAAAAGGGCCGGCGTGACTTCATCGTCAAACCAGATCTCCTCCGCAATCGTCCCGTTCAGGAACAGCGTCCGTTCCATGCTTTCCTGCCCGGTATCCAGATCTTGAACCTTCCGGCTCCTCCAGTTCCAGAATCTTTTCATTTCCCTGTCATCTTCTCCTTTCCAGCCGTCCCCGGCTTCCTGTCAGCCGTTTCCGCCGTATCTGCGCCGGATGTATTCCCGGCAAACAGCCCCGCATCCTGCAGCCTTGTCATGTTCCCGTTGATCAGGTACAGGTCGCCGCCCATCTCGTCCGGGATCCTGTCCAGGTTTTCCAGTTCGCGGATATCATTCGCAGACATCCATCCGTTCTGCCGCGCCGTGGCATAGCCGTTCATCCGGCTCTGGTAATCCCCGCGCAGAAGCCCGTCCACGTTGAACTTCACGAAATAATCCTTCTTCTCCCCCGGCGTCAAAAGCGTCCGCGCCATCGACTGCTCAAAACGCACCAGCCACGGCTCCAGGGTATACTTCACGAATTCCAGGGACTGCTGCTCGATATTGGAAAACGTGCTGTGCTCCAGATCCCCGATCATATGCGGCGGCACCCGGAAGATCCGCGCAATCTCACTGATCTGGAACTTCCTCGTTTCCAGGAACTGCGCCTGCTCCGGTGAAATGGAAATAGGCGTATATTTCATGCCCTCCTCCAGGACAGCCACCTTATTGGAATTGCCGCTGCCGCCGAACGCACTCTGCCAGCTCTCCCTCACCTTTGCCGGATCCTTCACAACCCCCGGATGCTCCAGGATGCCGCCCGGCGTGGCGCCGTTCGCAAAAAACTTCGCACCGTACTCCTCCGTGGCAATCGCAAGCCCGATGGCATTCTTCGCCATCGCAATCGGCGAGTAGCCCACCAGCCCGTCAAACCCCAGCCCCGGAATATGCAGCACCT
>JAJPXR010000222.1 GCA_021205375.1 Clostridiales bacterium | reverse complement strand
CACTATTTTTGCGGGTTATTTTTCTCTGCCCCAACTCTTGACATAGAACCAAAAGCGGCCCCGCATCATCGGAGCCGCTGAGAAGGGTAGAAACGCGAATTATTCCGCCGCAGTGACCCGCAGGGTGGCGTCGTACAGGGTATCCATCTCGTCGGAGATCTCAAGGCTGGAGTCGCCGTCGTCTGTTACCGTCTCGGTGGTGGTGGCGACACTGACGTCGAAAATCTCATAATCCCCGTCCCACTCCACGGTGACGGCCTTGTCCGTCTCGCCCGCGTTGGCGATGAAGCGGCCATACTGCTGGGAGACAACGTAATCCTCCTCGCCCTGGGCGAAAGCGGCGTATTCCTCCGTGTCGTAGGCGGTCAGCTCCACCACCAGGGAGCCTTCCCCGCTGTAGGTCAGGGTGAGGGTGGTGCTGGAGCCGCTGTCACCGCTCTCCTGGGCGGTGAGGACGACGGTGCAGGTGTCATCACTGTAAAGTTCGGTCCCCACCGGGGTATCCACGTACCAGACGGCCTCGGCGGTGGAGGAATCTTCCTCGTACACCTCGGAGCCGTCCGCGTCCTCGTCAAGGGAGCTGTCGGCGGAATCCGCAGAGAAACCGCCGCAGGCGGTCAGGGACAGGGCCAGCATCAGGGCCAACGTCAGGGGGAGAAAGCGTTTAAAGATGCGTTTCATAGTGGAATCCTCCTCTTTTGGTCAGGATGGCGTGTCTGCGGTCTGTTTCCCGTAGAGCAGGGGAATGGCGATGGCTTTCTTGAGTACCTCGATGAGCGGCCCCATAAAGAAGGCGGTGATGACGGTGCCGATGCCCACCACCGCGCCGCAGGCATACCCGATGATCACACAAATCAGGTCGCTGACGATGCGGATAAACCGGAAGGGGATCACCTTGCCTGCAATTTTAGGCTTGCGGTCGGTGATGAACAGGGGAATGGCGTCATAGGTGGACACACCCAGGTCGGCGGTGTAGTAGAGGGCGGAGGCCAGGCAGCACAGGAAGATGCCGATGACCAGCAGCACCACCCGGGTCGCAAACCCCGGCTCCGGCACCACCTGATAGATGCACCACTCAGAAAACGTCACCAGGTAGCCCACGAAAAACATATTCAGGAAGGTAGCCAGGCCGATGTAATGCCGGTCCAGAAACAGGTCAATGACCAGCAGCACCAGGTTGACCGCGGCGTAGAAGGTGCCGTAGCTGGCGAAAACGGGGATGAACTGGAATTGGTTGTGCAGCCCCTGGGCGAAGCACTGGAAGGGGTCTACGCCGAACACGGCGGTGTTGAAAAAGCCCACGGCCACGCCGCAGATGCACACGCCCACCAGTGACATGATGAGCCGCTTGACAAAAAGCTTGTCCCGCATGGAGATTTCATCCTTTCCCTTCAGTTGGAAAAATTAAGTATTCAAATCGGTGGTGTGAAAGGTCTTTAAATTGCCGGTTTTTCCGCTGCGGCGGTCCAGCTCGTCGGCCAGCGCCGCCACGGGGATGTGTTTGGCAACCATCATGGCCAGCAGGTGGTAAAACAAATCCGCCGTCTCGTAGGCGATCTGCTCCCTGTCCCCGGCCTTGCCCGCCAGCAGGAGCAGGCTGCACGCCTCTCCCACCTTTTTCAAAATCTTGTCCAGCCCCTGGCCGAACAGGTAGGCGGTGTAGGAGCCTTCGTCGCCGCTGGACCCCCGTTGGGCGATGATGTCGTAAATCTCATCCACGCCCAACCCCTGGGCGGCGCAGCGGACGTTCAGCGCGTCCATCACCGCCGCGAGAGAGACCTCCTGCTGGCAGAGCAGCACGGTGACGTGGTAAATGACGTCGTTCAGCTCCCCCACCGTCTCGGCGGCGTCGTCATTTTTGGCGGCAATGACCGCCTCAAAGGCTTCCTCGCCGCACTTTTTCAGGATTTTATCCAGCCCCTGAGTGTAGAGGTAGTTGGTGTAGGATTTGCCCCCTACAGGGTTGTTTTTCCGGTCCAGGGCCACATCGTACTGTTCCTGGATGGCCTGCTGCGCCCGGCTCATGCCTCTTCCTCCCAGATGTCCCGGAAGAAACAGCTCCGCGCCCCGGTGTGACAGGTCGGCCCCTTGGGGTCGCAGATGTAGAGCAGAGTATCGGTGTCGCAGTCGGTAATCATCTTTTTCACAAAGAGGAAGTTGCCACTGGTTTCGCCCTTGTTCCACAGCTTTTGGCGGCTGCGGCTCCAGAACCAGGCGGTGTGGGTCTCTAGGGTTTTCAGGTACGCTTCCTCGTTGGTAAAGCCCAGCATCAGGATGTCTTTTGTCTCCCGGTCCTGGATGATGACGGGGATCAAATCGGATTTTTGAAACAGGTCTTTGGGTTCAATCATGTTCTCACCTCATTACCGGACGGGGATGTTCTGGCCCCGCAGATAGTCCTTCACCTGGGGAACGGTCAACTCCCCGAAGTGGAACAGGGAGGCCGCCAGCGCCGCGTCCGCGTCCGCCTGCTGGAACACCTCCGCGAAATGCTCCAGACTGCCGCAGCCGCCGGAGGCGATGACGGGGATGTTCACCGCGTCGGTGATGGCCTTGGTCATTTCCAGGTCAAAGCCCTGCTTGGTGCCATCGGCGTCCATGCTGGTCAGCAAAATCTCGCCCGCGCCCAGGGCTTCGCCCTCCTTGGCCCACTCCACCGCGTCCTTCCCGGTGGGGATGCGGCCTCCGGCCACCACGACCTCGTAGCCGCCCTCTGGCCGGTGCCGGGCGTCGATGGCCAGCACCACGCACTGGCTGCCGAACCGCTCAGCGGCGCGGGAGATGAGGGTGGGGTCCTTGACGGCGGCGGAGTTGACGCTGATCTTGTCCGCTCCCGCCCGAAGCAGCTCCTGAAAGTCCTCCACGGTGCGGATGCCGCCGCCCACCGTCACGGGGACGTAGACCCGCTCCACCGTCCGGCGCACCATGTCGGCCACGGTCTTGCGGGCCTCATAGGTGGCGGTGATGTCCAGAAAGACGATCTCGTCGGCTCCCTGCTGGGAGTAGTAGGCCGCCAGCTCCACCGGGTCGCCTGCGTCCCGGATGTTGACGAAGTTGACCCCCTTGACCACCCGGCCGTCCCGCACGTCCAGGCAGGGAATGATTCTCTTTGCTAACATAGGGTTCCCTCCTCCTTACGGGTTGGCCTGGCTGCCGCCCACCCGGACCGCCGCCGCCAGGTCGATGGTCCCGGCGTAGTAGGCTTTGCCGATGATGGCCCCGTAGAGGCCCATTTCTTCCAGTTTGACGATGTCCTCCAGCACATGCACGCCGCCGGAGGCTACGATTTGGCAGGAGACGGCGGACTGGAGCTTTTGCAGGCTGTCAAAACTGGGGCCAGAGAGCATCCCGTCGGTGTCGATGTCGGTGAACACCAGCGTTTTCACGCCTAATTCTTCCATGGTTCGAGCGAAGTCCAGATAGTGGAGGCCGCTGCCCTTCTCCCAACCGGCGGTTTTCACCTCGCCGTCCTTGGCGTCCACGCCCACGGCGATGCGCTCGCCGTAGCGCTCCACGGCCTCTTTGACAAATTCCGGGTGTTCCACGGCGGCGGAGCCGATGACCATACGCCACACGCCCATGGCGTCCACCGCCTCCAGGTCGGCCATGGTGCGGATGCCACCGCCCATCTCCACCTGCAAACCGCTCTCCTGGGCCACCCGGCGGACGATGTCGCCATTGACCCGAACGCCCTGCCGGGCGCCGTCCAAATCTACCATGTGAATGACTTTCGCGCCTGCGGCGGCGAACTCCCGCGCCACGACCAGAGGGTCGTTCGCCACCTGATGGACGGTGTCAAATTCTCCTTTTTTGAGGCGGACCACCCGCCCGTCCTTCAAGTCGATTGCCGGTTCAATGATCATCGGTTCAGCCCTCCAAAGTTCCGCAGCATTTGCAGCCCAATGTCCCCGGACTTCTCCGGGTGGAACTGGGTGCCAAAGACGTTGCCCCGCTGGACGGCGGCGGTGATCTCCGTGCCGTAGTCGGTGGTGGCAATGATGTCCTCCGGCTGGGTGGGCATCCCCCGGAAGGAGTGAACGAAGTACACATAGCTGCCCTCCTCCACCCCGTCGAACAGGGGGGAGGGGGTGTGGAATTGCAGGCTGTTCCAGCCGATGTGAGGCAGCTTATATTGGGTTTGGATGTACTCCACCGTGCCAGGGATGAGGCCCAGGCCCTGGGCCTCCCGAATCTCGTACCCCGTCTCGAACAGGAGCTGCATTCCCAGGCAGATACCCAAAACCGGCTTTTTCGTGCTCTGGCGGCGAATTTCCGCCATCATGCCCCGCTGCTCCAGCTTAGCCGCCGCGTCGGGGAAGGCCCCCACGCCGGGCAGGATGATGGCGTCCGCCAGCTCCAGCTCCTTGGGGTCCGCCGTGACTTTTGTGGAAAAGCCCAGGTACTTCATGCCGTTGTTTACACTCATCAGGTTGCCCACGTCGTAGTCAACCACAGCGATATATCCCATTCTGTCTCACTCCTCAAACCGCACGTGAATGGAGTTGGCGTGGGCGGTGAGATGCTCCGCCTGGGCGAAACACTCCACCTCCCGGTGGACGGCTTCCAGGGAGGGCCGGTCAAATTCCAGCACGCTCATGGTCTTTAAGAAGCTGTCCACCGACAGCGGCGAAAAAAACCGGGCCGTCCCGCTGGTGGGCAGCACGTGGTCCGGCCCCGCCAGGTAATCTCCCAGGGGTTCCGGGGCGTAGCTGCCCAAAAACACCGCTCCGGCGTTTTTGATGCCGGGGAGCAGGGCGCGGGGGTCGGCGGTGCAAATCTCCAGATGCTCCGGGGCCTCCAGATTGGCCAGCTCCACCGCCCGGTCCAGGGTGTCGCAGACGATGACCGCGCCGAAGTCCCGGAGGGAAGCCTCAATGATGTCCTTGCGGCTGAGGGCGGCGGACTGGCGGATGATTTCTTTGTCCACCGCCTGGGCCAGCTCCTCGCTGGTGGTCAGCAGCATGGCGGAGGCCATTTTGTCGTGTTCCGCCTGGCTCATCAGGTCGGCGGCCACATATTTGGGGTCGGCAGTCTCATCGGCGATGACCAGCACCTCGCTGGGACCGGCCACCATGTCGATGTCCAACGTGCCGTAGGCCATGCGCTTGGCGGCAGCGACGTAGGCGTTGCCCGGCCCCACCAGCTTGTCCACCTTGGGGATGAACCCGGCCCCGTAGGTCAGGGCGGCTACCGCCTGGACGCCGCCTACGCCGATGACCCGGTCCACCCCGGCGATTTTGGAAGCCGCCAACACCGCCTGATTCAGGTTTTCAGTGGGAGGCGTGACCATGATGAGTTCTTCCACCCCGGCCACCCGTGCGGGGACGGCGTTCATCAGCACCGAGGAGGGGTAAGCGGCGGTCCCGCCGGGGACGTAGATGCCCACCCGGGTCAGACCCCGGACCACGCGGCCCACCTTGCCCCCGTCTGGGCTGACCCACTCGGCGGATTTCGCCAGCAGGTGTTCATTATAATCCCGGATATTGGCGGCAGCGTGTTCCATGGTCTGGATGAGCGCCGGGTCGCAGGCGTCGTAGGCCGCCTGCAATTCCTCGGCGGTGAACTCCTTCGGCTCCGCCTTGTCGAATTTCAGCGAATACTCCCGGACGGCGTCGTAACCCCGCTGTTCCACCGCGGCCATGATTTCCGCCGCAGACTTGGTGATGCTCTCGTTGGCCTGAGCCGCGCGGGTGCGGAGGTTGTCAATGAGCCGCAGCTCGGCCTCGCCGTCGGCCTTTACAATTTGAATCATTTGCTGTCCCCCAATTCCTGCTCGCATTTGGAGATAAAATCCAGAATTTCATTTTTGTACAGCTTCATGCTGGCGGTGTTGACGATGAGCCGGGCGGAGATGGGGGCCACCGTCTCGATGGGGACCAGGCCGTTGGCCTTGAGGGTGGCGCCGGTCTCCACAATGTCCACAATGCCGTCCGCCAGCCCCAGGATGGGGGCCAGCTCTACGCTGCCCTCGATTTTGATAACGTCTACATCCATGCCCTTGGCGGCGAAGAAGGCCCGCGTCACGTTGGGGTACTTGGAGGCGATGACCCGGTACTTGTAGGTGCCGTAGAAGTCGGTCCCCTCCCGCACCGCCAGGGCGAAGCGGCACTTGCCAAAGCCCAGGTCCAACACCTCGTAGAAGGAACCGCCCTTCTCCATGATGGTGTCCTTGCCCACGATGCCCAGGTCGCAGGCCCCGTGCTCCACGTAGGTGATGACGTCCGGGGCCTTGGACAACACCGCGTCCAACGGGTAGTTGGGGATGGAGTGGATCAGTCTCCGTCCGGGGTCCTTGATGGGGGAACAGTCCATTCCCGCCCGCTCGAACAGGGCCACGGACTTGTCCTGCAAACGGCCCTTGGTCAGGGCGATGCGCAGCCGGCTCATACCTCCACCTCTCTCTCTCCGTTTTCGTCCACCACGAGGACGGTGCGGATATTTTTCTCCCGCGCCAGGTTCAGCGTCCCCTCCAGCCGGGAGCAGGGGGACAGCTCGCTGCTGCCCTGGGGCAGCGCGTCCACGATTTCCAGGGCGCGGGCCAGCATGGACGGCTCGTAGTGAATGACGGTCTGCACCTGGGGCAGCTCCACCCTTGGCAGACAGGCCGCCACCGCGTCCACGTCCACGGCGAAGCCGATGGCCTGGGCCGGGCGTCCAAAGGAGGCGCACAGCTTATCATACCGTCCGCCGGAGAGGACGGCGGTGCCTGCCCCCTCCACGTAGCCCCGGAAGATGACGCCGGTGTAGTAGTCGATGCGGTGGACCATGCCCAGGTCGAAGCGGATGGCGTCGCCGTAGCCCGCCGCCTGCAAAATGCGGTACAGCGCCCGGAGGTACTCGATGGACTCGTCCTCCCGGCCCAGCAGCTCCTCCGCCTCGTCCAGCACCTCCGGCCCGCCGAAGAGGTAGGCCAGCCGCTTCACCGCGGCGCAGCCGGGCTGGTCGGCGTGGGCCTCCAGGTAGTCCCCCAGGGCGGCGAAGTTTTTGCCCTCGATGAGGGCGCGGACGGTCTCCATGTCGTCCTCCGCCAGGTCCATTCCCTCCATGAAGGAGGAGAAAATCCCCGCGTGACCGATTTCCACGTGGAACTGCGTCACGCCGCAGGCGCGGATGGCGTCCACGGCGGCGGCGATCATCTCCAGGTCGGCTTTTTTGCCGGAGGCCCCGATCAGCTCCACCCCGCACTGGGGAATTTCGCCGTTTTCGCCTTTGTTGCCGCTGCTGGAGCGGTAGACGCACTGGCTGTAGTAAAACCGGCGGGGCAGGATGATGTCTTTCAGCTTGGTGGCCGCCACCCGTGCGATGGGGGTGGTGCCGTCGGGCCGGAGGACGCAAATCTTCCCGCTCTTGTCGATGACCTTCAGCATGGCCTCCTGGGGGATGCTGCTGCCCGCCAGGGCAAAGACATCGTAATATTCCACGTCGGGGGTGATGATCTCCGTGTAGCCCCGCTGACGGAACAGGTCGGTCAGCGCGGCCTGCACCAGGCGGCGCTCCCGGCACTCGCCAAAGAGCCGGTCACGGGTCCCCTCCGGGGTGTTTGGGATGTATTTCATAAAATTAACTCCTGGTGGGGCAGGGCAACAGCCCTCCCCTGATTTTTTACTTTAACGCGCTAATACACTACCATAGTTCAACCGCTCTGTCAACTGGGAAAATAGCTGATTTTTTTAGGGAATCTCTGATTAAATGGCCTTGGATGGCTGGGTGAGCAGATTTTGTGTAAATCGAGGCGCAGAATCGCGGGAATCCTTTGTGGATTTCAAGATTCTGCAACGAAGAGTTGCGCGAAATCTGCCAATCGGGGTCCCTGCGGTCACCTAACGAAGTGGTGACCGTGGGGAGAGGAACCGCAACGAAACGGATGAGCTTTCGGCTTTAGCCGGAAGCGAAGAA
The DNA here is from genome assembly GCA_021205375.1 of Clostridiales bacterium. Classification (GTDB taxonomy): domain Bacteria; phylum Bacillota; class Clostridia; order Oscillospirales; family Oscillospiraceae; genus Onthomonas. Next base: position 9,688 of record JAJPXR010000222.1, on the reverse strand, counting down.
TGTGGAGTCTGCGGTGACGATGCCGAGAGTTATTAAATCAGAGGTTCCTTAGGGGCGGTCAAACCGGGTTTCCCACGTTTCCGCATGGTTGGCCTCCAGGCACAGCCGTAGCTGGTCGGGGGAGACCTTGTAGCAGTTCAGTTCCGGCAGCGCGTCCAGAGAAAACCAGCCGCTATTCAGCGTCTCAATGTTCTCATGAAACGCCCCACCCTTCAAACGGCACAGGTAGAGCATCCGAATGACAGTGTAAAACTCATAAGGCTCGTTGTGGAGCCGCTGGTCGTGGACGGCCACCAGCCGGTAGGGTTCCACCTCCAGCCCGGCCTCCTCCCGGCACTCCTTCACCGCATTGGCGGCGGGGTGCAGGTCGTACTCGCACCAACCCCCCGGCGGCGCCCAGGTGCCGTCCAGCTCCTGCACCAGCAGCACCCGGTCCGCCTCGTCAAAGAGGATGGAGCGGCTGTCGATCTTGGGGGTCTGGTAGATGTACTCGTGCTGGAACAAATTTTGAATTTCTTCCAGCGGTTCGTCAGAGACCTGGTCGGTCATCTCCGCCGCGATGTCTAAGATGTGCTGGAAGCGCTCCCGGTCGAAGTCGTTTTTTGTGTAAAACAGCCCTGCCGTGGAGAGAGCCTGCAATTCCCTGGCCCAGTTCAGCACTTTTTCTGTATTCTCGTTCATTGTGGGTCGCTCTCCTTAAAAGAGGGTGATTTGGCTGGTCTCCGGCAGGCCGTCCATGGCCCCCATGAATTTCAACTGCTCCAGTTGGGTCTGGGACAGCTTGGTACAGCAATTGGCCACCTCCTCCACGGAGATGAAGGGCTGGCCGTTCCGTGCCTTGATCTGCTCCACGGTGGCCTCCGCCGCCGCATCCCCCAGGCCGGGGAGGGAGGTGAAGGGGGGCATGAGGGACTTTTTCTCCCAGTCCACCCCGAAGCGGGTGGCCTGCATCTGAAGCAGGTCCATTTTGGCGAAGGTGAAGCCCCGGAGGTAAAACTCGTAACACATCTCCAACGTGGTGTACATCTTTTCCTCCACGTCGGTGGGGTTTTCCTTGGCCTTGATCTCCTTCATCTTGTCCATGACGGTGTCCATGCCCAGGCACATACAGGTGGCGTCCACCGCCTTGGCCCGGATGGAGAAATAGGCGGCGTAGAATGCCAGCGGCTCGTGGACCTTGAACCAGGCGATACGGAAGGCCATCATGACATAGGCCACCGCGTGGGCCTTGGGGAACAGGTATTTGATTTTCCGGCAGGACTCAATGTACCATTCCGGGATGCCGTGCTCCCGCATTTCCTCTTCGATGCCCTCCGGCCAACTCTTGCCCTTGTGGATAACGCCCTTTCGCACGGCCTCCATGAACTTGAAGCTCCGCAGCTCGTCGCAGCCCATGGAAATCAGGTACAGCATGATGTCGTCCCGGCAGCCGATGGCGTCGGTGACGGAGGCGGTGCCGCTGAGGATGAGGTCTTTGGCGTTGCCCAGCCACACGTCGGTGCCGTGGGAGAAGCCGGACAGCCGCAGCAGGGTGTTGAAGTTTTTGGGCTGTGTGTCGATGAGCATTTGCCGGGTGAAGGAAGTGCCGAACTCCGGGATGCCGCAGCTTCCGGTGGGCCCCAGAATGGGGTCGTCCTCGTACCCCAGCACCTTGGAGGAACAGAAGATGGACATGGTGTCCTTGTCGTCCAGGGGAATGGTGGTGGGGTCTTTGCCCGTCAGGTCCTGGAGCATTCGGATCATGGTGGGGTCATCGTGGCCCAACATGTCCAGCTTGAGCAGGTTGGACTCCATGGAGTGGTATTCAAAATGGGTGGTGATGATGTCGGAGTGGGGGTCGTCCGCCGGGTGCTGCACCGGGCAGAAGTCGTAAATCTCCTTGTCGCCGGGGATGACCACCATGCCGCCGGGATGCTGGCCGGTGGTGCGCTTGACGTTGGTGCAGCCCAGGGCCAATCGGCTTTCCTCCGCCCGGGACACCTTCATGTTCCGCTGCTCCAGGTACTTGAGGACGTAGCCATAGGCGGTTTTCTCCGCCACGGTGCCCACGGTGCCCGCCTTAAAGACGTGGCCCTCCCCGAACAGTTCGAAGGTGTACTTGTGGGCGCGGGCCTGGTACTCGCCGGAGAAATTCAGGTCGATATCCGGCACCTTGGTGCCGCCGTAGCCCAGGAAGGTTTCGAAGGGGATGTTGAAGCCGTCCTTCACCATAGGCGTCCCGCAGACCGGGCAGTTTTTGTCCGGCAGGTCGGCGCCGCAGCCGTACTCCTTGGTGTCCACGTCGAAATCGGAGTGTTTGCACTTGGGACAGCGGTAGTGGGGCGGCAGGCTGTTGACCTCGGTGATGCCGGAGAGGAAGGCCACGATGGAGGAACCCACGCTGCCCCGGCTGCCCACCAGGTAGCCGTGTTCCAGAGAGTTTTGCACCAGCTTCTGGGCGGACATGTAAATCACGTCGTACTTCCGCTGGATGATGCCGGGCAGCTCCAGGTCGATACGGTCCTGGACGATTTTGGGCAGTTCGTCTCCGTAGAGCTGGTGAGCCTTGTTGTAGACCAGATACTCCAGCTCCTTGGCTGAGTCCTTCAGCGTGGGGGCGAACAGTCCCTTGGGCAGGGGATTGATTTTATCGCACCACTTGGCGATGCGGTTGGGGTCGTCCACCACCACCTTCTTGCAGTCCTCGGTTCCCAGGTAGGCGAACTCCTCCAGCATTTCGTCGGTGGTCTTAAAGTAGATGGGCAGCTCCTCGTCGGCGCTGTCGTAGCCGTTGGCGGAGAGCAAAATATGTCGGAAAATCTCCTGCTCCGGGTCCAGGAAATGCACGTCGCCGGTGGCGCAGACGGGCTTGTTCAGCTCCTTGCCCAGCCGAACGACAGTGCGGTTGAACTCCCGCAGCTCCTCCTCGTCCTTGGCCAGCCCCTTCTCTATCAGAAAGGCATTGTTGCACAGGGGTTGAATCTCCAGAAAGTCATACCAACTGGCGATGCGTTTCAGCTCGTCCCAGTCCCTGTGGTTTTCCACCGCCTGGAACAGCTCTCCCGCTTCGCAGGCGGAGCCGATGATGAGGCCCTCCCGGTTGGCGTTGATGAGGCTCTTGGGCATGACCGGGCGGCGCTGGAAATGTTCCAAGTGGGCCAGAGAGATGAGCTTGTAGAGGTTGCGCAGACCGTTCTGGTTTTTCGCCAGCACGATGAGGTGGCGCAGCCGCTGCTTGCGCTTTCTGCCGCTGCGGAGGGTGGTCATGCACTCGTTGATGCCGCCCACGTCCTTCACGCCCCGCTCCCGGAGCATTTTCCAGAAGGGGACCAGCATATAGCCCACCATGGCCGCGTCGTCGCAGGCCCGGTGGTGGTTGAACTCCGGCAGGTTCAAATAGCCGGAGACGGAATCCAATGTATATTTGCCCAAATCGGGCAACAGGTGCTGGGACAGCACCAGCGTATCCAGCGAGGGGTTGTGGAAGGGCCTGCCGATCCGCTGGCAGCCCTGGGCCAGAAAGCCCATGTCGAAGTCGGCGTTGTGGGCGGCCAGCAGCCGGTCTCCGGCCCAGTCCAGGAACTGGTTCAGGGCTTCCTCCTGGCTGGGTGCGCCCGCCACCATCTCGTCGGTGATGCCGGTCAGCCCCACGATTTTCCGGGGGATGGGCTTGCCGGGGTCCACAAAGGTGTCGAATTTGTCCAGAATCTGGTCGCCCTTCAGCACCACCGCACCGATTTCGATGATGCGGTCCTTGACGATGCTTAGGCCGGTGGTCTCCAGGTCGAAGCAGACGATCTCGTCGTCAAACCCGCTGCTGCATTCGCCCTTGACCACCACCCGTTCGTCCACGTCGTTGACGAAATAGGCTTCGGTACCGTAGATGACCTTGATTTTGTCCCCGGCGGCGGCGCAGGCGTCGGGGAACGCCTGGGCGACCCCGTGGTCGGTGATGGCGATGGCCTTGTGGCCCCACTTGATGGCCCGCTTGACCGCGTCCTTTACCTCGGTCAGGGCGTCCATGGTGGAAAACCGGGTGTGCAGGTGCAGCTCCACCCGCTTCTCCGGGGCGGTGTCCATCCGCTCCTCCGGCGGCTCCGCCGGGGCGATGGCATAGGGGGACAGCTCCATGTCGCCGGTGTAGTGGGACATGCTGAGCTTGCCCTCCACGGTGACATAAGTTCCCTTTTTCAGCGCCTTCATCACCGGCTCCGCCTCCTTGTTCTCCATGAACTTGGAGACGGTGACGGAGTTGGTGTTGTCGGTGATGTTGAAGCTGACCACCCAGGCGCTGCGCTTTTTCAGCTCCCGGCTGTTGTCAGTGTAGATTTTCCCGGTGACGCACACCGTCCCCAGGTTCAAATCCAGGTCGCTCATGGGGATGGCGTGCCCCCGGATGCGCTTGCCGTAGATCATCCCGTTTTCGCCGGTGACGGGCCGGTTCCGGGGCTTTTTGTTCTTGCGGGCGGGAGCCTCCATCCGCACGGCCTGGAGCTTTTTGGCCCGAAGCGCCTCAGTGCGGGCAAAGGGGTCGGTTTCCACCGGGGGGCGGTCCTCCATCGGCTCCGGTGCCCAGGTGGGGAAATCCGGCTCCGGCGGGGCCTCTTCCGGCAGAGGGATGTCCTCGTCCACGCCGGTTTCCGCCGGAGCCACGTCCACCAGGGGCGCGGCGGAAGCGCTCTCCTCTGGTTCCACTGTCTGATGGACTTCCACCCGGTTCAGGGAATAGGCGGAGCAGACCGCCCGCTCCAGACCGGCGACGGCCCGTTCCTCCGGGACGGAGGAGAAGCTGACCTCTAACTCCACCGTCCGCTGGGCAGGGTGAAGGACCGCGTGCCGCACCTGGCAGCACGCGGCAGTTTTGGACAACGCCTCGTTCAATTGACACCGGGGAAACATCCCCAGCAGGGGAACAGTTTTGGGACTGTCCATAAACGCTCCTTTTCCACTGAGAGTTTGGGAATTTTATTCTGACATCCCTTCTACTCAGCCGCGTTGTGATAAGCTATTAGCCGTTAGCTGTTAGTCAGGTACACCAATTTCAAGGGAACTGCTAAAAAGCAAAGTGAAATCGAAACCATCTGCTTGTAAAATAATGTAAACGGTGAGCGTAGAGCTTAAAACAAAGCACCACAAGGCTAAGAGCTAAAAGCTAAAAATGGCTGATTCAAAGGGATACCCAAAATTCTATTTAGAGCTGGTCGATGAGCTTAAACAACTCGTCTACCAACTGGTCCTCGGGCACCTTGGACTGGATGACCTGGCCGTGGGCGAACAGGTAGCCGAAGCCCTTGCCTCCGGCGATGCCCACGTCGGCGGCGCTGGCTTCGCCGGGGCCGTTGACAATGCAGCCCATGACCGCTACGGTGATGGGCTTGTTGACGGTTTTCAGCCGCTCCTCCACCTGCTGGGCCAGGGGGATCAGGTCGATGCAGGTGCGCCCGCAGGTGGGGCAGGAGATGAGGTTGGGGCCGTCCTGCCGGAGGCCCGCAGCCTGCAAAATCTGCTTGGCGGCGACTACTTCCTCCACGGGGTCCGCGGTCAGTGTCACCCGCATGGTGTCGCCGATGCCCTGGGCCAGCAGGCCGCCAATACCGATGGCCGACTTGATGGTGCCCATCGTCTTGGTACCCGCCTCGGTGACGCCCAGGTGCAGGGGATAGTCGCTGCGCTCGTGCATCAGCTTGTAGGCCTCCATGGTCACGGGGACGCTGGAGGACTTGAGGGACACACAGATGTCATCGAAGTCGTACTTGTTCAGCAGCTTGATATGTCCAAAGGCGGACTCCACCAGCGCCTCGGCGCAGACGCCGCCGTACTTGGCAAGCAGGGGCTTTTCCAGGCTGCCGCCATTGACGCCGATGCGGATGGGGATGTTCTTCTGGCGGCAGGCGTCGGCCACCGCCTTGACCCGGTCCTCCCCGCCGATGTTGCCGGGGTTGATGCGCACCTTGTCCGCTCCGGCGGCGATGCACTCCAGGGCCAGCTTGTAGTCGAAGTGGATGTCCACCACCAGGGGGATGTCGATTTGCTCCTTGATTTTGCCGATGGCCCTGGCGGAGGGCTTATCCGGCACGGCCACCCGGATGATCTCGCACCCGGCGGCCTCCAGCCGCCGGATCTGCTGTACCGTGGCCTCCACGTCGTCGGTGTGGGTGGAGCACATGGACTGAATGGCCACCGGCGCGCCGCCGCCCACGGGGACGTTGCCCACCATGATCTGTTTTGTCATAGGAAAAACCTCACTTTTTAGGGAAAACGGGCTGAATAGCGAATGAAAACCTATGTTTAAAGGTGAAACCCCTCCGCCACCGCCTGAAGGCGGCGCGCAGCATGGTGGAGGGGTTTTCCGCCGCAATCACCGAATAAGGCTGTGTAAAAGGAACACCTCTACACAAAAATCTTATACACGTCCTGAAGGGCCACCACCGCCATCAGTAGCAGCAGGGCGCACATGCCAGCCAGGTGGACGTACTGCTCGTATTTGGCCGGGATGCGCCGACGGGACACCAGGTAGAGCAGCCCGTTCAGCAGCAGGAAGAACACCCGGCCCCCGTCCAGGGCAGGGATGGGCAGCAGGTTCATGACGCTCAGGTTGATGGCGATGAACGCGGCGAAGTAGAGCAGGTTCAGAATGGCGTCCAGCATGGTGGCTGACGCCTCGCCTACCTCGCTCATGGTATTGACGATGCCGATGGGTCCGCTCAGGTCGGAGAGACCGGCCTGACCTGTAAAGAGCATTTCCAGGCTCCACCAGACGGTGCGCACAAAATCCACCGCCGAGTAGAACCCGTTGCGCAGCCGCACGGGGATGGTAGCTTCCTCCACCCCCAGGTACAGGCCGTACCGCCAGACGGTCTCGCCGTCCACCTCGTACTCCTGGAGAGTCAGGGGCAGGTCGTTTAGTTTAATTCTCTCCCCGTCCCGGCGCACCACCAGGTCCACCGTGTCCTCGTCGCTGAGGGAGAGAATGGTGGAGATGTCGCCGGAGAGCAGCACCGCCTTGCCGTTGACGGAGAGAATTTCGTCTCCCACCATCAGCATCTCCTCCCCCTCGCAGGGGAAGCCGTCCATAAAGCCGGTGATGGTGGCGGTGGCGTAGGAGGTGACGCCGGAGTAGAGACACAGCAAAATCAGCAGCCCCGCCAGGAAGTTGAAGGCGGAACCGGCGATGAGCACGAGAAACTGCTTCCAGCCGGCGGCGTTGCCAAAGGCGCGGGGGTTGTCGCTCTCCTCGTCCTCTCCCTCCATGGCGCAGTAGCCGCCGATGGGCAGCAGCCGCAGGGAGTAAAGGGTCTCCTTGCCCTGCTTGTGCAGCAGCAGCGGCCCCATGCCGATGGAGAACTCGTTGACCTGGATGCCGCAGAGCTTTGCAACGGAAAAGTGACCGAATTCGTGGATGGCGATGAGCAGGCCGAACAGAATGACGGCAATGACAATATAAAGCATAGAACCTCCAAAGGGTGTGGGATAAATGCGAAGTTTGGTATTCTCTTTACTTGGCCATGTGCCAGAAACCCCTCCACCATGCTTCGCATGGCCCCTCCCCTTTCAGGGGCGGCAAGGGGGTTAGCGCTTATCGATTGTTGCCGGTTTGGTTTGACAGATGAGGAATTTTCGGTAAACTCCCCTCTTTCCAGCCATTAACAACTAGACCGCTGGAAACGCGGCTGATTTAAAGAGATAACCAGTAAACGAAACTCTGTGTCTCACCGCCGCCGGCCTTGGTTCTTCTGATACAAAATCAGCAGGCCGTTGAGCCGCAGGTGGGGGTCCGGGATGATGTGCCGCCGACAGGCGGGCAGCACCACCTGGAGCAGTCCGCCGGTGGCGATGGCGGTGACTGGCTCGCCCAGCTCCTCCTCCACCCGGTCCACCAGGCCGTCCAGCATAGAGGCCCAGCCGTAGACGGCTCCGGCCTGCATACACTCCACAGTGTTGCGGCCGATCATCCGCTGGGGCATGGCCAGGGGAATGACGGGCAGTTGGGCGGCCTGGGCGGAGAGCGCGTCGGTGGAAATACGCAGACCGGGGATGATCATGCCTCCCAGATAGGTGCCGTGTTTGTCCAGCACCGACAGGGTGGTGGCGGTGCCCATATAGAAGAACACCAGCGGCTTGGGATATTTGGCGTTGGCAGCTACGGCGTTGACCACCAGGTCGCTGCCCAACTGGGCGGGGTTATCCATGTGGATGTTCAGGCCGGTCTTGATGCCGCTGCCCACCAGCAGAAAGCTGTGGCCGGTCAGCAGTTTCATGGCCTGGTACAGCACCGTCCGCAGGTGGGGCACCACCGAGGAGATGATGCCTCCCTCCACCTGAGAAGCAGTGAAGCCGTTCAGCTCCAAAATGCCCTTAACAGTCAGGGCGTACTCGTCCTCGGTTTTTTTCAGGTCGCTGGCGCAGCTACCGGTGAAGCACAGACGCTCCCCCTCGCAGCCGCCGATGGCTACGTTGGTGTTGCCAATGTCAATGAGCAGGACCATGCTGCTTCACCCTCCTTCCGCCGCCGCGCGCACTTATAGTTCCATGTCCTTTTTGGAGGCCAGCAGCTTGGCCCCGGAGACAATTAAAATCACGCCGGTGCTGACCCCCACGGCAATGGAGATAATGCCGCAAACGATGCTGCTGACCCCGGCGGACATGACCTTGTGATAGATTTTTTCCAGCATGACGAACTCCTTTTCTGAAGGGTGAGGTGGAAGGGTCGGGTTCCACTAATATGTGGTATCTCATTGCAGCAATTAGCAATTAGCAGTTAGCAATGCGCAATAACCAAGTCTTTGACCGTTGTTGTATGACCGGAACGCGGGCAAAAACAGCGTATTCAGCAGGGAGACACAGCGTTTGGTCTCCCCATCATTGCACATTGCTCATTGTAAATTGCACATTCAAACGAATCTGCCCAAGGCGAATCGCCAGCGTCCCGTTGCTGCGCAAAAGGGAGCGCAATAACCAAATTCTATCCTATGACCTTACGCTATAGCATACCACAGGCAGGGGGAAAAAGGCAAGAAAAATCAACGATTCCACAGCCGCCGCCACACCGCCCGGCAGCCGACCACCGCCAGACCGGAGAGCAGGAAACAACCCCCCGCCAGGGCCAGATATTGTTCCAGCACGAGAGGCGTTTCGGTGGACCGCAGCCAGGACAGTGTCGCCCCGGTGGCGACGCACCCCGCTGCGAAACCCACCAGTCGCCCCGGCGTCAGCAGGCGGGCGGGGGAAAGACCGCGCAGATGAAGGTCGGGGGATATCTCGGTCAGTACCTCTACATGGTTGCGCTCCGCCAGCGTCCACGCGCCGGGGGTCAGGGTGGTGTTGGTGACCACCAGGGCGGCGTCGCAGCCGTAGCAGGCTTTGCCCGCCACAACCTGTTGGATGGCGCTGCCGTCCACCGGCTGGCTGTAGAACTTACACTGGACGGCGTAGATGTGCAGCCCCTTCCGGGCCACCAGGTCCACCCCCAGGTCGCCGGTTTTGCCGGTGTGCTGGATCTGGCGGAAGCCCTGTCCCCGCAGATAGCGCTCCACAAACAGCTCGTAGTCCTGGCCGGTGCGCACGGGCGCGCGCACCCCCAGCAACCGGAGAAACCCCTTGCACGCGTTCCAGACCGCCAACAGCAGCAGTTGGACCAGTTGGATCGGCACCATCAGTACCGCCTTGATCGTCTGCACAGCGAATCCCTCCTCAGTTTGGTGTATAGTAT
>JAJPXR010000081.1 GCA_021205375.1 Clostridiales bacterium | reverse complement strand
TTTTGCGGGTTATTTTTCTCTGCCCCAACTCTTGACATAGAACCGAAAAAAACCGGCGGAGCCTATGATAAGCTCTGCCGGTTTGGGTTGTATATTCGCCTGGTGAGGCTGTCCTTTTCAGCTCTGCGCTTTTGGTTTGTTGTACCTGGCTAACAGCTAACGGCTAACAGCTAACAGCTCATCAGTCAGGGGCTACGCGGACGATGATGGTCAACGTCTCGCTGCCGCTGGTGCAGGTGACGGTGGTATTGCCCTTGCTCACGCCAACGATATAGCCGCTGGAACTGACCGTGGCGATGGAGCTGTCCGCGCTGGACCAAGTGTAGGTACCGTTGCCGCCGGTGGGTTTGCAGGTGTAGCCGTCCCCAACGTGGCTCAGGGTGATGTCCGTGTATTCCACGACGATGCTGCCGGTGGTCTCCGCCTCGGTTTCATCCTCTTTCTCGTCCTCATCGGTCTTGGTCGTCTCTTCCGCCGTCTGCTGCGTCTCCTCTGCCTGGGCGGGGGCGTTGCAGCGGATCACGCACTGGGCGGTCAGCCCACCGGCGGACACGGTGACGGTACACTGTCCCTCACCCACGTAGGTGACCACACCGTTCTGCTTCACCGTGGCCACGCTCTCATCGTCGCTGGACCAGGTGAAGTCGCCCTCCCACTCTGCCGGGGAGACGGTGGCGGTCAGGTCATAGGCTTCGCCCTCGGACAGGGTCAGGTCGTAGAAGTCCAGGGTCAGCGTCTCGGCCTCCACGGTTTCGTCCTCTTCCTCCGGCTCCTGCTGGACAGGGGCGCTGCTGCTGGCGGCGCTGTCGGAGACATCCCCCTGGGCGCTGGTGTCCGCCGGGTCCACTTCTTCCACCTGGGAGGAAGTCGCGCCGGTGTCAGGGGTCGCCTGGGACAGAGCCTGGACGCACAGCCAAATTGCCGTGACCAGGGCGATGAGCAGCAGCACGATGATGATGATCAGAGAGGCGCGGGAGATGGCGCTCCCCGGCTGGCCGTAGCCGCCGCCATACTGGTCCACGGTGAGGTGGTCGCCGTTGCCCTCCATGGTGTTGTTGGCGGTCTCTTCGCCGCAGCGGGGGCAGTTGGGCAGGGAGGGGTCATAGTACCCGTCGCAGTTTTTACAGTGGAGCAAATCGTTTGTCTCGTTTTGCCGTTGTTTCATAGCAGGAAGCCCTTTCCAAAGCAGAATGATTATTTATTTGACTATCCCTTTTGCTCAGTCAAGAACCCGAAACCCCTCCGCCACCGCCTAAAGGCGGCGGCCCTCCTCCCCTTTCAGGGGCGGCAAGAGGGGTAGTCAATTACAAAATTGTAGTTCTTCTGTAGTTCTTCTCAGAAAACTGGTACTATGCTGGGCAAAATACTGACGAAACGTCAAGAACTCTCTCACTAGTCACTAAAAGATACAGATGATTCAAAGGAACAATCAACATTATTTATATCATACCGTTTTTGGAAGGGAGCGTCAACCGAAAACCGCGAAAAAACCGGAAAAAGGGCATGGTCGGGCGACGCTTATTTTGTCAGCGCCTCCAGCGCACGGCGCACGTCCCCACTAAAATACAGCGTCCCCAGGGCACAGACAGGCCGTTTCTCCGCCAGCTCCAGGGCCAGGGCCACGCCCGCCTCTACGCTGGGCGCAGCGACAGCCGCCACGCCCGCCTCCGTCAGCATCCGGGCCAGCTCCCCGGCGGGGACGGCCCGCGGGTTGTCCGCCGTGACGGTGACGAACCGCTCTGCCAGAGGCGCCAGCAGTTGGATCATCTCCGCCACGTCCTTGTCGGCCATGACCGCAAAGAGGAAGGTGAAGCGCTGCTCCGGGAAGTTCATCCGCAGGCTCTCCACTGTGGCCTGCATCCCGTGGGCGTTGTGGCTGCCATCCAGCAGGAAGAGGGGCTGTTTGCGCAGCACCTCGAACCGGCCCGGCCACTGCACCTTCTCCAGGCCCTCCCGGATGGACTGGTCGGGGACGTCCCAGCCCTTCTCCCGCAGGGCCAGCAGCGCAGTGATGGCGGTGGCGGCGTTTTTGGGCTGATAGGAGCCGATCAGCGGCAGGCGCAGCTTTTTCATCGGGCCAAAATCGAAGGTAATACCGTCCAAATCGTAATCCCGCAGGGTCAACTGGCTGAAATCTACCGTGCGAAGGCTGGCCCCCCGCTCCCGCACCGCCCGGGCGATGACGGCGTCGGCTTCCGGCTGGCCACCGTAGGAGACCACCACGCCGCCGGGCTTGATGATGCCCGCCTTGGCGGTGGCGATGTCCGTCAGAGTCGGCCCCAACTCCCGCATATGGTCCAGGCCGATGGCGGTGATGACGGCGCACTCCGGCACGCCGATGACGTTGGTGGAGTCCAGCGCGCCGCCCAGTCCCACCTCCAGCACCACGATGTCACACCGCTGGCGCAGGAAGTGGTAAAAGGCGATGGCGGTGATCAGCTCAAATTCCGAAGGGGAGTCGGCCATGGCGTCCGCCTTGGGCCGGATGACGTTCACCGCCTGTTCCAGGGCCATGTCGCTGATGGGAACGCCGTTGACTTGGATGCGCTCGTTGAAGCGGTTGATATAGGGGGAGGTGTAAAGCCCCACCCGGTAGCCGCTGGCGCGAAGGCAGCTTGCAATGCAGGCGGCAGTGCTGCCTTTGCCGTTGGTACCGGCGATGTGGACAAACTTCAGCTTTCGCTCCGGGTTGCCCAGAGCGGAGAGCAGGGCGCGGGTCCGGCTCAGGCCGGGCTTGCGGGTTTGCCATTTGACGGAGTGGATGTAATCCAGGGCGGCTTGGTAACTCATAGCAAGACCTTCTTTGTATTCTGTAAAAAATCACTAAATTGGTTGGCTCTTTTATTATCCCAATTTCTCCGATTTTTGTCAATTAGTTTGTGGAAAATTTCTGTCGAAAAAATTGATAAAATTTTCACAAAGAACAGCCACTTGTTTTGACATTGTGAGATTTTATGGGCTGCACGGCGAGATTTTGACGCCGCTCTTGCTTTTGGTGATGCTGTGTGCTATAATCCAACCAAACAAAATCAATGAGGGCGCAGGTCATGGAAGCTGGGTGAAAGTCCCACGCAAGGCCGTTGCTGTAATTCGCCGAAACACTCCGGCACAGATGTCACTGGGGTCTCCCTGGGAAGACGCCGGAGCCGCTCCTTTCGGGCTTGGGCGATAAGCCAGAATACTTGCCTGCGCTCTGCCGCGTCACAGCGGCAATATGTTCAACTCTGCGGACTTCCGGAGCTGGGGATATAAGGAAAAACGCACCGACGCCCGATTTTGATCGGGTGGCAGCGGGTTTGTTTGGTGCGCTCTTTTTCCTGTTTCTCCGTATGTAAGCCGTCCGCGAAGTATTTCGTGGACGGTTGTTTTATAGTCCCGTAGGAGGTCCCCTTATGAAAAAAACAACGAAAACCCTGCAAAAACTGCTTCTCGTCCTGCTGTCCTGCCTGCTGCTGGCGTCCCCGGCCCTGGCCGCTGAGGCCCCCGCCGACGGGTCCTACACCGTGGAACTGACCATGTCCGGCGGCACCGGCAAAGCTTCCATCGCCTCCCCGGTGGACATCGTCGTGGAGGACGGGGCTGTCACCGCCACAGTGGTCTGGTCCAGCTCCAACTATGACCGGATGACGGTGGACGGCGTGGACTATGAACCCACCACCACTGAGGACGGCTCCACCTTTGAAATCCCCATCGTATTAGATGAGGATATGGTCATCATGGCGGAGACCCTGGCCATGAGCGAACCCCACGACATCGAGTACATCCTCTACTTCGACAGCGAGACGCTGGAGGAGGTCAGCGAGGGCGTCACCATTTCCTCCACCATGGTGGACGCAGGCGGGGCCATCATCATACTGCTCATCATCGTCATCGCCCAGCGGATGCGGAGAGACAGGAGCACCAGGCGGGCCAAACGGTGAAGCGATTTTCAACCCTGTTGCTGGCGGCGGTGCTGGTGTTGTCCCTGGTTGGATGCCAGAGCGCCGGTGAGGACAGCGAGTGGAGCCACGTCCCGGCGGAGGACTTCTGTGGTTTGACCTACACCGGCAGTCTGGAGCTGTCCTACGCCCACGAGTTCGCGGTGGATTACTACGAGGGAGGCTACACTCTGCTCTCCATCGCCAGCGGCGACCAGTTTCTGGTGGTGCCGGAGGGGGCGGACGTGCCGGAGACGGATATACCTGTGATTCAACAGCCCCTCTCCGACGTGTACCTGGTGGCCACCGCCGCCATGTGCCTGTTCGATGCTCTGGACGGGCTGGACGCCATCACCCTTTCCGGCACCCAGGCCGACGGGTGGACCATCGACAACGCCCGCCTTGCCATGGAAGCAGGGGAAATCGTCTACGCAGGGAAGTACAGCGAGCCGGATTACGAGCTGATCGTCTCCTCCGGCTGCCGCCTGTCCGTCCAGTCCACCATGATCTACCACAGCCCTGAGGTCAAAGAGAAGCTGGAAGAACTGGGCATCCCTGTGCTGGTGGACTACTCCAGCTACGAGACCCACCCCCTTGGCCGGACCGAGTGGGTCAAGCTCTACGCCGCCCTGCTAGGCAAGGAGGACGAGGCGGAGGCCCTGTTTCAGGAACAGGAGGAAGCGCTGAACAGCGTGGCCTCTGAGGAACCCACCGGCAAAACCGTGGCCTATTTCTACATCAGCTCCACCGGCGGCTATGCCGTGGTGCGCAAGAGCGGCGACTATGTGACCCAGATGATTTCCCTTGCGGGCGGGGAGTACCTCTTCGACGACTTGGGGGATGACGAGACCGCCACTGCCACCGTCAGCATGACGCTGGAGGAATTTTACGCCACCGCCAAAGACGCGGACATCGTCCTCTACAACAGCACCATCGACGGCCAGCTCAGCACGCTGGAGGACTTTTTGTCCCTGAATGAGCTGCTGGGGGACTTCAAGGCGGTGCAGGAGGGCAACGTCTGGTGTACCAACGCCAACCTCTACCAAGACATGACCCGGCTGGGCACCGTCACCGAGGAAATGCACCGGATTTTCGCCGGGACCGCCGGGGACGAGATGGAGTTCTTTTACCGGCTGGTCTGAGCAGAAGCGAAAAATTTATACTATGCTGGACAAAAATGATGACGAAACAGCAAGCACTATCCCCCTTGCCTCCCCTGAAAGGGCAGGGAGCGAAGCGGAAGTGCCGCTTGACGGTGGAGGAGGGCCGCCTTTAGGCGGTGGCGCAGGGAGAAGCGCAGCTTCGGAAGTGCCGCTTGACGGCGGAGGGGTTTCCAGCACAAGGCTGATGCAAAGAAATAACCAAATCTGAGAACTTATTTTGTGTTTCAACGTTTCTCTTAGGAAATCGTCTGAAATAAATTGTACCAATTCACACAGGAGGAAAGACATGAAAAAAGGAATCGCATTGCTGCTGGCCCTGAGCATGGCCCTGGCCGCCCTGACTGGCTGCTCCGGCAGCACCAGCAGCGCCGACGCTTCCGCCGAGGCCGTGACCTCTGCGGAGTCCAGCGTTGCAGAGCTGACCGACGAGGAGATCGCCGCCAACGTGGCGGACCTCATCGACGCCATCTATGTCCAGACCCGCACCGACGAGACGGACGAACAGTGTGCCGCCGCCAAAGCCGCCTGGGACGCCCTGACCGACGAGCAGAAGGAGCTGGTGGAGGGCGAAAACGCCGACCCGGATTACTTCGGGCTGGACACCGGCGACGCCTCCGCCGACGACCCCCGGAACCAGGACGACATCGGAGAGTATGAGATTTTGGTGGTCAGCTTCGGCACCTCCTACAACGAGAGCCGGGCCACCGACATCAAGGGCGTGGAGGACGCGCTGGCGGAAGCCTACCCGGACTGGTCGGTTCGCCGGGCCTTTACCGCACAGATCATCATCAACCATGTTCAGGCCCGTGACGAGGAGTACATTGACAACATGGAGCAGGCCCTCCAGCGGGCGGTAGACAACGGCGTGAAAACGCTGGTGGTGCAGCCCACTCACCTGATGCACGGCGCGGAGTACGACGAGATGTGCGAGGCCATTGAGGAATACGCCGAGTATTTCGACACCGTTGCCATTGCCGAGCCGCTGCTGGGCGAGGTGGGAGACGATGCTACCGTGGTCAACGAGGACAAGCAGGCGGTGGCCGAGGCCATCACCGCCGAAGCCGTGGCCGATTCCGGCTATGAGAGCCTGGAGGCCGCCGCCGAGGACGGCGTGGCCTATGTGTTTATGGGCCACGGCACCTCCCACACCGCTAAGGTGTCCTACAGCCAGATGCAGACCCAGATGGAAGCTCTGGGCTACGAAAACGTGTTCATCGGCACCGTGGAGGGCGAGCCGGAGGAAACGGAATGTACCGCCGTCATTGACAGTGTGTTTGCCGCCGGGTACACTAAGGTCGTTTTGCGCCCCCTGATGGTGGTGGCCGGCGACCACGCCAACAACGACATGGCCGGGGAGGACGAGGACTCCTGGCTGAGCATGTTCACCGCCTCCGGGTACTTCGAGAGCGTGGACTGCCAGATCGAGGGCCTGGGCCGCATCGAGGCCATTCAGCAGCTCTACGTGGCCCACACCGCCGCCGCTATGGAAAATCTGGCCTCCTCCACCGCCAGCGAGACTTCCTCTGACGCCGCCGCTCTGGAGGACGGCGTGTACACCGCCACGTTTAACACCGACAGCTCCATGTTCCACGTCAACGAAGCCTGTGACGGCAAGGGGACCCTCACCGTGGAGAACGGCCAGATGACCATTCACGTCTCCCTGGTGTCTCAGAACATCGTCAACCTGTATGTGGGACTGGCGGAGGACGCTCAGGCCGAGGATGCTGTTTTGCTGGAGCCGACCGTTGATACCGTCACCTACAGCGACGGCACTTCCGAGGAGGTCTACGGCTTTGACATCCCCGTAGCCGCCATCGGGGAGGACTTCGACCTGGCCATTCTGGGCACCAAGGGCACCTGGTACGACCACGTGGTCAGCGTCACCGACCCGGAGCCGGCGGAGTGAGCTTTCCCATGCCAAACATTGGGCCGTAAAAACGGCATAAAACAGCGGTGGAAGCCAGCGTTATCTCTGGTTTCCACCACTTTGAAACGGAGGTCAGGCGAAACGCCTGACCCCCGTTTTTACGTTCTATCTTTTGTTTTTGCCCTACGTGCTGCAACGGTTCCCCAGGGAGCGCCTGCATCGCACCGGGCCGCGCCGCCAGCGGCGGAGACGCTTCTCGAAACGGCACAAAGGGAACGTCAGTTGAACTTATACACCTTCTGGGCCAGCTTGTACAGGTTGACGGACAGCTTGCGGCCCTGATAGCCGGGCAAATTGGAGACGGCGGAAAGGCTGCGGTACTTGAGCTTGTGGTAGAGGTGCTCGTCCTTGGCCTTCAGGTAATCCCACAGGTTGTCCTTTTCTTCCAGGTTCTCCGGTTTTTCGGAGAGGATGAGGAAGATGGAGGAAATGAGCATCATCATGGACAGATACCGGACCATATACCGGTAGAGGTCCGGCTCGGTCTCCTTCACTTCCGCCAGGTCCACGGCGTCGATCATGATTTTAGTGATGCGCACCTGCTGGTCCACCCGCTTGATCATGACGGACTCGTTGACGCTCTGGTCGCTGCGGCCAATAAAGTAGCGGTACAGGTCCTCGTCCATGTAGTAGAGGGTCTTGACCATGGGCAGCGGCTGATAGACAAAGATGTTGTCCACATAGAAGGTGTGCTTGGGCAGCACCATGCCGCAGTCCCGCAGCAACTGGGTGCGGTAGATGGCCGAGTGCATCAGCAGATACTTGGAGGGGCTCCAGTGGCCCATGTCCTTCCAGCCAAAGACCTGGCCCACGGGGAAAACGTGGTTGTAACGGACGATGTTCTCCGTGCCGTCCTCCACGTGTTCATAGACGTAGTTGCACACCAGCAGGTCCACCGGCTCAGGCTGAGCGGCAAACTCCCGCAGTTGGGCCATGACCCGCGCCAACGAGTCGGTGTTCAGCCAGTCATCGGAATCCACCACCTTATAATAAAGGCCGGTAGCGTTGCGGATGCCCTGGTTGACACCCTCGCCGTGGCCGCCGTTGGGCTGGTGGATGACCCGGACGATGTCGGGGTAGTCGGCGGCGAACTGGTCGGCGATGGCGCCGGTGTCGTCCACAGAGCCGTCGTCCACGAGGATGATCTCCGCCTCGTCTCCGGCGGCCAGTAATGTTTCGATGCAGTGGGACATATACGCTGCGGAGTTGTAGCACGGCACAGCAAAGGTAATCAGTTTCACAAAGGACAGCTCCTGTTTCTTGTTTTTTAGCAGTAGCTATTTTAGCACACCGTATTGGAAAAAGGAACACCCATCTTGCGAATTTACAGGAAATTATTTTGTTAAGCTGTTAGCTATTAGCCGTTAGCTGTTAGTCAGGTGCTACCAGTCTAAAGCGAACAGCCAAAAAGGAAACCGAGAACGAAGCCACCCATTTGTAAAAAAAGCAAGCAGTAAGCGTAGCGCACAATGCCAAGCACCACAAAGCTAAAAGCTAATAGCTAATAGCCAATAGCTAAAATTGCACATTGTCGTCAGTCTCCCCGGCTGCACTTCTCCGCGTCGATGGCCAGCACCACCATCAGGGCGTGGAGGGCGTCGTCGGGGTCCGCCACGTCGATGATATAGGTGTCGGTCAGGTGGAACAGCTCCTTGGAGACGGTGGCCACCTGCCGTCCGTCCCGGTCCCAGATGCGGTAATCCCACTCGAACACCTCGCCCTGGACGGTCCAGCCGTTGAAGTCCAACTCGAACCGGGGCCGCAGGAAGGTCAGCTCCTTGCGGAAAGAGCCGAGATAATCCCCCGCCTCGTACAGCTCAAACCGGGGGAGCAGGGACATCACCCGCTCCCGCACAGTGCCCACATGGAGGCCATTTTGGTCCAAAATGTGCAGACAGTGGCCCCAGCTCAACTGGCCCTCCACGGTAAAAACCGGCTCTTCCGCCTCGTTGTAGATGTCGTAACTGTCGCACCAGGAAAAGCGCCGCTGTCGGAAAAGGAGCTTCATTGCGCTTTCCTCCCCCAGATGAGATTTTTTGAAATCTTTTCATGACCGGGGCCGAATGGTACGATGGCCCCGGTCAATCTTGCCGCACAAACCACTGGGCTTGTATTGCACCCTGATTATAACCCTTTCCGAAGGAATCTGCAAGTATTCCGTCAAACATTTTATAACTTTTTTGACAAAAGACCAGGATGAAAATGGAGCGGGAGAGAAAGCCAGCTTTTCCCTGCATAAAACGACCCCTTCCGCCGAAAATAGAAGTAAAGTTGAACCACCGAAGGAGAACTACCCATGAAAGAACCGTTGAACCGCCGGGGGCGGGTCCGCACCCTGACCTTTCTCGCCGCCGCCTTTGTCGTCCTGTGCGGCATCGCCATCAACCTCGCCGCCCAGAATATCCATTACCGCCGGGCAACTGCCCTGAGCTACGCCCGCGCCTTTTCCCAGCTCACCGACAGCGTGGACAAGCTGGACGCCGCTCTGGAAAAGAGCGTCTACGTCACCTCCGCCAACATGATCTCCGCCCTCTGTACGGAACTGTACGGGGAGGCCCTGACTGCGCAGCAGGCCATTGGGGAGTTGCCCTACGGCAACGTGGAGTTGGAGCAGACCGCCGCCTTCGTTGCAAAGGTGGGAGACTACGCCCAGGCCCTATCCAAGTCCGCCGCCCGGCGGGGCGGCTACAGCGCTGAGGAGCTGGAGAACGTCAAACAGCTTTCCCAGGCGGCGTCCACCCTGTCCGGCCAGTTGGACGAGCTGGAGGCCCAGCTCAACGACGGCACCCTGGCGCTGGAGGACGTGGCAGCGGTGGAGGAGCGGCTCTCTCAACTGACCGAGGACGGGGACGTTCTGGCAGGCAGCAGCTACGAGAGCGTAGAGAGCGACTTCCCGGAGCTGCCCACACTGATTTATGACGGCCCCTTCTCCGAGCATTTGCAGTCCAGAGAGGCGGCCATGCTGAAAGACGAGGACACTCTCACTCTGGCGCAGGCCCAGGAGAAGGCCGCCGACCTGCTGGGGTTGGAGAGCGAAGCCCTCTCCGATGGGCGGGAGGTCAACGGGGAGCTGCCCTGCTATGCCTTCTCCTACACCCAAAACGGCGGGGACTGCACGGTTTCTGTCACCAAGCAAGGGGGTTATCTGCTGTCCCTCAGCAAGGAGCGGGCCATAGGCGCGGAGACGCTGACCGCCGACGAGGCTGTGGAAAAAGCGAAAGCCTTTCTCGCCGCCTACGGCATTGACGACATGACCGAGAGCTACTTCATCGACCAGGGCAACCGGCTGACCATCAACTTTGCCGCCCGGCAGGAGGACGTCATCTGCTACCCCGATTTGATTAAGGTGGAGGTGGCCATGGACAACGGGGAAATTGTGGGCTGCGAGGCGGCGGGATATCTGATGAACCACACCCGGCGCAGCGCCCTCCAGCCCTGGGTCTCCGCCGGGGACGCCCAGGAGCAGGTGTCCGGCGAGCTGTCCGTCCACTCCCGACAGCTCGCCCTTATCCCCACCGAGGGGGAAAACGAGGTGCTGTGCTGGGAGTTCAAGTGTGAAAACGGCGACGGCAAGCACTATATCGTCTATATCAACGCCAAAACCGGGGAGGAACAGCAGATTTTGATTCTGTTAGAGGACGAAAACGGCACGCTGACCCTTTGACGGGAACAGAGAAAAAGACACCGCGGAGGTACAGACCGTGTCTGTGTCCCCGCGGTGCCGCTGGTTTCAAATATAGATTACTGATTATCCTTTTTGTTCAGCCATGTGCCGAAAACCCCTCCACCATGCTTCGCATGGTCCCCCTCCCCTTTCAGGGGCGGCAAGGGGGATAGTGCTTGTCGCCTGATTTTTAGCAGAAACTAGTCACTAATCACTAACTGTTCAGCACCACCAAGCTAAAAGCGAATGGCTAACAGCTAACAGCTTATCAACGGGATAACCCGTTGATTTTACTTTGCCAGACCCAAATACTTCTTCATATGCTCAATGGGCATTTCCTGTCCCATCCACAGCTTGAACGCCGCCGCGCCCTGGTAGAACAGCATCCCCATGCCGTTGATGGTCTTGCAGCCAGCCTCTCGCGCCAGCTTGAGCATGGCGGTCTCTGGCGGGGCATAGACCACGTCGGTCACCACCAGGTCGGGCCGGAAGAAGGAGGCGTCGGGGATATAGGTCTGGCCCTTCAGCTTGCCCATACCCATGCCGGTGGCGTTGGCGAACAGGACCGAGCTGGCGATCTCGTTTTTCAGGTTCTCCATAGCGGCGGGGTCCTCGGTGTTCAGCTCGAAGAGCCTGACCTTGCAGTTGGTGTTCTCCTCCAGGTCCTTCACTGTCTGGACGCAGCGGCCCCAGAAGGCATCCTTCACGTTGAAGATGGACAGCTCCGCCACACCGTCCAGCGCGGCCTGCACCGCGATGGCCTTACCTGCGCCGCCGCAGCCCACCATGGTCATCTTTTTGCCGATAACATCCACGCCGTTGTCCTTCAGGGCGGTCATGTAGCCCACGCCGTCAGTAGAATAGCCCTTCAAATAGCCGTCGGTGTTGACGATGGTGTTCACCGCGCCGCAGAGCTTGGCGGCGGGGTCGATCTCGTCCAGGTACTGCATGACGGCGGTCTTGCAGGGCATGGAGACGTTGGCGCCCTTCATGTTCAGGGTGCGCAGGGCGTTCACCGCCGCCTCGATCTTGTCCAGGCCGATGTCAAAGGCCAGATAGGTATAGTCCAGCCCCAGTTGGGAAAACGCCTCGTTGTGGATGGCGGGAGAGGTGGAATGTTCCGCAGGGGAGCCGAAGAATCCCAGCAGTTGGGTGTGACCGGTGATTTTAACTGCCATATCGTAATTCCTTCCTTTGGTCAGGTCTTTCTCGCGTGCAATGGGGAAAACCCTCGTAGTTTGCACAGCTTGCGCCGAAAAGGACAAACTGCTATGTTACATATTATAGAAAAATTCCGATTAGATGTCAACTGTGATACGTGTTTTCCACCACAAGATCCTTCTGGAGCCTCCGATTCAGGCAGAAGCGAAGGGGCTGGCCATATGGCCAGCCCCAAAATTTGGGGGTCGTTATACTTTTTGACAATTTTGGACTGTCATGGTATAATAATTTTTTCGTGGAAACCCACCGCTGCTCATGAGTTCTTCAGGTTCTTATGGTAGCGTGGCGGTAAAAGACGGTTGCCTGTATCCCGCGTGAGCGGAATAGAGGTGAGTATCATAGCTCTGCGGGAAATTTCCTCAAGGGGTTGATACGTTGATTGCTTTAGAAATCATCCAAACCTTACTGGCGGTTGCGAGCTTCGTAATCGAGCTGGTAAGCTATTTGGCTTCGAAAGAAAGCAAGTGAGCCGTCTGCTGCAACCAGACGGCTCACAGTTTTAGGATTTCCTAAAATGCTGAGCTAGTAATCAGTTGTGGCAACCGTCCGGGTTTCCACGTTTTTATTATACACAATCATCTGCGAAAAATCAAGTGTATTTTCTTGTTACCGCAAGTTTCCGCACCAACGCTGTGCAAAAACGCCTGTCACTTCCCCCGCCGCAAATCGTGGGCCTTGTCCCCCAGCTTTTCCACGCACAGCGCCCACAGGTCGCCTGCGTCGCCGGGGACCTGTCCGTCGGGGAGGATGTAGACCTTTTCCGCCTCCGGATAGAGGTAAACGGCCCCCTTCACCCGCCACGCGCCGTAGAGCTTGGCCCAGGGGCGGCTGGTGACTGCGTCCTTTTTCCCCGGCACAGGGAAGGCGGCGGTGACGCCCTTTTCGCTCACGGTGATGCGATAGACCAGGTGAGGCTGCTCCAGCCTCAGCGCTTTGCTCTGCTGGCGGATGCTCCGTTGAAGCAGGGCCATGTAGACGGCGGGGACCGCCACCGCCACCGCAGCCAGCAGAATTGCCATAGGCAGCGCCCCCTGCCGCGCCCCCATCTGGCTCAGGCACACCCCGGCGCAGACCAGCAGCACGACGCTGAACACGGCCAGCCCCACCCATCGCCGCTGGCGGCGCAGGGCGTCAAACAGGAAAAAGGAACGGAAAAGTCCGGTGTCCAGTTGGACGGGGACGGTGATTTCAAGGCTGTTGGACATGGAAAGGGCCTCCCGATTCAGATTTGCCCTATTTTAGCACAGTTTGGGCTGGTTCACAAGCTGCTTTGCGCTTTCGCGTCGAAAAAGGGAATCGTTTGTTGACAAACAGCGGGGAACTGGGTATACTGAGACATATTAACGCGCTAAAGTATTAATGCGGCGGCGTGAGAGAGGAGATGGTTCACCGTGAACAGGGAAATAGAAGCCCTGTGCCAGGACCGGGTGTTTGCCCACTTCTACCAAATCTGCCAGATCCCCCACGGCAGCCGCAACGAGCGGGCACTGAGCGATTCTATCACCCGCTGGGCGCGGAGCATCGGACTGGAGGCGGAGCAGGACGAGGTTTCCAATGTGCTGATTCACAAGCCAGCTTCCCCCGGCTACGAGGCCGCGCCGCCGGTGCTGCTCCAGGCCCACCTGGACATGGTCTGTGAAAAGGCGGAGGGCGTGGCCCACGACTTCGCCAAAGACCCCATTCAGTGGGTCATTGATGGGGATGAGCTTTCCACCGGCGGCAGGACCACCCTGGGGGCCGACGACGGCATCGGCGTGGCCCTGTCTATGGCGGTGCTGGAGGACGACACCCTGGCCCACCCGCCTCTGGACGCGCTGTTCACCGTCTGCGAGGAGGAGGACTTTACCGGCGCGGAGCGCTTCGCCCCGGAAAAGCTGCGTGCCGCCCGGCTCATCAACCTGGACCACACCGAGGACAACGTGGTGGTCTGCGGGAGCTGCGGCGGGATGCGGGCGGATTTCCTGCGAGATGTGGAGTGGCAACCGGTGCCGGAGGGCTGGATGGCCTGGCGGCTGGCGGTAGGCGGTCTGCGGGGCGGCCACTCCGGGGACGACATTCACCGGGGCCGGGGCAACGCCAACATCCTGCTGGCCCGGCTGCTGCTGGCGGTGGGGCAGGAGAGCGATTTCCTGCTGGTGGAGATCCGGGGCGGCAGCTTCCGGCTGGCCATCCCACGGGAGGCGGAGGCGCTGCTGTGGCTGCCGCCGGAGAAAGCCGTCGCAGTCCAGGCCCAATGCGCCGCCTTAGAGAGTACGTTCCGCCGGGAAATGCCCGTCACCGGGGAGCGGCTCAGCGTGACCTTTGCCCCGGCGGAGGCTCCCCGGCGGGGAACAGACCCCAGCCCGGTGCTGGACGCGCTGACCCTGCTGCCGGACGGCATTTTCCAGATGGACGAGGCCATCACCGGCCAGGTGGACACCTCCGACAATCTGGGGGAAGTGTACCTGGACGAGGATGGCCTGCGGGTGGTGACGGAAATTCGCTCCGCCCAGCCCAGCCTGCGCACCTACCTCTATCAGAAGATGGAGCGGCTGGCCGCCCTGCTGGGCGGGCGCTGCCAGTGCAGCGTGCTGTACCCCAGTTGGGAGTTCCGGCTCAACTCCCCCCTGCACCAGACCTACAGCGACGCTTACCAGGCCCTCTGCGGCGAGGCTCCCGCCATGACCGCCGTTCACGCGGGGCTGGAGGTGGGCTACTTCTTCGACAAGCGCCACGACCTGGACGCCATCGCCATTGGCCCCAACTGCCGGGACTTCCACTCCCCCGGCGAGACGCTGGAAATTTCGTCGGTGAAAAAAGTCTATCGGTGCCTGTGCGCGGCGCTGGCGGCGCTGAATGAATAAAAGCTGTTAGCTATTAGCCGTTAGCTGTTAGCCAGGCGCTGCCGGCGGATAGCTGCTGCGAAGGAGAACTTGGTTATTCCTTTTATTCGGCCATGTGCTAGAAACCCCTCCGCCACCGCCTAAAGGCGGCGGCCCTCCTCCCCTTTCAGGGGAGGCAAGAGGGGTAGCCGGTAAGAGTAAGATACCCCCAAGAAAGGAAGGAAACCCATGCCAAAGAGAGAAAAGAAAGAAAAAACCGAACAGAAACAAATCAAAGCCGTCAACCCCATGCTGCTGTTGGTCATCATCATCCTGGTGGTGGCGATAGCGTCCTACTTCATCCCCGCCGGGAGCTACGACCGGGTGTACGACGCCACCGCGGACACAGAAATCGTGGACCCTGACAGCTACCACACGGTGGATAAAAACCCCACCTCCCTGATGACCCTGCTGATGTCCCTGACGCTGGGAATGCAGAACGCGGCGGCCATCATCTTCTTCCTGCTCATCATTGGTGGGATGTTCGCCATTCTGAACGGGACGGGGGCCATCAACAACGGCATTGCCAACGTGGTCCGGGTCATGAAGGGCCGGGAAATGCTGATGATCCCCGTTTGTATGGTGGTGTTCGGCTGCGGCAGCGCCTTTTGCGCCAACTTTGAGGAATTTTTGGCCTTTGTGCCGCTGGTGCTGGCCTGCTGCCTGACCATGGGATTCGACTCACTGACGGCGGTGGGCATCATCTTCTGCGCCGCCGCCTCCGGCTACGCAGGAGCCATCACCAACGCCTTCACCACCGGCGTGGCCCAGAGCATCGCCGGGCTGCCCATGTTCTCCGGCATGGCGCTGCGGGCCTGCGCCTTTGTGTGCTTCCTCACCGCCAGCATCATCTATGTGACCTGGCACGCCATCCGGGTGAAGCGCAACCCCACCCTCAGCTCCACCTATGAGCAGGACAAGCTCACCGCCAAAGACGTGGCGCTGAACGTGGACGAAGTGGAACCCCTGACCCTGCGGCAGAAGCTGGTGCTGGTGGTGTTCATCGGCGGCATCGCCTTCACCGTCTGGGGCATTGTGGCTCAGGGCTTTTACATCGACGAGCTTTCCGCCGTGTTCCTGGCTATCGGCGTCATTGGCGGCATCGTAGGCGGCCTCGGCCCCAACAAGATTTGCGAATACTTCGAAAAAGGCTGCATCAATATGCTGTTCCCCTGCCTGATGATCGGCCTTGCCAACGCGGTCATCGTGCTGCTGAACGACGCCAGCATCATGGACCCCATCATCCACGCCCTGTCCGGCCTGCTGAACGGCCTCAGTCCCACTCTGGCAGCCATTGGCATGTTCATCGTGCAGGATCTCTTTAACGTGCTGGTGCCCTCCGGCTCCGGCCAGGCGGCCATCACCATGCCCATCATGGCGCCCCTGGCGGATATGCTGGGCCTGACCCGGCAGACGGCGGTGCTGGCCTTCCAGTTCGGCGACGCCTTCACCAACGTCATGGCCCCCACCGGCGGCGAAATTCTGGCGGCCCTGGCCATGTGCGGCGGCATCTCCTTCCGCAAGTGGATGAAGTACCTGCTGCCCCTGTTCGTGGTATGGTGGATCATCGCTTTCGTGTTCCTGGGCGTTGCGGTGCAGATCGGGTACGGACCGTTTTGACAATGTGCAATTAACAATGAGCTGTTAGCTATTAGCCATTAGCTGTTAGTCAGGATAGTTTTGTTGTTTGGTCAGCGATTTTACCCGGCAAAGTACAAGCTTTCCAAAGAGAACTGCCGTTCGGCAACTGACCGCCCCCTTGCCTCCCCTGAAAGGGGAGGAGGGCCGCCGCCTTTAGGCGGTGGCGGAGGGGTTTCAGCAGGCAGTAAGCGAAAGAGATAACCGGGAAATAAATCCCCAGATTCTTAAAAAATGGAACAAGGCGGTTCGGAACCTTTCCGAGCCGCCTTTTTGCACTTTTTTTGCCAAAGTAAACGAGGAAAATACTTGCCCTGGTGAGAAGAATGTGATAGTATCATAACTGTGTAAAGTATGTGTAAAGTACGTAAAGTTATCGGCAAAGCTGGGTTTGATTTCCACCGTTCTTGTCTCAAGGGGGCGCAAAGGCCCTTTACAGGCCCCGGGACGAAATTGACGGGAATTTTGCAAACATCTTTCCCAAACCAGGTGGAATCTTACCGGCAAACATGGTAACGTAAACGTATCCCATTGCGGGGCTTGCTACGGGCCGCGCCGGGCAGAGAGGGTGATGCGCGAAAAGCGAGAGAAATTAGCCCAAACCGTAAAAAATGGAGGAAATTTATGAAAACTGTGAAACACCAGCTCCGGCGGCTTGTGGCCCTGGTGCTGGCCCTGGCCATGTGCCTGCCCGCCCTGCCAGCGGTGGCGGCGGCAGAGGACGAGACCACCACTGTGTCCACCTGGACGCAGGTTGACTTGGAGGATATCTCGTCCAGCGACGAGATCGCCATCACAATGACCACCTCTGACGGCACGGTGTATGCCCTGCCGACAGCGAACACCGGCTCCAGCAAAGCGCCTACGGCTGTAATTGTGACAGCGGAGGATGATACGCTGTCCATCGAGGCCACCGGCGACGACTATGCCTGGACCTTTACCGCCGATGAAGAGACGGAGGGTGGGTACATCATCACCTCCCCCTCTGGCGACTATCTGTATACCACCAACGCAAACAACGGCGTCCGTGTGAACACGACAGAAATGACCTGGACGCTGGACGGGAATTATCTGTACTCTTCCACCACTGGACGCTGGCTGGGCGTTTACACAACAAACCCTGACTGGCGCGCCTACACCAACACCACCGGCAACACTGCCGGGCAGACGGTTGGCTTCTGGAAGTACAGCGGCGAGACCACCGAGAGCGGCGGCGGCAGCACCACCGTGACCGTGGAGACCCCCAGCCTGACCTATTCTGAGACGGACAAGACGGTAACCTTCAAGTGCGCCACCTCCGGCGTCACCTATTACTACAGCTACTCTGAGAGCGGCG
>JAJPXR010000074.1 GCA_021205375.1 Clostridiales bacterium | reverse complement strand
GTAATATCCTTATTTTAATACTTGTTTAACAGAATTAGCCCAACGTTCCTTTTATGCCAGTGACTGACAGCCCTCATAGAGCCGCACCGCCAGCCACCCGGCGCTGTGGGCGTGGGCGTAAAACTGACACTGCTCCAACGCCTGCTCAGTCAGCTCCCGGAAGTCCATCAGTTGCCGGACGGTAAAGGTCTGGGCCAATCGACCCGACCATTGGGTTTCTTCCACCTGACCACCGCTGGCGGCTACGGCTCCGTCCCGGAACCGCTGTCCCAGGGCGGTATAAAGCGCGATGAACCCGTCCCGGCTGAGCTTTTCCCGCTGGGCGTCCGCCGCGCAGGTCATCAGCTTCCACTCGCTGCGCTCCAGCAGTGCGTTCAGCCAGGCTTCCGCCCTGGCCGTCGTGCCGTCGTCGGGCTGCGCCTCCTCCAGGAGGGAAACGGCCCGGCCCAACAGCCCCTGACTGCTCTCTGCGGCGCGGACAATGGCCTCCCGGTCCCGCTCCGGGAACCGTTGGGCCAGGTACTGTTCCGCCTCCGCGGGAGACACCGGGGCAGTGTGGTACTGAGCGCAGCGGCTGCGCACCGTGTCCAGCAAGGAGGCGCTGTTCTCTGTCACCAGCAGAAAGGCCGCGTAGGGCGGCCCCTCCTCCAGCAGCTTGAGCATGGCGTTCTGGGCCGGCAGGTTGATGGGCTGGTCGATGAGATAGACCTTCCGCCTGGCCTGGTTGGGCCGGATCTGGGCGTCGGACCGGATGGCCCGGACGGTATTCACCTTCACGTCCTTGCCCAGTTCCTCCGCCGGAACGAACCGCTCCAGCCCCATCACGTCCGGGTGGATACCCTCCGCCACCAGCCGACAGTGGGGACACTCCCCGCAGGGATACGGTTCCTGCCCCTCGCACACCAGAGCCTGGGCCAGCAGCCGGGCCAGGGTGTGCCGCCCGGACCCCACTGGCCCGCTGAGGATGATCGCGTGGGGAGGACGCTCCACCCCCGCCAGGGCGCGTTTCAGCGGCTGGTTGCCGACCAACTGACGCAGTTCCATCAGACCCGCTCGAACTGTTCCACGTCC
The DNA here is from genome assembly GCA_021205375.1 of Clostridiales bacterium. Taxonomy (GTDB): domain Bacteria; phylum Bacillota; class Clostridia; order Oscillospirales; family Oscillospiraceae; genus Onthomonas. Next base: position 1,748 of record JAJPXR010000074.1, on the reverse strand, counting down.
ACCACAAAGATGGTGGCGCCGCCTACGGTGATCTGCTCGCTGTCGTCCGCCGGGTAGCCGTAATGCTCCCGGGGCATCTGAGGCATTTGCCGCTCCCGACGGCGGACGCTCTGGACGATGCGCCGCTTTACGTCCTCCACCCGCTCCTCATCTACGCCGATGAAAAACGTGGTGTTACGGGAGACCAGGTAACTGCCCCGCGAGGACATCTGTGTGGAGGCATAGCCACCCTGGTTCAGGGCCTGGACCACTGGGGTAACGTCCTCCTGATTGACAATGGCAATGACCAGCTTCATACAAATCGCCCTCCTTTGGCTTCCATTTTACAGATTGCTCTGCTTATTCGCTTTTCACAATCGTAACCTTCTTTTCATTATACCCTATTTCACGCAAATAAGAAAGACCTTTTTTCTGAATTTCCTCGCCGAGAGCCACCACCGGCACACCGGGGGGATAGGGGGCCAGCTCCTCCCCGGCGCCCGCCCCTGCGCCGCGTGCCCGCGGGACCGCCCGGTTGGGGGCGATCAGGGCCTCCCTGGGGGTGAGAAGCTGCTTTCCCGGCGGGGGAGGGGGCGGTAAAACTCCCGCCGGGCGCTGTTTTCCCCGGAGTCCCAGCTTGTCCAGCCCCCGGCGCAGCCGGGCGAACTCCTCCGGCCCATCGCAGTCGGTCAAAATCAGCACCACATGGGCGGCGTCCGCCATCTCCGGGTAAATGCCCATCTCCTGCAATTCCCGCTCTGTCTGAAACCCATCCTCCACGCAGAGTACCAGCCGGGCCGGGTCCAGAGGGGCGTCCTCGTTCGTCAGAGCGGGGTAGTCCCGGCGGAGCTGCTCCACGGCGGCGCAGGTCTCCCGGTAACGGGCCTGCCCCTGGCCCTCGCAGTAATATTCCCGCGCCCAGTCCAGCGCCGCCATCATGGGGTAAGCGGGGGAGGACGTGGCAAACGTCCGGCTGGCCCCGCGCAGACCGTCCAGTGTCTCCGGGGCGTTGGCGAACAGCAGCGCCGACTGGCCCGGCGCGCGGAGGGTCTTATGGGCGGAGGTGACCACGTAATCCGCCCCCCGGTAGGGATTTTCCCCGGTCAGGAACAAGTGCGCGCCGTGGGCGCCGTCCACCAAAAGTTTTGCACCGTGGGCGTGACAGATGTGGGAAATGGCCGGAATATCCGACAACACGCCGTAATAAGTCGGCGAGGTAATACAAACCGTTTTGATGCTTGGGCGATTTTCCAGCACAGATTTTACACACTCCGGCTCCACCGGCCCCACCACACCAGCCTCCGCCAGCCAGGGCCGGGCCAGCCAGGTGGGGCGCAGATCCAGCAGCGCCATGCCGGTGTGGATGCTGCGATGGCTGACCCGGTCCACCGAAATCTCCTCACCCTGACCGGCGGCACACAGCAGCATAGTGTGGATGCCCTGGGTGGAGCCTCCCGTCAGAAACAGGCAGCAGTCCGCCCCCCACGCCTCCGCCCAGAGGCGTTCCGCCGCCTCGATGGGGCCGCCGGGGGCGTAGAGGTTGCCCGTGGGGGGCAGCTCGGTGAAGTCAATGCCCGCGTAGTCCGCCAGGGCGGGGAGGGGCTGCCCCTTGTGGCCTGGCATGGCCATGCGCAGGGGGCGGGCGGCCTGAAATTCTTGCAGCGCGGAATAGAGAGGGGTGGACATGGCGGCTCCTTTCAAGGTGAACGCGGTCAAAAAAGGTTCTATGTCAAGAGTTGGGGCAGAGAAAAATAACCCGCAAAAATAGT
>JAJPXR010000182.1 GCA_021205375.1 Clostridiales bacterium | reverse complement strand
TGCCTCCCCTGAAAGGGGAGGAGGGCCGCCGCCGCAGGCGGTGGCGGAGGGGTTTTACCCCAGCACTTCTTTCGCAATATCCACGCTCTGTTTCGCGTCCTTCGCGTAATAATCCGCGCCGATCTCTGCGGCGTACTCCGGGGTCAGCACCGCGCCGCCCACCCAGATCTTGCAGGGGTGGCCGCTCTCCCGGAGGGCCTGAATGGTGGCGGCCATGGAGGAAACGGTGGTGGTCATCAGGGCGGAGAGGCCCACCAGATGCACGTCCTGGCGAATGGTCTCCTCCACCACCCGCTCCACCGGCACATCCCGGCCCAGGTCGATGACCTGATAGCCGTAGTTCTCCAGAATCACCTTGACGATGTTCTTGCCGATGTCGTGGATGTCCCCCTGGACAGTGGCGACGATGATCTTGCCCTTGCTGACGCTGGAGCCGCCCCGGTTCAGGATGCTGGTCTTGATGACCTCGAAGGCTTCGCAGGAGGCGTTGGCGGAGTTGATGAGCTGGGGCAGGAAAATCTCGCCCTTTTCGTACCGGTCCCCCACCCGGTCCAAGGCGGGGATGAGCAGCTCGTTGATGATTTCCAGCTCGGTTTTGCTTTGGAGCAGCTCTTTCGTCAGCCGGGCGCACTCGTCCTTCAGGCCCTTGGCAATGGCGGTGTCGATGTCCATCCCGGCGCTGGCGGCGGAAGGAACTGCGGCGGGGGAGGGGGCGGCGTTGGCAAAGCGTTGGATATAGGCGGCGCTGTCCACGTCCTCGCCGGAGAGGACGCGGTAGGCGGCGATGGTGTCCATGATTTGCGCCTGGTTGGGGTTGACGATGGGCAGGTCCAGCCCGCAATACATGGCCTGGGTCAAAAAGCTCTGGGTGATGCGGATGCGGTCGGGCAGGCCGAAGCTGATGTTGGACACCCCAAGCACCGTATGCAGCCCCAGCCGCTCCGTCACCCAACGGACGGGTTTCAGCGTCTCCACCGCCTGGTCCTGCTGGGCGGAGACGGTCAGGGTCAGGCAGTCGATGTACACGTCCTCTCTGGGGATGCCGTAGGACAGGGCGGCGTTCAAAATCCGCTCCGCAATGGCGAATCGGGCCTCGGCGGTCTGGGGGATGCCGTTTTCGTCCATGGTCAGGCCCACCACCCCCGCGCCGTACTTCTTCACGATGGGCAGAACGGTGTCCAGCACCTCCCGCTTGCCGTTGACCGAGTTGACAATGGCCTTGCCGTTGCACACCCGCAGTCCGGCTTCGATGGCCTTGGGATCGGAGGAGTCGATTTGCAGGGGCAGGGAGACCACGCCCTGGAGGGCCTTCACCACGTCGGCCATCATCCTGGGTTCGTCCAGGCCGGGAAGGCCCACATTCACGTCCAGAATATCCGCGCCCGCGTCCTGCTGCTCGATGCCCCGCTCCAGAATGTAGTTCAGGTCGTACTCCCGCAGGGCCTGTTGGAACCGCTTTTTGCCGGTGGGGTTGATGCGCTCCCCGATGACCCGCACACCGTTCAGCTCGGTGACGTGGGAGGGGCAGCACACCCCCTGCCGGGGTTTGCCCTGCCGGAGCGCGGGGGTTTTCCCCTCCAGCCGGTCCCGCAGGGAGGAGATGAACTCCGGCGTGGTACCGCAACAGCCCCCCAGCATCTGCACCCCCAGGTCCAGATAGGGCAGCAGTTGGGCGGAAAATTCCTCCGGGGTGATGGTGTAGAGGTTGGTCGCCGGGTCGGGAAGCCCCGCGTTGGGCTTCACCACCATGGGCAGGGTGGTCCACTGGGCCAGCTCCTGGGCCAGCGGGAAGATCTCCTTGGGGCCGAGGGAGCAGTTGAACCCGATGGCGTCCACCCCCAGCCCTTCCAGCGTCAGGGCCATGGCGGGGACGGTGCAGCCGGTGAAGGTGCGGTGGTTCTCCTCGAAGGTCATGGTGGAGAGGATGGGGAGACGGGTGTTTTCCTTTGCCGCCAGCACAGCGGCCTTCATGTCGTAGAGGTCGGTAAAGGTCTCGAACACCACCAGGTCGGCCCCGGCGTCCTCGCCCGCCGTCACCATCTCCCGGTAGAGTTCGTAGGCGTCCTCAAACCGCAGGGTGCCCAGCGGCTCCAGCAGCTCCCCGATGGGGCCAACATCCAGCGCCACCAGCGCCCTGGTGCCTTCCACGGCGGCCCGGGCCAGCACCACCGCCTGGTGAATGACCTGGCTGACCGTGTACCCGGTGCCCTCCAGCTTGTGGCCGTTGGCCTGGAAGGTGTTGGCGTAGATGATGTCGCTCCCCGCCTGGAGATACCGCCGGTGTACGTCCGTCACCACCTCCGGCGCGGTGAAGCAGAGGATCTCCGGCCGCTGGCCCAGTTTCAGGCCCGCCGCCTGGAGTTGGGTCCCCATAGCGCCGTCCAAAAGGAGGTAGGGCTTTGTTTTCAACAGTTCTACAAAGTTCATAGGAGGCGTTCTCCTCTCAAAAGTGTGTAAATAGGTCGGTTTTTTCCGCACTTATCAACAATTTACAGCCAGAAACCCCTCCACCATGCTGCGCATGGTCCCCCTCCCCTTTCAGGGGAGGCGAGAGGGGTGGTCAGTTGCGGAAAGGTGGCCGCTAAAAGGGCAAGGTTATCACTATTAATCAAATTACATTGCAAATTCTCTCATGTTTGAGCAAACACGCAAACCAAACGACAACAACTTGCTCCCTTGCCTCCCCTGAAAGGGGAGGAGGGCCGCCGCCTTTAGGCGGTGGCGGAGGGGTTTCCAGCACCAGGCTGCAAACCCGTCCATTGCAAACTGCTAATTGCTAAGGAACCTCTGATTAAAAGCGGATTTCATTGATAACCTTACAAGTTTACTGC
>JAJPXR010000017.1 GCA_021205375.1 Clostridiales bacterium | reverse complement strand
ATTTGGGGCCAGGTGCTTTACCTGACCCCAACATTTATTATAGAACCTGAAAAAATTGGGAAATCTGGCTGAAACGATCATAGAGGAAATGCAGTGCGAAACGGTCTTTTCCATCGGCCCGCTGGACTTCTCCGAAGGCGTTGTGGTCTCGTGGATCGTTATCGCGGTGCTGGTCATCCTCTCCGCGCTGCTGACCCGGAACCTGAAGGTGGACCACATCTCCAAACGCCAGGCGGCGGTGGAATACGTCGTGGTCTGGTTGGAGAACCTGGTGGAAGGCATGGTGGGTGAAAAAGGCCGCCGTTACGTCCCCTATCTGGTGACCATCCTCCTCTATATCAGCCTGGCCAACATCTTCGGCATTTTTGGCTTCAAGCCCCCCACCAAGGAGCTGAACGTCCCCCTGTGCCTTGCCATTTTCAGCATCGTTTTGGTGCAGGTGGCCGGTATCCGGGAAAAGGGCGTCAAGGGCTGGCTCCATGGGTTCACCCAGCCGGTGGCCATCGTCACCCCGTTCAACATTTTGGACCTGGTCACACGGCCTTTGTCCCTGTGTATGCGTCTGTTCGGCAACGTACTGGGCGCGTTCGTCATTATGGAGCTGATCGAGGCCGTGGTGCCGATGGTGTTGCCGATGGTGTTCAGTCTCTACTTTGACTTCTTCGACGGCATTTTGCAGGCCTATGTGTTTGTATTTTTGACCAGTATGTACATCAAGGAAGCGTTGGAATAATGTGCAGTGAGCAATGAGCAATTAGCAATGAAACAGAAACCGGTGCTAATTGCACATTGAACATTGCAAATTGCTAATTGAAAACAAAGGAGCGTAATAATATGGGTACTCTTCAAGCAATCGGCGCCGGCATCGCCGTTCTCTGCGGTCTGGGTGCCGGCGTTGGCATCGGCATCGCCACCGCCCACGCCATGGACGCCATCGCCCGCCAGCCAGAGGCCAGCGGCAAAATTCAGTCCTCTCTGATCCTGGGCTGCGCCTTGGCCGAGGCCACCGCCATCTACGGCTTTGTCATCGCGCTGCTCATCATCCTGCTGCTGTGACGCGAAAAAGGAGGAAACGACATTGCTTCGAGTAGATATTGGGCTGCTCTGGACAGCGATCAACCTGGTCGTCCTCTATGTGTTAATGCAGAGATTCCTGTTCAAGCCCGTTCATAAAATTTTAGAGCAGCGCCAGGCCCAGGTGGACCAGAGCCTGGCGGATGCGGAGGAGGCCAAGGCCCAAGCGCTGGCCCTGGAGCAGGAGCACAGCGCTTCCCTGACCAAGGTGAAAGAGGAAAAACGGCGCATCCTTCAGGACGCCCAGCAGCAGGCCAACCAGGAATACGCCCGCATTGTGGCTGACGCCAACACCACCGCCCAGGGCATCATCCAGAACGCCGAGACCCAGGCTGAGGCGCGGAAGAAGGACATCCTGCAAAAGGCCCAGGGGGAGATCACCGAGATCGTCGTGGCGGCCGCGGCGAAGGTGGCCTATGCCAACGCCGAACACGACAGCGACCTCTACGACGAGTTTTTGAAGAAGGCGGCGGAAGAAGATGGCTGAACAGACCAAGGGAACACTCCAGGCGGTCCTGTCGTATGTCACAGCGCCCAGTCCCCAACAGTTGGAGGGCATCCGCGCCTTTTTACAGAAAAAGTATGCCTGTCAGCAGGTAGAACTGACCCTCCGGGAGGACAAGAGCTTGGTCAGCGGCTTCACGCTCCAGGCCGGGGCGGATGAGTACGACTGGTCGGCCCAGGGCCGGGTGGAGCAGTTCCGGGAACGGCTCAAGTCGGTGCGCGCCGTGGGCAGTCTGGAGGACATCATCCCCCTGCTCAAGGCGGAGGTCACAGACTTTGACCTGGAGGCCAAAAACCAGGAGGTGGGCGTTGTCCGGTACGTGGGCGACGGCATTGCCACCATCGACGGCATCGACCACGCCATGTACGGCGAAATCATCCAGTTCGACTCCGGCGACAAGGGCATGGTGCAGGACATCCGCCGGGACGAAATCGGCTGTATCCTGTTCAGCAACGGCGCGGACATCCACCAGGGCAGCCGGGTCATGCGCACCGGCAGAATGGCGGGTATCCCCGTGGGGGATGCGTTCCTGGGCCGGGTGGTGGACGCGCTGGGTTCTCCCATCGACGGCGGCGGCCCCATCGACGCCGCAGGTTACCGCCCCATCGAAAGTCCCGCCCCCAGCATCGTGGACCGGCGCAGCGTCGGCGTCCCCCTGGAGACGGGTATCCTGGCCATCGACTCCATGTTCCCCATTGGCCGGGGCCAGCGGGAGCTGATCATCGGAGACCGGCAGACCGGCAAGACCTCCATCGCCATCGACGCCATTCTGAATCAAAAGGGCAAGAATGTGGTGTGCATCTACGTGGCCGTGGGCCAGAAGGCCAGCGCCGTGGCGAAAATCGTCAACACGCTGAAAAAATACGGCGCGCTGGAGTACACCATCGTAGTCAACGCCACCGCCAGCGACGCCGCCCCGCTGCAATACATCGCGCCCTACTCCGGCACCGCCCTGGGCGAGTATTTCATGTACCGGGGCCAGGACGTGCTCATTGTCTATGACGACCTGTCCAAGCACGCGGTGGCCTACCGCGCCCTGTCGCTGCTGCTGGAGCGCAGTCCCGGCCGGGAGGCGTACCCCGGCGACGTGTTCTATCTCCACTCCCGGCTGCTGGAGCGGTCTGCCCGGCTCAGTGACAAACTGGGCGGCGGTTCTATCACCGCGCTGCCCATCATCGAGACCCAGGCGGGGGATGTCTCCGCCTATATCCCCACCAACGTTATCTCCATCACCGACGGCCAGATTTTCCTGGAGAGCGACCTGTTCTTCTCCGGACAGCGGCCTGCCGTCAACGTGGGCCTTTCCGTTTCCCGTGTGGGCGGCGCGGCCCAGAGCAAGGCCATGAAGTCCGCCGCCGGTTCCATCCGTATCGACCTGGCCCAGTACCGGGAGATGGAGGTGTTCACCCAGTTCTCCTCCGACTTGGACGAGAGCACCAAGGAACAACTGGCCTACGGCGCGGGGGTGATGGAGCTGCTCAAGCAGAGCCTGTGCCAGCCCATGACCATGCCGGAACAGGTCATCTCCCTGGTGACGATGACGGCCCGCGTCATGTTGAACATTCCCGTCGACAAACTGCGCTCCTTCCGCAGCTCCATGCTGGAGTACTTCGCGGCAGAGCAGCGGGACATCATCAATGACCTGGAGACCGGCCAGGTGCTGACCGACAGCCTGCGGGAGCGCATCGTCGCCGCCGCCCTGGAGTTCAAGCGGTCCCAGTACCCGGACCTGGTCTAAGCGGGTGAGTGTATGGCAAACACCAGAGAGATCAAGGGACGCATCAAAAGCATCCAGGACACCCGAAAAATCACCAACGCCATGTACCTGATCTCCTCCACCAAGCTGCGGAAGGTGAAAAAGGAGCTGGACGCCACCCGGCCCTATTTTTCCACCCTGCAAAAGGCCATCGTCCGCATGGCGCAGCATTCACCGGAGGGGGAGAGCCGGTACTTCATCAACCACGAGCGGGAGATGCCTACGTCATTGCACCGGGGATTCCTGGTCATCACCGCCGACAAGGGGCTGGCTGGGGCCTACAACCACAACGTACTGAAGCTGGCCATGCAGCAGATGGAGGGGCAAACCAAACCGAGCCTGTTCGTGGTGGGGGAGTACGGCCACCAGTTCTTCAAAGAGCGGCGCATCCCCATCGAGCAGAGCTTCCTCTACACCGCCCAGAACCCCACGCTGGACCGGGCCAGGCGCATCGCTTTGGAGCTGCTGGACCGCTACGACCGGGGCGAGCTGGACGGCATCCACATCATTTACACCAACGTAAAAAACGCTGTGGCAAATGATGCCATCATGACCCGGCTGCTGCCCCTGGACCGGGAAGCGCTGATCGCAGACGAACCGGCGACAGACCGCAGCCTGGAGCTGGAGGACATCCACACCAGCTACGAGTTTGACCCCTCCCTGGACGAGGTGCTGGACCACCTGATCCCTAACTACCTGGTGGGGTTTGTGTACAGCGCCCTGGTGGACTCCTTCTGCGCGGAGCAGAACGCCCGCATGATGGCCATGGACGCGGCAAACCGCAACGCGGACGCAATGCTGCACGACCTGAACATCCAGTACAACCGGGCAAGGCAGGCCATGATCACCCAGGAGATCACCGAGGTCGCCGCCGGAGCCAAGGCCCAGCGGAAGATCAAATCTGTTTGAGGAAAGGAGAACTGTACCCTTGAACACAGGTAACATTGTTCAAATCTCCGGTCCCGTGGTGGACGTGGAGTTTCAAGACGGTTCTCTGCCGAGAATCAACGAGGCCCTGGAGATCCAGGGCCTGGAGCGGCGCAGCGTTATGGAAGTCGCCCAGCACATCGGCGGCAACGTGGTGCGCTGCATCATGCTCAGCCCCAGCGAGGGCCTCTACCGGGGTATGACCGTCACCGCCACCGGCGACAGCATCCAGGTCCCCGTAGGCGAGGCCACCTTGGGCCGCCTGTTCAACGTGCTGGGGGACCCCATCGATGGCGCGGGCGAAGTCAACGCCCAGCAGAAGTGGGGCATCCACCGCAAGCCCCCTGCCTTCGACCAGCAAAGCCCCGTGGTGGAAATGCTGGAGACCGGCATCAAGGTCATTGATCTGCTGGCCCCCTACGCCAAGGGCGGCAAGGTGGGTCTGTTCGGCGGCGCCGGCGTGGGCAAAACGGTGCTGATTCAGGAACTGATCCACAACGTAGCTACGGAACACGGCGGCTACTCCATCTTTACCGGCGTAGGTGAGCGGTCCCGTGAGGGCAACGACCTGTGGACCGAAATGAGCGAGAGCGGTGTACTGAACAAAACCTCCCTTGTCTTTGGACAGATGAACGAGGCCCCCGGCGTGCGTATGCGGGTGGCGGAAACTGGCCTGACCATGGCGGAATATTTCCGGGACGTGGAACACAAGGACGTTCTGCTGTTCATCGACAACATCTTCCGATTCGTCCAGGCCGGCAGCGAGGTCTCCGCCCTGCTGGGGCGCATCCCCTCCGCCGTGGGCTATCAGCCCACTCTGGCCACCGAGATGGGCGAATTGCAGGAGCGCATCGCCTCCACCAAGGACGGCTCTGTCACCTCCGTGCAGGCGGTTTACGTCCCGGCGGACGACCTGACCGACCCGGCCCCGGCCACCACCTTCACCCATTTGGACGCCACTACCGTGCTGAGCCGAAAAATCGTGGAGAAGGGCATTTACCCCGCTGTGGACCCGCTGGAGTCCACCTCCCGTATCCTGGAGCCGGAGATCGTGGGCCTGGAACACTACACCACCGCCCGCAAAGTCCAGGAAATGCTGCAAAAGTACCGGGAGTTGCAGGACATCATCGCCATTCTGGGCATGGAGGAGTTGGGCGAGGACGACCGGCTCACCGTCTACCGGGCCAGAAAAATCGAGCGGTTCCTGTCCCAGCCCTTCCACGTGGCCGAGGCGTTCACCGACGTACCCGGCTGCTACGTCCCCGTCAGTGAGACCATTCGCGGCTTTAAGGCCATCATCGAGGGGCGGATGGACGCCTACCCGGAGGCGGCGTTCTTCAACGTGGGTACCATCGACGAGGTGGTGGAAAAGGCCAAGCGCATGGAGGCCCAGAATGGAGGAATTTAAGCTGCTGCTCATCAGCGCGGAGCGGCTGTTCTACAACGGCCCCTGCGTCAGCCTGGTGATCCCTGCTTTCGATGGGTCCGTCGGTATCCTGGCCCACCACGCCGAAACAGTGACGGCGCTGGTCCCCGGCGAGCTGCGCTACACCACCCCCGACGGGGCCACCACTGTGGTGGCCTCTGGTCCAGGCTTCGCCCTGGTGAACAACCGGGACGTGGTGGTGCTGGTGGACACCATCGAGCGCCCGGAGGAGATCGACGCCAACCGCGCCCGCCGGGAGTACGAGGAGGCACAGGAGGCCCTGCGGCAGAAACAGAGCCAAAAGGAGCATCGTATGACCGAAATGGCCCTGGCGAAAGCCCTTGGGCGGCTCCAGGTGAAGGATCATTACCGTTAAGGAATAATGCTTTACAGATTGAAAAGCCCTCAGAACTGCGGTTCTGGGGGCTTTTTGCAGAGTATTATTAAGAATCAGGCGCAAAGATAGACATCGCCGCCGTTGGTAACACAGTATTTTTTTGCCTGCGTCAGTCCGTCCAGCGCGTTTGTGACCGCCTTGCGCATTTTAGAGTCAGCCCCATCAGACAGTTCATCAGTTGCCGCCGTAAACCGCTCTCTGAGGGGAGCGGTGTTTGGTTTTCCAAATTTCGCGGTATCGAAAACATTCAGACGAGTGTTCAGAGAAGTAAATGCCGTAAGGATTTGCGTTTCGCACTTATTGAGGAAGTACAGCATATCTTCCCGAATTGCTGCAACGAACTCCGGGTCATTGTTTTCAGCATAATAGGGTTCCATAACGCCGCTCATTACATACAGTTGCATGGACAGCTCCAGCGTATTTTTGATTTGAAACGCCTCTTCTGCCAGATCTTCAAATTTGGCAAAGGAGGAAGAAGAAGTCGCAGCGACAACTTTATTGGACAAGTCGTTCATGTAGAACTCAATATCTTTCATTGCAACCTTTTTGGCCGCCTGGAGGTTGGTAATGGTGGCAAGCCTTTGCTCGTCGTGCTGCATAACGGATTTAAAATTCCGATAGGCAAACTGTGCAAAGCTGATTTCAGACATCAGCTCCGCTTTCTTCTCACCGTAGAGGAACCCCAGGACTTCGTCGATTTTTCGGTTAATTTCCTTAAATTCGTTGTTGATTTGCGTCAGGAAATACTGACCAGTCGCTATCGACATAACGGCGAATGTCTGAAGCAGCACAGCGTCAGTGGTGATTTCATGGAGGGAAGCATGGGCTAAGATTTTTCCCTTTGAATCTACGATAGGTGTCCCAAATCCGCCTTTTTTGTATTTCATCAGGGTCCCTACCACGTCTGGAGGAAATTCGATGGTATACGCCTGTGCCAAGGTGCCAGCGGCGTGGAGCGCAGGCAGTTGAGAAAACAGCATTGACAAATTGGCCCGCTGGTTATCATCTAATGCCAGCTTTTGATAACGGTCACTGCTGAAGTCGGCTGTGCAAGGGGTCACATTGCAGAGGTTGATAATAGGGGAAGTGTCTAACTGTTGGCTCTCTGTACACATATGAATATCCCTCCTGAAATTTTTAATTATAAGTATTATAGCAGGATACATCGTTTGTGACAAGGGTTTGTCAAAAATAAAGGCATCAAAAAGGCATCAAACCGCCTGCCCGATTCCCCGGACAGGCGTTTTTCACGTTATTTTTGACTTTAACCGCGCAGCACGACCTTGCGGTACACCTTTTTGCCCTTGCGGAGCACCAGCCCCTCAGCGGGAACAGCATAGGTCGCGTCGATGGCGGCGACCTTTTCGCCGTCCACGGACACACCGCCGCCCTTCACCAGCTTTTTGGCTTCGCCGTTGGAGGCGGCCAGCCCCGCCTGCACCAGCAGCTTGACGATGGAGATCTTGCCGTCGGTCAGGTCATCCTCAGACAGCTCCGTCGTGGGCATATTCGCCTCCTGACTGCCGACACCGAAGAGGCTGCGGGCGGTCTGCTGGGCCTTGGTCGCTTCTTCCTCCCCGTGGACCAGCTTGGTCAGCTCGAAGGCCAGCACTTCCTTGGCCTGGTTGAGCTTGCTGTCCTGCCAGGTCTCCATGACGGCGATCTCCTCCAGGGGCACCTCGGTGAGCATTTTCAGGCACTTGATGACGTCGCTGTCGCTGACGTTGCGCCAGTACTGGTAGAACTCGTAAGGGGAGGTCTTGTTCGGGTCCAGCCACACCGCGCCCTTTTCCGTCTTGCCCATTTTTTTGCCCTCGCTGTTCAGCAGCAGGGTGATGGTCATGGCGGCGGCGTCGGTCTTGCCCAGCTTCCGGCGGATCAGCTCCAGACCGCCCAGCATGTTGGACCACTGGTCGTTGCCGCCGAACTGGAAGTTGCAGCCGTATTTCTGGTACAGGACGTAGAAGTCGTAGCTCTGCATGATCATGTAGTTGAACTCCAGGAAGGAGAGACCCTTCTCCATCCGCTGCTTGTAGCACTCGGCCCGCAGCATGTTGTTCACGGAGAAGCAGGCGCCCACTTCCCGCAGCAGCTCCACATAGTTCAGATTCAGCAGCCAGTCGGCGTTGTTGACCATCATGGCCTTGCCCTCGCCGAAGTCGATAAAGCGACTCATCTGCTTCTGGAAGCACTCGATGTTGTGCTGGATGGTCTCGGCAGTCAGCATTTTGCGCATATCGCTTTTGCCGGAGGGGTCGCCGATCATACCGGTGCCGCCGCCCAGCAGGGCGATGGGCCGGTTGCCCGCCTTTTGCAGGCGGCGCATCAGGCTCAGGGCCATAAAGTGGCCCACATGGAGGGAGTCCGCAGTGGGGTCAAAGCCGATGTAGAAGGTGGCCTTGCCGTTGTTGATGAGTTCCCGGACCTGGTCCTCATCGGTGACCTGGGCGATGAGGCCGCGGGCTTGCAGTTCTTCGTAGATTTGCATGGTTGTTCGTCTCCTTTTTGAATTTTTCCAGACAGAAGACTGCGCCAAAAAGCCCCCTGTCCGCACTGGGACAGAGGGCGCAAATGCACGGTACCACCTCTGATGCATCGGCCCCTCGCAGGGCGAACCTCAGGGAGTCAAAGACTCCGGCGAGATAACGGTCGCAAACCGGCTGCGCCTACTGGGGAAAGCCGTTGGGGCAGCTACTCAAGGGGGTATTCACGAGGGCCGCTTGCTTCCTTGCACCAACCGGAAGCTCTCTGAAAAACGGCGGGGACGCTACTCTTCCCTGTCATCGCATATTGTTACTTGGCTTGTCAGGTATTCTAACGGATTTCGCCGGGGATGTCAAGCGGTTTTTTGAAAGTTTTTTACTTGCCGCGCAGCTCTTTTCGGTACGCCTCCGACTGCTCCAGCAGCTCCCCGGCACTTTTCAGCAGGGCAGGGGTGACGACGCTGCCGCCGGTGAGCCGGGCCAGCTCCTCCCGCCGACGCTGGGGGGTCAGCCGCTCCACGTCGGTGTAAGTGCGTCCGTCCCGTTCCCCCTTCTCCACAGAGAAATGCACATCGGCCATGGCCGCGATCTGGGGCAGGTGGGTGACGGTCAGCACCTGCTTGCGGCGGGCCACGTCCGCCATTTTCTGGGCCACTTTGGTGGCCGCTCGCCCGGAGACGCCGGTGTCCACCTCGTCAAAGACCAGGGTGGTGATGGACTCGTTTTCCGCCAGGACGTTTTTCAGCGCCAGCATAATACGGGCCAGCTCGCCGCCGGAGGCGATTTTGTGGATGGGCTTCAAATCCTCCCCCACGTTGGCGGACATCAGGAATTGCACCTGGTCCATGCCTGTTTCGTCCATGTGGAAGGAGCCTTCTTTGGGTGTGAACTGCACCTGGAAGCGCACCTTGGGCATATCCAGGTCGGCCAGCTCCTTTTGAATCCGCTCCTCCAGGGAGCGTGCCTGCTCCTTCCGGGCCTCGGTCAGCTTTTTGCCCCTGGCGGCGGCCTCCCGCAGTGCCCCCACCAACTGCCGGGTCAGTTGCTCGATACGGTCACTGGAATATTGAATCTCCTCCAGCTCCTGTTTGCAGCGCTCCAGATAGGCCAGCATCTCTTCCACCGTGGAACCGTACTTTTTTCGCAGCCGATAGATGAGGTCCAGGCGGCTTTCCAGCTCATCCAACTCGTGGGGAGAGATTTCCAGCCCCTCTTTTTTCTCCTGCACCCGCTCCGCCACATCGGTCAGCGTGTACCGCAGCTCGGAGAGGCTGTCACTGAGGGCAGCCAGCTCCTGGCTGTACCGTCCACCGGACCGCAAAGCCTCCTCTGCGGTCTCCACCAGGGAGATGGCGCCGTCTCGCTCGTCGCCGCCGTAGAGGGCGTAAAAGGCCGTGTCAATGGCGTCCATTAGCTTTCCGGCGTTGCGAAGCAGGTTCCGTCGCTCGGTCAATTCCTTATCCTCGCCGGGTTTCAGGTTGGCCCGCTCCAGCTCGTCAATTTGATAAGTCAACGAGTCGATGCGCCGGGCCTTCTCCGCCTCACCCATCTGGAGGGCGCTGATCTGCTTTTTCAGTGCGGCGACCTCGTGATATGCCTGTTGAAAATCCGCCAGAAGGGGAGCGGTCTCCCCGTAGCTGTCCAGATAGGAGAGGTGACACTCCGGGTCCAATAGTTGCTGACCGTCGTGCTGGCCGTGGATGTTCAGCAGTTGCCGTCCCAGCTCCCGCAGTTGGGCCAGCGGCACCGGACGGCCGTTCAGGCGGCAGAGGTTTTTCCCGTCCAGACGCAGCTCCCGCTGGAGCAGCAGATTGCCCTCCTCATCCGGCCCCACGCCGTTTTCCGCGAACCAGTCCAGCGCTGGAAGCTCTGAAAAAGTGGCGCTGACCAGAGCGGACTTAGCCCCGGTGCGAATCAAATCGCGGGAGGTACGTCCCCCCAGTACCGCGCCAATGGCGTCCACCACGATGGACTTGCCCGCGCCGGTCTCGCCGGTCAGGACGTTAAAGCCCTTGTCAAACTGAATCTCCGCCGTCTCAATGACGGCGATATTCTCGATGTGCAGCACAGAAAGCATATTCGTACCCTCAAAACAGGTGTTTAGAACTTTTGTTCTATAATACCACTACAGACGTTGAACTGTCAATCCCCATTTTTTTCGTTGCCAGAGCAAAGAGTGCCCCGCAGTGTGTTTTTCCGAAAAAAGAGGTGGATTTTCGGGATAAACTATCGCTTTTTTACAGGAACAGGCTGTAGACTTTCCCGACAGGATATGATATAATAACGCCGTAAGTTGAAAAAATGGATGTTATTGCCTTTGCGGGAGGCGTCCCGCCTGGGGTGTGGAGAAAACGCTCTGCATCCAGTGACAACCCTGTTTGGAGAGAGAAACCTGCGCCACTGCGCGGCGCTGCACAACCGAAAGGAGAAATGAAGGATGGTTTACATTCTGCTTGGCAACGGATTTGAAACAATCGAGGCGCTGGCCCCCTGCGATGTGATGCGTCGGGCGGGGATCGAGGTCGCTATGGTGTCGCTGACAGACAGCCTGGAGGTGGTCTCTGGGCAGGGCGTCAAGGTCCTGGCGGACATCACGCTGGATCAGGTGGATACCGACAAGATGGAGCTGCTGATGCTGCCTGGCGGTCTGGGCGGCGTAGAGGCTATTTTGAACTCCATGCCCGCAATGGTGCTCATCCAGAAGGCTGCGGAGAAGGGGAAATGGGTCTGCGCCATCTGCGCCGCCCCCACCATCCTGGCTCAGTTGGGCCTGTTGGACCGGCGGAACGCCGTGGTCTATCCCGGCCTGGAGGACCAGATGTTCTCCGCCGTGGTGCTGAAAGGGGAGCGAGTGGTCACGGATGGCCGCTTCATCACCGGCGAGGCTGCCGGTAGCTGCATCGACTTCGGTCTGCGGCTGGTGGAGGTCCTGAAGGGAACCGAGATCATGGAACAGGTCAAAAACGGCATCCACTACCACGGCTGAATGAAACTACACCACCGGCTGTGCAGGCAGCGGGAAGGAGACGCTTATGTCCAACGAAGAAAAAAGCTGGGGCGAAGAGAAACAGGTTCCCGGCACAGCGGAAAACCAGCCAGAAGGCGCGGCAGAGCACGCAGAGGCCGACAGTTGGGATAACTTTGATTGGACAGAAGGATTTTGCTCCTGGGAGCCGGAGCCGCAGCAGGAGGGAGAGCCTTTTCCTCCGCAGGATGAGCTTGCCGCATCGCCTCCTGTGCCGCCCACGCCGCCGGAGCAGTCTCAGCCAGCCGCCGAGAAGCGCCAGCCCAGAACGCTGCCGGAATCCATTCTGGCCGCTCTGATTTATGTGGCAGGGGTTTTGGTCATCTCCTTCTTGTTGGCCACCCTCGGCTGGCGCTGGGCCAATGACCTGCTGGCCCTGGACAAGACGGAAAAGACAGTTTCCTTCACCGTTTCGGAGGGAGATACCATTGCAGATGTGACGGATCACCTGAAGGAAGAAGGGCTGATCGAGTACAAATTCCTCTTCGAGATTTTTGCCGCTGTCACCAACAAGGCCAGCAAGATCACCACCGGCACCTATGAGCTGAACACGGAAATGGACTATTCCGCGCTGCTGAATAACATCAGCTCCACCTCCGTCTATCGGGAAACGGTCACCGTCACCATTCCGGAGGGGTACACGGTGGCAGAGGCGTTTCAGTTGCTGGAGGACAGCGGCGTTTGCTCCGTCGAAGACCTGACCGCCTCCGCAGAGAGCGACACCTTCGAGTATTCCTTCCTGGAGGATGTGGACCGCACCGGCACGGCACTGCTGGAGGGCTACCTGTTCCCCGACACCTACGAGTTTTATAAGGACGCGGACGCAGAGAGCGTCATCAAACGGCTGCTGTCCAACTTTGCCGACCAGATGAGCGAAGTCCTCAGCGAGGAAACGCTCACTTATGACCTGGATGACATCATCATCATCGCCTCCATCATCGAGAAGGAGACCACCGGCAGCAGCGACGACCGCAGCAGCATTGCCTCCGTTATCTACAACCGACTGGAAAACCCGGACTACGACGGGATCGGCGGCTACCTCCAGATGGACTCCACCGTGCAGTATCTGCTGGAGGAGCGCAAGGAAGATTTGACCCAGGACGACCTAGACACCGACAGCCCTTATAACACCTATCTGTACGCGGGTCTGCCGGAAGGCCCCATCTGCAACCCCGGTATGGACTCTATCGAGGCGGCGCTGAGTCCCAGCGACACGGACTATTATTACTTCATGCTGGGCGACGACGGGGAGAACCACTTCTTTACGGAAAGCTATAGCTTTAACACCTTCAAGGCTGCCCAAACCGGCGAGACGGAGGATGACACCGACGATGGGGAATAAGCTGGAACTGCTGGCCCCCGCTGGGGACATGGAGCGGCTGAACATGGCCGTGGCCTATGGCGCGGACGCCGTCTATCTGGCGGGGACTACCTTCGGGATGCGGGCCTACGCGGGAAACTTCTCCCAGGATGAGCTGTATCAGGCGGTGCGGCTGTGCAAGGCCCACGGCGTCAAGACCCACGTCACCATCAACACCATGCCCCGGGGCGACGAGATCGCCCGGCTCCCCGCCTGGCTGGAGACATTGGACGACGCCGGGGTAACTGCTGTCATCGTGGCAGACCTTGGGGCCTTCCGCCTGGCCCAGAAGTACGCCCCCCATGTGCAAAAGCATATCTCCACCCAGGCCAGCGTGTCCAACGCCGTCACCGCCACTGCCTGGTACGAGCTGGGGGCCAGCCGGGTCATTCTGGCGCGGGAGTGTTCTCTGAATGAAATTCGGGAGATACGGGCCAAAACACCAAAAGAACTGGAGCTGGAAGCCTTCGGCCACGGGGCCATGTGCGTGTCCTATTCGGGTCGGTGCCTGCTCAGCAACTACATGACAGGCCGGAGCGAGCGGGACTCTAGCCGTGGAGCCTGCGCCCAGCCCTGCCGCTATCAGTACACCCTGATGGAGGAGAAGCGCCCAGGCGAGTATTTCCCTGTCTACGAGGACGAAAAGGGCAGCTACATCCTCTCCTCCCGGGATATGTGCATGATCGACCATGTGCCGGAGCTGCTGGAGGCGGGACTGGATTCCCTCAAAATCGAGGGCCGGGCCAAAAGCGCCTACTACGCCGCCCTGGTCACCGGGGCCTACCGCCACGCCATCGACGCGGCGGAGGCGGGGCAGCCGCTGCCCCAGGTCTGGCGGGACGAGGTGGAGAAGGTCAGTCACCGGCCCTACTCCACCGGGTTCTACTTCGGCGACCCCGGCCAGTATTATGAGGACGCCCGGTATATCCGCCAGTGGCAGATCACCGGCATCGTTCAGTCCTGCGACAGCGACGGCAACGCCGTCATCAGTCTGCGCAACAAGTTCCGGGCGGGGGACGCCCTGGAGCTGGTGGGGCCTGACCTGGCTCCGGTGGCGTTCGAGGCTCCCATGATGGAGGACATGGACGGGTTCCCGCTGGAGGAGCCGAAGAAACCGCAGATGCTGTTTCGGATGCGCCTGCCCGTGCAGGCTCCGCCGCTCAGCATCCTGCGCCACCAGGCAGAGGGGTTGTAAATTTCACCAATTCTTCCACCGGCAGAAGAGCGCTTGACAAAAATTTAACAAAAAATTTGTTTTTACCCCCGTGCGCCTCTTTACTTTTGCGCGCGGGGGTGCTATTCTATCTGTTGATGGACTGTATTCGGAGAAGCCGAAACGGTAACCATGACAAACCACACAATCTCACATCCTTTTGATCGGCTGGTATCTCAACACTTTGGGAACTGGACTGAGCGCCGCCTTTTTCACGTGCGAAAGAGGTGACAGCATGAAAATTGGATTCATTGGAGCAGGCAAGGTGGGCTTTTCCCTGGGCAAGTATTTCACCACCCACGGGGTCCCGGTCTCCGGCTACTATAGCCGCACCGCCCGCCATGCGCAGCAAGCAGCAGACTTTACCGGCACGACCGCTTTTGATTCCCCGGCAGCCGCAGCCCAAGCCAGCGACGCTCTGTTCCTCACTGTTCCCGACGGGGCCATCGGACAGGTCTACCAGGACCTGCCGCGAGACGCCATCAAAGGCAAGCTGATTTGTCATTGCAGCGGGGCGCTGCCCTCCACCCAGGCGTTTCCTGGGGTGGAAGAGGCCGGCGGCTTCGGGTATTCAGTCCATCCGTTGTTCGCGGTGAGCGATCCCTATCGCTCCTACCAAGAGCTGGCGGATGTTTTTTTCTGCGTCGAGGGCAGTCCCGCCCATCTGGACAGCGTGAAGGCGCTGCTGGAGGGCTGCGGCAACCCGGTGCAGATCATCCGCCCGGAGGACAAGGTGCGCTATCATGCCGCCGCCGCCGTCGCCAGCAACCATGTGGTGGCGCTGGTGGCCGAGAGTTTGGACCTGCTGGAGACCTGCGGCTTCACCCGCGAGGGGGCGCTCCAGGCCCTGCGGCCCATTCTGGTGGGCAACATGGCGCATTTGGCCCAGGCCGGACCGGTGGAGAGCCTGACCGGACCGGTGGAACGGTGCGACACCGCCACGGTGCAGAAACACCTGGACGCCATGCCCACAGAGGCGGAGCGGGAGATGTACGCTCTCCTGTCCCAAAAGCTGGTGCAGGTGGCCGAGGAAAAGCACCCGGACCGCAGTTATGAACCCATGAAACAAGTGCTGAAAGGAGCAGTATAACCATGCCGAAGAAAAACACTGTCGCCACGCTGATGGCTATGAAAGAGCGGGGCGAGAAGATCACCCAGCTCACCAGCTACGATTTCTCCACCGCTCGCCTGGTGGACGCCGCCGGGATCAACACCATCCTGGTGGGAGACAGCCTGGGTATGACCATGCAGGGCTACGAGGACACCCTTCCTGTCACCATGGACGAGATGGTGGTCTATGGCCGCAGCGTGGGCCGGGCCTGTAAGAACGCCTTTGTCATCCTGGATATGCCCTTCATGAGCTATCAGGTCTCCGTGGAGCAGGCTGTGACGAACGCGGGCCGCCTGATGAAGGAGTGCCAGGCCAACGCCGTCAAACTGGAGGGCGGCGCCACTGTGGTGAAGCAGATCAAGGCCATCACCGCCTGCGGTATCCCCGTCTGCGCCCACATCGGCATGACCCCCCAGTCGGTCAATGCCTTTGGCGGCTTCAAGGTCCAGGGCAAGGGCGAGGACAACGCCCGCCGGGTGCTGGAGGATGCGCTGGCCGTCCAGGAGGCGGGTGCCTTCATGGTGGTGCTGGAGTGCGTGCCCCCCAAGCTGGCCGCCCTCATCACCAAAAAAGTTAAGATGATCACCATCGGCATCGGCGCGGGCGCGGGCTGCGACGGCCAGGTGCTGGTGTATCAGGATATGCTGGGGATGTCCGGCGACTTCGTGCCCAAGTTCGTCAAGCCCTTCGCCCACATCGGCGACGCCATGAGCGAGGCGTTCCGGGCCTACGACGCCGAGGTCAAGGCCGGGACCTTCCCCGATGCGGCCCACTCCTATGTCAAGAGCGATTGCTCGGACGAGTTCCTGGCTAAGCTGGACGCGGAGTATTAATTCGCAGGAAAACCACCCATAAGCGGCCCCAGACGGGGCCGCATTCTCCACCAATCCCCGCCTCTGGCGGAAAAAGGAGCAGATGAAAAAGATGAATGTTGCAACCACCATTCAGCAGGTCCGGGAGCAGGTCCGTGCCTGGAAAAAGGCCGGTCTGACCGTGGGCCTGGTCCCCACCATGGGTTACCTCCACGAAGGCCACGCCAGCCTCATCAAGACCTCTGTGGCCCGGTGTGACCGGACCGTGGTCTCCGTCTTTGTGAACCCCACCCAGTTCGGCCCCAACGAGGACCTGGAGAGCTATCCCAGAGACTTTGACCGGGACAGCGCCCTGTGTGAATCTCTGAACGCAGATCTGGTGTTCCACCCGGAAGTCTCCGAGATGTACGCCGAGGACGCGGCCACCTATGTGGAGATTTTGTCCGATATGCCCAAGCAGCTCTGCGGCAAGACCCGCCCCATCCACTTCCGGGGGGTCTGCACTGTGGTAGCCAAGCTGTTTAACATCGTCCAGCCGGACCGGGCTTTCTTCGGGGAGAAAGACGCCCAGCAGTTGGCCATCATTCGCAGGATGGTGCGGGATATGTCTTATGGCATCGAGATCGTGGGCTGCCCCATCATCCGGGAGCCGGACGGCCTGGCCAAATCCAGCCGCAACACCTACCTGAACGCTGAGGAGCGGAAGGCCGCACTGTGCCTGTCCCGCGCTGTGGGTCTGGGCAAGCGGATGGTGCTGGACGGGGAGCGAGACGCCCGCTGTGTGGTCAACGCCATGACCAACCTCATCATGCAGGAGCCGCTGGCCAAAATCGACTACGTCCAGGCGGTGGACGGCGTGACCATGGAACCCACCGACGACATCTATCAGGATGTGTTGGTGGCGATGGCGGTCTACATCGGCAAGACCCGGCTCATCGACAACTTTAGCGTCAAACTGTAAAGCGAGGCGAATCGGGCATGGAGATCACACTGCTCAAGGGAAAAATCCACCGGGCTACGGTGCGTCAGGCGGAGTTGGATTACGTCGGTTCCATCACCGTGGACGAGGACCTGTTGGACCAGGCGGGTATCCTGGAGTACGAGAAGGTTCAGATCGTGGACATCAACAACGGCAGCCGTTTTGAGACCTATACCATCGCCGGAGAGCGGGGCAGCGGCATGATTTGCCTCAACGGTGCGGCGGCCCGGTGCGTCAGCCCCGGCGACAAAATCATCCTGATGGCTTACGCCACTATGACGCCGGAGGAGGCCGCCCACCACCGTCCCAAGGTCCTCTTTGTGGACGAGGAAAACCATCCTGTCCGGCTGACCACCTACGAAAAGCACGGGCGTTTGGAAGACATGGTGGAGTGATTCCCCAATTTTCTGCAACTGCGGATAAAAAAGAGCTTGCGGAACCCTTGACAAGTCAGATTCCCGTGATAAAATAGTACCGTAAAATCGGCTGTGAGAAAACGAGCCGTGCGGAAAGGCCCAAAGAGAGCGGGGGAGCGGTGAAAGCCCCGCGGCAAATCCCGCCCGGCAGCCACTTTTGAGCCGCCCGGGAGGACCGGGACGTCCCATCCCCGTTATCGGATGAACTGAGCGATTCGGCTTCGGACCGGGTCATCAGGGTGGTACCGTGGATTTAT
>JAJPXR010000040.1 GCA_021205375.1 Clostridiales bacterium | reverse complement strand
ATGAATTTGGGGCCAGGTGCTTTACCTGACCCCAACATTTATTATAGAACCTTTATTCAAGAAAGAAAACCTTGCCTCTTATTAACTATCATTCCGCAACCGACCACCCCTCTTGCCTCCGCCGTCAAGCGGCACTTCCGCTTCGCTCCCTGCCCTGAAAGGGGAGGTGGCGCGGCGTAAGCCGCGACGGAGGGGTTCCCCACGCCGCCACACAAAAATCTCCCCGGCCCCACATTTCTGCGGAACCAGGGAGAGGAGACGGGGACTGTTTGAACAGAGCTTAACTGGTCATCCGGCGGATGGTGATAATGCTCTTGTAGTTGACGCTGCAATAGGTGATGCCGTACTTCTTGCCCAGGGCGGAGAGCAACTGGCCGTTGCCGGCGTAGATGCCCACGTGACCGCTGTAGCAGACCACGTCGCCCACCTGCATCTCGGAGTAGCTGACGGACCGGCCGTAGCTGCGGATGGCGGAGGAGCTGTGGGGCAGGCTGATGCCGAAGTGGGCGAACACGCTCTTGACGAAGCCGGAGCAGTCGCAGCCGTTGGTCAGGCTGGTGCCGCCCCAGGCGTAGGGGTTGCCCACGAACTGAGAGGCATAGGACAGGATAGCGCTGCCGCTGGAGCTGGAAGAGGTGGTCGTGGTGGTCGTGCTCTCGCTGGAGCTGGTGCTCTCGCTGGAGCTGGTGCTCTCGCTGGAGCTGGTGCTTTCGCTGCTGGAAGCGCTCTCGCTGGCCGCTTCCTCCGCGGCGGCGGCTTCCTCAGCGGCTGCTGCTTCTGCGGCGGCGGAGGCGGCTGCTGCGGCCTGGGCCGCTGCTGCGTCGGCGGTGCTGTCCTCCAGATAGCCGGAGTCCACATAACCGGTCTGGCCGCCGTAAGTGACCTTATACCAGCCGTTGGAAATGCCGCTGACGGCCACGATGGTACCGTTGGGGATGGAATCCAGCGCGGTGGACTCGATGGAGGCGTCCTCCCGGAGGGTCAGCACAGAGGCGGTGACCTTCGCGTAATCGGGGTAAGCCTGGAAGCCGTCCTCGGTGGTGGCGGAGACGAACGCGCCGCTGACATAGCCGGTGTACTTGCCGTAGGAGACCTCATACCAGGCGTCCACGGTGCCGATGACCTCCAGCAGTTCGCCCTGGGGCACGACGGTCAGGCGGGCGTAAGAGCTGCCCGCGCCGGAGCGCAGAGACAGGGAGGTGGCGATGACCTGGACATAGCCGGTGGAGCAGGAGTCCTCCACGTCCACATAGTCGGCGGAGACATAGCCGCTCATACCGTTGTAGGTGATGGCGTACCAGGTGCCTTTCTTCTTGGTGCCGGTGATCTGGAAGGTGGTGCCTTCGGGGATCTTGGCCAGGCTGGTGGAGTTGGTGGACGCCTTCTTCCGCAGGTTCAGCGCCTCAGAGGTGGAGGTGCCGTAGCCAATGCAGTCATCCTCGGCCTCGGTGCGGATGCAGTCACAGTAGACCCAGCCGCTCATGTCCTGGTACTCGATCTTGTACCAGTTGTTCTCGCTGGCGTAGATGTCCACGCTCTTGCCGATGGGCACCAGGCCGGTGATGGCGGAGGAGCTGTCGGCGGATTCCCGGATGATGGTGTTGACCACCCGGCTGACGCCGGAGCCGATGCTGTTGATGTCCAGGTACTCGCCGGACATATAGCCGGTGTACTTTTTGCCCTCGGTGTTGTAGTAACGGACCTTCATCCAGCCCTCTTCATCCTCGGTGGAGAGGACGGTGACGATCTCCCCTTCGGGGACGGTGGTCAAAATCTTGGAATCGGTGCTGGCCTTTTTGCGGATGCGCACGCCGCTGTCGGTGACGGTGGCGGTGTAGGAGACGCTGGACTTGATGGCGGCGGTCTCCTCTTCTTCCTCCGCTTCCTCCTCGTCGGCGGAGCTGTCGGAAGAACTGCTGCTGGAATCGCTCTTAGAGCTGCTCTTGGAGCTGGAAGAGGAATCGCCGGAGCTGCTGGAAGCGCTGCTGTCCGCGGAGCTGTCGCTGCTGTCCGAAGAAGAGCTGTCGGCAGAGCTGTCGCTGCTGCTGGAGCTGTCGGCGCTGGCAGAGGAATCGGCAGAGGTGTCGGCGGAAGTGTCGGCCTCATCCTTGTCGCTGTCAGAGCTGCCCGCGATGTCGATGAAGTCGGCGGAGACATAACCGGTCATGGTGTCGCCGGTCTCTTCGTAAGTAAAGGAAACCTTGACCCAACCGTTTTCGTCGGCGGTTTCCAGAACGGTGAGGGTATCCCCCTTGTTGGCCTGCTGATAGACCTCGGAATCGGAGGAAGGCTCAGTGCGGATGCGGACACAGTCGTCGGTGACGGTGCCGGTCTGGGTGGCGAAGGCGAAGCTCATCAGGCTCAGCGCCATGGAAAAGACCAGCACCAACGCGGTAATGGTTCTCTTGAGTCGGTGCATAAAAAACCTCCAGTGTATCTCTGTGTCGGAGGGCGGGACACGCCGGGAACCGGCGAAACGTACTCAGCCGGCGTTCAGGGCGCGGGTCAGCCAGACGGACCCCAGGTCCATGGCGGAGTACAGGCTGTTCTTTTCGCTTTTGCGCACCACCCGGTCCCTGGACTTCAAGTCAGTCGCGGTGAGCTGAAGCTGGACGGAGACGCGGGTCGCCACGTCCAGGTCCTGCACCTTTTTGGTGTCCAGGATCTGCAACATGATGATATACTTCTCGGACATGCTGCCGTAGTAAATCAGGTTGTCCTTCCTGCGGATGGGGCGGCCTTTATAGGTGAGGGGAAGCGATTTGGAATCGGCCATTAGAATACCTCCTTGAAAACTGTAACAAATTGTAACACATTGTAATCGAATTGTCAACTTT
>JAJPXR010000035.1 GCA_021205375.1 Clostridiales bacterium | reverse complement strand
AGTGCTACTAATTGTGTATCGTATTCAGCCTCAGATTTGTAAAAGCTACAGTTTCCGATGAAATCCGGCAGGGTGCTGATTTGTGTACCGGAAAGGTCAAGCGACTGCAAATTGGACAAGTTGCCGATGGATTCCGGCAGCGTGCTGATTTGTGTGTCGGAAAGGGACAGTTTCTGCAAATTGGTTAAGTTTCCGATGGAACTCGGCAAGGTACTAATTTGTGTGTTAGAAAGGCTAAGCTCCTGCAAATTAGTCAGATTGCCAATGGACTCCGGCAAAGCAGTGATTTTTGCGCCTGAAAGGTCCAGTTTTCGCAAATTAGTCAGCACATCAACCGAGTTTGGCAGTACATCATTCGAAACCGCCAAAAAACGCATTCCATCATCGCCTGGAAATGGTTTCCTATCGGAATGCATCCCAGCCTCAGAGTAGGACGCTTTCACACTAAACCAGAGTTCCTCAACGCTTTCCAGATACGCCTGCTCCTCCTCTGTCGGCACATACCACTTATCCATCTTGTCCAGCAATTCCAGCAACTGTAATGCACCTTTGCCTTCTGCTTTGATTCCCATGCCGTTCCCTCGCTCTCTATCATCTTTATTTTCCCTATTGTACCAAAATTCGGTTTATCTGTAAAGGAAAAATCGGGCAGTTTCGACAAAGCCCAGCACCCCGCCGAACTCTCCAGCGTCCGCGCCCCACGCCGCCCTCCACGCGGGCGGAACCATATTCCGCGCCCAAAGCGCATTGCAATTTTCCCCGGTTCGGGGTATGATAGGGACAGCGACAACGAAAACAATGTAAGGAGAATCAACATGGCAGTTTTGTCCCATCTGGAACCGGCCTCCGTGTTCCACTATTTCGAGGAACTTTGTTCCATCCCTCACGGCTCCGGCAACACCCGCGCCGTCAGCGACTACTGCGTCCGCTTCGCCCAGGCCCATGGCCTGCGGTATGTCCAGGACCCGCACAACAACGTCATCATTTACCAGCCCGGCACCCCCGGCTATGAGCAGTCCCCGGCGGTGATGCTCCAGGGCCACCTGGACATGGTCTGTGAGAAGGAGCCGGACTGCGATATCGACTTTGCCGCCGAGGGTCTGCGGCTCCAGGTGGAGGACGGCATTATCTCCGCCCAGGGAACCACCCTGGGGGGCGACGACGGCATCGCCGTGGCCTACGCCCTGGCGATTTTGGCGGCGGAGGACATCCCCCACCCGCCCCTGGAAGTGGTGCTGACTGTGGACGAGGAGATCGGCCTGCTGGGGGCCGCCGCGCTGGACGGCAGTCTGCTCCAGTCCCGCATCTTGCTCAATCTGGACTCCGAGGAGGAGGGCCACCTGCTCATTAGCTGTGCCGGGGGCGCAACCGCCACCTGCCGCCTGCCGGTGGAGCGGGGAGAGGTCTCCGGCCAGCTTGCCACCCTGACCGTCACTGGGCTGCGGGGCGGGCACTCCGGCATGGAAATTATTCAAAACCGGGCCAACGCCAATATGCTGCTGGGCCGGGCGCTCTACGCGCTGGACCGGGAGCTGGACTACGACCTGCTCCGGGTGGACGGTGGCACCAAGGACAACGCCATTCCCCGGCAGTCCGTGGCCCAGTTGGTGGTGAACCCGGAGGAAGGGGAGACCCTGGCCGCGTTCGCGGCGGAGTGGAGCGCCACCTTCGCCAAAGAGTTCCAGTCCACCGACCCCGGTGTCTCCCTCCGGCTGGAGCTGGGGGAGGAAGGAAACTTCGCCGCTATGAGCGAGTCGGACAAGTGTACCGTGGTGTCCAGTTTGGTGCTGCTGCCCAACGGCATCCAGCGCATGAGCGGCGACATCCCCGGCCTGGTGCAGACCTCCCTGAATTTGGGCATTTTGCAGACCAGCGAGGACGAAGTCTCCGCCAGCTTCTCTGTCCGCAGCAGCGTGGGCAGCGAAAAGACCGCCCTGCTCCACAAGCTCACCGCCCTGATGGGGGTGTTAGGGGGCCGCTTGGAGGTCTCCGGCGAGTACCCCGCCTGGGAGTACCGGCCCGATTCCCCCCTGCGGGACCTGATGGTGCAGGTGTTCGAGGAACAGTACGGCCACCCGCCGGTGGTGGAGGCCATTCACGCCGGGGTGGAGTGCGGCCTGCTGTCCGACAAGTTGCCGGGGCTGGACTGCGTCTCCTTCGGGCCGGACATGAAGGACGTACACACCACCTCCGAGCGGATGGACGTGGCTTCGGTGCAGCGGGTGTGGAACTACCTGCTGGAAGTGCTGAAACGGCTGAAATGATGGCGTTTTCCCACTATAAACTGGAAATTTACGTACCGGAGAGCCACTTTGAGGCCCTCCGCGCCGCCCTGTTCCAGGTGGATGCAGGTCACATCGGGAACTACGACCGCTGCCTGAGCTGGTCGCCGGTGCGCTCCTGCTGGCGGCCCCTGGCGGGTACCCACCCCTGGCAGGGGACGGAGGGCGAACTGGAGGAGGCCGACGAGATAAAAGTAGAGGTGACGGTCACCGCCCAACGGCTGGCGGAGACGCTGGACGCAGTCCGGGCGGCCCACCCCTACGAGGAGCCGGTGATTCAAATTATCCCTCTCTGCTTGTCAACCGGCGAGAAAAATGGTTGACAAACGCCCGAAATCTGCTATACTGATTGATAACTTCGTTTGATAATGAGTTAACAATCAGGAATTTCCAAATCTGGTTATCCATTTGAATCAACCGTGTTTACAGTGGCTAGAAAGGGATTTCTCCAGGAAATCTCATGTCTGTTGAACACGACCAACATCAGACGGCAAGCACTATCCCCTCTTGCCTCTCCTGAATGGGGAGGAGGGCCGCCGCAGGTAGGCGGTGGCGGG
>JAJPXR010000101.1 GCA_021205375.1 Clostridiales bacterium | reverse complement strand
GCACGGATTTCAATTTATTTTGTTGCTTGCGCAACAAAACTCCTGCGGAGGGCTTCTATAACTTTCCGCGTTCGTTTAATTCTTTGAAATTTGCAAAGCTTTTACAAACTTTCCACTTTTTTCATATGCTGAGAGGCGGCCTTGAGCATCAGCTTCTTGTTGCCCACGCCGTCGAAGGCGACCTCCACCAGGGCGTCGCCGCCCATGGGCAGGATGCTGACGATCATCCCCTTGCCAAAGGCGGAGTGGTCTACCATGTCGCCCTTTTTGAACTGGCTCAGCAGGTTAAACGTGGCCTGCACTGCCCGCTGACCGGTGGGCGCCACCGCATGGCTGACGCTGATGCCGCCGCCCAGAGGCTTGCCGTCGTCCCGGCGGGGACGGCGGGGACGAGCACCGTAGCTTCCCCGTCCTCCAGCGCGCCCGGCGTAGCGGGGGCGTTCGCCGTTTTCGCTCTGGCTGCTGTCCTTCCAGCGTCCACCGTATTCCCGGTTCTCTTCGGTCAGGCTGCGGCCCGATTTCTCGATGTATTCCTCCGGAATCTCCTCCAGAAAACGGGAGGGCTTGTTGCTGGTGGTATGGCCGAAGAGCATCCGCTGCCGGGCACAAGACAAACACAGGGTCTCTCTGGCCCTTGTCAGCGCCACGTAGCACAGGCGGCGCTCCTCCTCCATCTCCTCGGTGTCGCCGATGGAGCGCATACCGGGAAACAGCCCGTCCTCCATGCCCACCACGAACACCACCGGGAACTCCAGCCCCTTGGCGGCGTGCATGGTCATGATGACCACAGCGTTTTCCTTTTCGTCCACGCTGTCCAAATCGGTGTAGAGGGCAACCTCGTCCAAAAAGCCCTCCAGCGTGCCGTCAACGGCGTTTTCCAGATAGCCCTGGATAGAGGATTTCAGTTCGTGGACGTTCTCCACCCGTGTGCGGTTCTCCACGGTCTTTTTGGCCTCCAGCGCGGCCACATAGCCGGTAGCCGTGATGACCTCGTCATAGAAGTCGGTCAGCTCCATGGTCTCCGCCTTCTCCCGCAGGCCCTCCATGATGTCCACAAACGCCTGGAGCTTGGGCAAGCTCTTTTGCAGCATGGGGTAGTCTGCGGCGTGGCTGACTACCTCGTACAGAGGAAGGCCCAACTGCTGGGCGATGCCTGTGGCGATCTCGATAGTGCGGTTGCCGATGCCCCGGGCGGGGGTGTTGATGATGCGGCGCAGCCGCAGGTCGTCCGCCGGGTTGTTGATAACGCAAAGATAGGCCAGCATATCTTTGATTTCCGCCCGATCAAAGAATTTGGTGCCGCCCACCACCTTGTAGGGGATGGCGTTGCGCTTGAAGGCATACTCAAGCTGGTTGGACTGGACGTTCATCCGGTAGAGGACGGCGAAATCCTTCCAGTCCCGGCCTTTGCTGATTCCCGCCAGCACTTGAGCGGCCACGTACTGGGCCTCGTCGTTTTCGTTCATGGCGGTGTAGACCTTGACCTTGTCGCCACCCTCGTGCTGGGTCCACAGGTTTTTGCCCTTGCGCCCGGTGTTGTTGCGGATGACGGCGTTGGCGGCGTTCAGGATGTTCTGGGTGGAGCGGTAGTTCTGCTCCAGCCGGATGACCCGCGCCCCCTTGTACTGGCTCTCGAAGTCCAGGATGTTCTCGATGGTGGCCCCCCGGAACCGGTAGATGGACTGGTCGTCGTCGCCCACCACGCAGATGTTCTTCCGCTCTCCCGCCAGCAGCGCCGCCAGCAGATATTGCAGGTGGTTGGTGTCCTGGTATTCGTCCACCAGCACATAGCGGAACTTCCGCTGCCAGTAGTCCCGAGCCTCCTGGCTGGACTGGAGCAGACGGACGGTCTGGAGGATCAGGTCGTCGAAGTCCAGCGCGTCAGCCTCCCGGAGGCGTTTTTCGTAGTCTACATAAATCTTACCGATTTGAATTTGCCGGATATCGCCGGACTTCTGGCTCTCGGCCAGGTAATCCGCCGCCAACTGCATGTTGTCCTTGGCTCTGGAGATATTGCTAAGCACCATCCGGGGCGGGAACATTTTGTCGTCCACGTTCTGGGCCTTCAAAATCTCCTTGATGACGCGAAGGGAGTCGTCGGTGTCGTAAATGGTGAAGGCGGTGCGGTAGCCCAGCTTATCAATGTCCCGCCGCAGGATGCGGACGCAGGCGGAGTGAAAGGTGAACGCCCAAACGTCCTGGCCCTCTGGCCCCAGCATGGCCTCCAGCCGGGATTTCAGCTCCCCCGCCGCCTTGTTGGTGAAGGTGATGGCGATGATTGACCAGGGGGCTGCCGGGCGCAGCTTGCAGAGCATTTCCGCACGGGGGCGGTCGGCCTCGTTAGGGGAGTTCAGATAGCCCTCCAAAAAGTCCACGTCCTCCTCTGTCACCCAGTCGGGGACCTCGGAGGAGTCACTGCCCTGGCCGTATTTGATGAGGTTGGCAATGCGGTTGATGAGGACCGTGGTCTTGCCGCTGCCAGCCCCCGCCAGCAGCAGCAGCGGCCCCTGGGTGGTCAGAACGCCCTCCCGCTGCTCCGGGTTCAGGTTTTGGTAGTCCAGCGCGATGACGCTTCGCCGCAGGGCGCAGAATCGGTTGGAATTTTGTTCGTTCAACATTTCTCTTCCCTCGTTTTCCGCCTTTTTTATTTGTATTTTATCACTTTTTTTCCTTTCGGTCAATTCACAAAGTCCACAGATAACGCACAAAAAAGGCGGGTTGTTTCTGACGGGAAGGGAACTTTACACGCCGTGGATGGGCTTGGCTGCGCAAAAAAGGGGCAGAGCCTGCGCTCTGCCCCTCTGAATGGGTGTTCCGGCTATCCTTTGGTTCTATAATAAATGTTGGGGTCAGGTAAAGCACCTGGCCCCAAATTCAT
>JAJPXR010000246.1 GCA_021205375.1 Clostridiales bacterium | reverse complement strand
ATTTTTGCGGGTTATTTTTCTCTGCCCCAACTCTTGACATAGAACCTTTTTTCGTCAAAAAGGTGCAGACAAAACGGGGCCTTGGCAGCGCCGCTGCCCCGCTCTGTCTGCTGGAAAGGAAGGTCAGACCTTACGGACTGGTGTAGGGGGTTATCTCTGGACGCGGCCAGAGCCGTCGCCGCCGGAGAGCTTCTCCACCTCGGAGACGGTGACGCGGTTGTAGTCGCCCTCGACGGAGTGCTTCAGCGCGGAAGCCGCCACAGCGAACTCCACGGCGTCCTGGGTGGACTTGCCGTTCATCAGAGCATAAATCAGGCCGCCGCCGAAGCTGTCGCCGCCGCCCACGCGGTCGGTGATGCGCAGGTGATACTCCTTGGAGAAGCAATAATCGGTGCCGTCATAGAGCATGGCAGCCCAGTCGTTGTCGCTGGCGGAGATGGAGGTGCGCAGGGTGATGGCGACCTTCTCAAATCCAAACTTGTCAGCCAACTGCTTGGCAACGGACTTGTAGCCCTCTTTGTTCAGCTTGCCGCCATAGATGTCGGTGTTCTCGGCCTCGATGCCGAACACGTCCTTGGCGTCCTCCTCGTTGGAGATGCAGACGTCCACATACTGGCACAGGTCGGTCATGGCAGCGCGGGCCTCAGCGCGGGTCCACAGCTTGCCGCGGTAGTTCAGGTCGCAGGAAATCTTGACGCCGTGGGCCTTGGCAGCCTTGCAAGCGTCCCGGCAGATCTCCACCACGTTGGGGCCGAGGGCCGGGGTGATGCCGGTGAAGTGGAACCACTCGGCGCCGTCGAAGATCTTATCCCAATCGAAGTCAGAGGGATCGGCTTCCTGGATAGCGGAGTGGGCGCGGTCATAGATGCACACGGAGCCGCGCTGGGAAGCGCCCTTCTCCAGGTAGTAGATACCCACGCGGTCGCCACCCCGGACGATGTCGCTGGTGTCCACGCCGAAATAGCGCAGGGAGTTGACAGCGGCCTGGCCGATGGCGTGGGTGGGCAGCTTGGTGACAAAAGAAACGTCCATGCCATAGTTGGCCAGGGAGACGGCGACGTTGGCCTCGCCGCCGCCGAAGGTGGCCTGCATCTGGTCGTTCTGGAAGAAGCGGTAATACCCGTTGGGGGCGAGGCGCAGCATGATCTCGCCAAAGGTTACAATTTTCGCCATGTATTCAGTCTCCTAACTTTCTGTATCGCTAAAAATTGCTGTCGGTTTCTTATTTGCCCACCAGATGGACGGCAAAGCCCAAAATCTCATCGGAGAGATAAATGGCGTTCAGCACGCCGTCCTTCCGGTATTTGGCCGTGGAGGGGTCGAAGGTAAAGCCACGGGCCTCCAGCTCGGCTTTCGCGGCGGGAACGTCCGAGGTGCCGATGGCGATATGACCGTGGGTGCCCTTGTACGGCTCCTTCATGGTCTCGATGACCCCACCGGCAAAGAAAGAGCTGTTGCCCTCCTTGACGGTCAGGCCAAAGAGCAACTCAAACATCTCGGCAGCTTTTTTGGCCTCTTCCCTGTTGGCCGCGTTCAGACCCACATGGGCCAGCGTGTAATCAGCCATTGCGGACTTCCTTCACGATGTCGCGGGACTGGACGCACAGAGCGGTGATCTCATCCCACTTCTGGTTCTCGATCAGGTCAGCAGTGACCATGTAGGAGCCGCCGCAGGCCGCGATGACCGGGCTCTTCAGGTACTCAGCCAGATTCTTCAGGGAGATGCCGCCGGTGGGCATGACCTTGAACATGGGGAAGGGAGCGCTCATGGACTTAATCTTGGCCAGGCCGCCGGACTGCTCCGCGGGGAAGAACTTGATCAGCTCCAGGCCGAACTTCAGCGCCGCATGGTAGTCGGTGGGGGTGGTGCAGCCGGGATAGATGGGGATGTTCTTGGACTGGGCATAGGCCACCAGCTCGGCGTCGAAGCCGGGGGTGACGATGAACTGACCGCCGGCGGCGATGGTGGCGTCGATCTGGTCGGTGTTGGTGACGGTGCCAGCGCCCACGATCATGTCGGGGCAGGCTTCCTTCATCAGGGCGATGGCCTTGTCCGCACCGGCGGCGCGGAAGGTGACCTCGGCCACCGGCACGTCACCGGCGCACAGGGCTTTGGCCAGAGGAGCGGCGTCCCGCTCGGGGTTGGTGAGCTTAATGACGGGAACAACGCCAATGTTGGAGATGGCTTCATTCAATGCGTTCATAAATATCGGCTCCTTTGTTGTAAAATCACGCAGGCGGCACCGCACAACCTGGCAAATGCAAATCGTGCGGTGTCTCCTTTAATCTTAAATCACCTGCTCGGCCTGGGCTGCGGCGGAGATGTCCTCCACCACAGGAGCCTCCGGGTAATCGGTCAAAACGGGCATGGGCAAGCTCTGCATATACTGGTGCATGGCCTCGGCCACCTTCTTGCCGTTGGCAACCGCCTCCACCACCGTCCGGGCGCCGTTCACAGCGTCGCCCGCCGCGAACACACCGGGGCGGCTGGTGTGGCCGTCCGGGTCCGCCGTCAGCAGGCCGCGCTGGGTGTCGATGCCCTCGGTGCTGGCGATCAGGTTGCTCTCGGCCCCCTGGCTCACCGCGATGATGACGAAATCGCAGGGGTACAGCTTCTCAGTGCCGGGGACGGATTCGATTTTACCGTCCTCGGTGACGTTGCTGTCCGACAGGATAACGCCGCCGTCCTGAATTTCCAAGGTGCATTTGTTCATCAGGAAATCCACGCCCTCCAGCTTGGCGTAGCTGGATTCGTACTGGCTGGCGGTCAGTTCATCGGTCCGGTTGACGCAGGTGACGTACCGCGCGCCCTTGCGCACAGCGGTGCGGGCGCAGTCCATGGCGGAGTTGCCTGTGCCGATGATCATCACCCGCTCCCCCAGGCGGAAAGCGTCGGGGTTTGCCAGGTAGTTGATGGCATAGCTGACGTTGCCCAGGCTCTCGCCCCGGATGTGGAGCTTGTTGGGCTTCCACAGACCGGAGCCGACGAAAATGCTCTGGTAGCCGTCCCGGAACAGGTCGTCGATGGTCAGGGCGCTGCCGATGTAGGTGTTGGGCCGGAACTGGATGCCTTTCAGCTCCAGGTGGCGATAGGCGATGTCGTCAAGCACGTCGTCGGGCAGACGGAAATCCGGGATGCCGTAGCGGAGCACACCGCCGATTTTGTCCCGGCTGTCGAAAATGGTCATCTGGTAGCCGTAGCGGGCCAGGATGATGGCGATGGTCAGCCCGGCGGGGCCCGCCCCGATAACCGCCGCGCGGCGGCCGTTGGAGGGGACGGGACCCTTGACCATTTTGTTGGCGTAGGTGGTGGAAATGTAGTTTTCGATGATAGAAAAGTGGACCGGCGCGCCTTTGATGCCCCGGACACAATGGCCTTCGCATTGTCCCTCGTGGTTGCACACCAAGCTGCAAACGGTGGTCAGCGGATTGTTCTCAAACAGCATCCATCCCGCCTCGTCCAGTTTGCCAGCCTTGAGCAGGCGGATCACTTCAGGAATGTTGGTATGGATGGGACATCCAGCCTGGCAGCGTGGGTTTTTACAGCCCAGGCACCGGTTGGCCTCTTCCATTACATGCAAGGCCATCTAAAATCACACTCCGGAGTAAGCAGAGAAGCCCGCGTCGATGGGCAGGATGACGCCGGTGATGGCGCTGGCCGCCTTGTCGTCACAC
Organism: Clostridiales bacterium; assembly: GCA_021205375.1. GTDB lineage: Bacteria > Bacillota > Clostridia > Oscillospirales > Oscillospiraceae > Onthomonas. The sequence goes on along the minus strand of JAJPXR010000246.1, from coordinate 14,415 downwards.
AGGAAGAACACGCCGCCCAGCAGCTCTTCGCTTTCCACGAAGCGGCCGGTGGGAGTGCCGGCCAGGATCTTGCCGGAACGGGCGGTGGGGGTGCCGTCCTCATTGAACAGCAGAGCGCGGTTCTGGTTGGAGACCAGGAAGCCCGGAGCGATGGCGTTGCAGCGGATGCCGGTGCCGGCGAAGTGGGTGGCCAGCCACTGAGTGAAGTTGGAGACAGCGGCCTTGGCGCCGGAGTAGGCGGGGATCTTGGTCAGCGGGGTGTAAGCGTTCATGGAGGAGATGTTCAGGATGCAGCCGGACTTGCGCTCCACCATGTCCTTGGCGAAAGCCTGGGTGGGCAGCAGGGTGCCCTGGAAGTTCAGCTTGAACACGAAGTCCACGCCGCCCTGATCCAGGTCGAAGAAAGTCTTCTGGCCCTCTTTGGCCTCATGCTGATACTCGTTGTCAGTCTGCGCACGGGCGTTGTTGCCGCCGGCGCCGTTGATCAGGATGTCGCAGGGACCCAGGTCGGCCAGGACCTGCTGATGAACGCTCTCCAGGACCTCGGCGTCCAGCACGTTGGCCTTGTAGCCCTCGCAGATGAAGCCCTCGGCCTTGCACTCGTCGGCCAGCTTCTTGACAGCGTCCTCGTTCAGGTCCAGAGCGGCGACCTTCGCGCCAGCCTGGGCAAAAGCGCGGGCCATGGTGCCACACAGAACGCCACCGGCGCCGGTGACAACGACTACTTTACCGGAAAAGTCAACATTATAAGGCAGATCAATCATAACAGTTTAGCTCCTTTTCGTGATAAAAAATTTTTTCACCGGGGCGGCTGACAGCCGACCCGTTTCGTGACAAAACAGATGTATTATTCCTCGATGGTGCCGCCGTTGGCCTCGATCAGGCCGTTGAGGTAGGCGCTGCCCAGAGCGCGGTCATACAGACCATAGCCGGGCTTGCCGGTCTCGCCCCAGATCATGCGGCCATGGTCAGGACGGAAGTAGCCGTCGAACCCGGTCTCCACCAGGGCCTTGACGATGGCGTTCATGTCCAGGCTGCCCTTCTGGGACAGGTGGCCGGACTCCTCGAAGGAGGTGTCGGGCAGGATCTTCACGTTGCGCAGGTGCATGAACCCGATGCGGCCCATGGCGGAATACTTGCGCACCATAGCGGGGATGTCGTTCTTGGGGGAGCAGCCCAGGGAGCCGGTGCAGAGGCACAGGGAGTTGGCGGGGCTGTCCACCAGAGCCAGGAACCGGTCCAGGTTCTCCTCGCAGGTGATGATGCGGGGCAGGCCAAAGATGGGATAGGGGGGATCGTCGGGATGGATGGCCATGACCACGCCGCACTCCTCCGCCACGGGGATGACCCGCTTGAGGAAGTACTCCAGGTTGGCCCACAAGCCCTCTTCGCCGATCTCGCCATAGGCGGTGATCAGGTCGCGGACTTCCTCCTGGGTATAGCTGGAGTCCCAGCCGGGCAGGTGGATGTCGTCCTTCAGGGGGTCCAGGCCCCGCATCTGATCCCAATACATGACCAGGCTGGTGGAGCCGTCGGGGGCTTCCTTATCGAGCTGGGTACGGGTCCAGTCAAAGACGGGCATGAAGTTGTAAGTCACGCACTTGATGCCATACTTGGCGCAGCGGCGGATGGACTCACAGTAGTTCTCGATCATGCGGTCCCGCTCCGGGCGGCCCAGCTTGATCTCTTCGGGCACCGGGATGGACTCCACCACGTCGAACACCAGGCCCTTGGCGGCGCACTCGTCCACCATTTTCTTGATGCTTTCCTCCGGCCAGACCTCACCGGGTTTGACGTCATAGACTGCGGACACGATGGAGCGCATACCGGGGATCTGGCGGATGTCGTCCAGAGTGACCGGGTCGCTGTCACCGTACCAACGGAAAGAGCTTTTCATAGTCTGATTCCTCCTCACCTTAGTTTTAGAATTAGAATTGCATAAGTTGCTTCAAGTTAAGAATAGTACAGATTCTCTCATTTGTCAAGTTTCATCAAGAAACTGAGGAAGATTTTCACCAAACATGTGAAAATTTTACACGGTGGTTTTGTGCCTTTCGGCAAAATTCCTTCCCCTGCTCCGGCTGTGTCACAAAAAAGCGGCCAGGGGCCTCCGGCACGGTTGGTTTGCGCTGGAGATCCCTGGCGGTTTGCAGGTATTTGCTGTTTTATGTTCTGATTCTCTTTTTTGCCCAGCCATGCGCTGCGAACCCCTCCGCCACCGCCTAAAGGCGGCGGCCCTCCTCCCCTTTCAGGGGAGGCAAGAGGGGATAGTGCTTGTCGTTTGGTGCCGGTTTGTCCCACAGTTGTGAGATTTTCAGTGAAAAAAACTACTTTCTCGCCACTAACCACTAACCACTCGAACGTGGCTGATTCACCAGAATAATCAATTTTAATTATGTAAGCGAACCGTTTCCCCGGTCAGGAGTTCTTCTCCCCCGTTCCGTCGTCGTCCAGGTCGTGTTCCCGGCTGAAATACTCCTGGTCGCCCATTTTGTTGATGTAAACGGCTTTTGTCTTGGAGTAGAGGATCTTTTGCTGATGATAGAGGCCGGTGTAGCCGGAGAGCATGTAGCTCACCGCCACCGCCAGGGCCAGAGGCGCCACGCCCACCCCGGCGAACAGTTCATAGCCCAGCAAAATGGAGGTCATGGGGGAGTTGGTCACGCCGCAGAACACGGCGACCATGCCCACCGCCGCGCCAAAGCTGGCCGAGAGGCCCAGCAGCGGCGCGACCACACAGCCGAAGGTGGCCCCCACAAAGAAGGAGGGGACGATCTCGCCGCCCTTGAACCCTGCCCCCAGGGTGGCGGCGGTGAAGATGATTTTCAGCAGGAAGGCCCAGGTGTCGGCGCTGCCGCCCAGGGCGGCGGAGATGACGTCCATGCCCGCGCCGTTGTAGTCCCGGCCAAAAATCAGCGTCAGCAGGATGACCAGGCAGCCGCCCGCCAGCGCCCTTTGCCAGGTCTTGTGGAAAAAGTGGCGGTACGCCTTGCTGAAGCCCCGCATGGCCCGACAGAAGATGTTGGCGAGCATTCCACACAGCGCCCCCAGCACGATGATCTGCACCATCGCCAGCACCGTCAGGTCAGGCGCGTTAAAGACCACAAAGCTGGTGGCCTCCCCGCCGCAGAACCCGGCCACGATGCTGGCCAGCAGCGCGGAGAGGAAGCAGGGGACGATGGCGGCGTAGTACATGACTCCCACGCTCTCCACCTCCATGGCAAAGACCGCCGCCGCCAGCGGCGTGCCGAACAGGGCGGAGAACCCCGCCGCCATGCCCGCCATGGTGGTGATACGCCGGTCCCGGTCGTCCAGATGGAGCAACCGCCCCAGCCAGGCGGAGATGCCGCCGCCGATTTGGAGGGCGGCCCCCTCCCGTCCGGCGGAGCCGCCGCACAGGTGGGTCAGCACCGTGGAGATGAAAATCAGCGGCACCATGCTGATGCGCAGCTTCCGGGCGTCCCGCACCGAAGCCAGCACGAACTCCGTCCCTGCGTCGTCGTCCATTTTAAAGAGGTGGTACAGCCCCGCGATGGCCAGGCCCGCCACCGGCAGCAGGTAGAGCAGCCAGGGGTACGCGGTCCGGGCGGCGGTGGCCCACTCCACCGCATGGTGGAAGGCCGCGCCGACCACGCCCACTACCACGCCCACTACGATGGAAAAGCCGCACCACTTGAAAAAAGCCACCCACTCCCGCTCGACGTAGACCCGGAACCTGGCCCACAGCTCCAGTATTTCAATGAGGACTTCCGTCAGCGCGTCCTTGATTTTTTCCCACATGGTTATGCTCCCTCTCTTTTTCTTTTCGGAGATTTTCCTACGAGAGTATAGCACGTTGAGAAGAAAAACACCAGAGCAGAGAGGGAGATTTGAGTTATCTATTTTACTCAAATTTCGCACAGAAATCCCATTTTACAACCTACATTTTGCAACAGACCACTCCTTTTGTTTCCCCGTTACGACTTCTCTCCCGCCTGGGCCGCGCTGGGCCGCTGGACCGTCAAAACCAGCTCCTGGCCCTCTGTCGTCACGCAAAGCGTGTCTCCCCGGCTCAGCTCGCCGGACAGCAGCAGTTCCGCCGCCGGGTCCTCCAGGTGGGCGCGGAGATACCGCCGCAGAGGGCGCACTCCCAGGGTGGGGTCCTGGCCCTCCTGAGCAATCAGTTCCACCGCCGTATCGTCGGCCTCCAGCCGGACGCCCTGAGCGGTCAGCCGCTGGCCGGACTGCCGGAGCATCAGCCGGGCGATCTCCTGCACCTCCTCCCCGGTCAGCTTCTGGAAGCAGATGATTTCGTCGATGCGGTTCAAAAATTCCGGGCGAAACAGCTTTTTCAGCGCCCCACGGACGGCGCTCTGGCGGCTCTCCTCTCCCCTATTTCCAAACCCCAGAGGATGTTCCTGAGCGGAGAGAGCGTCCGCCCCCGCGTTGGTGGTCATGACAATGACCGCGTTGCGGAAGTCCGCCTTTTGCCCCTGGCTGTCGGTGAGCGCGCCGTCCTCCAAAATTTGCAACAGCAGGTTCCACACCTCCGGGTGGGCCTTTTCCAGCTCGTCGAACAAAATCACCCGGTAAGGCCGCTTGCGGACGGCCTCGGTCAGCCGTCCCCCCTCCTCGTAGCCCACATAGCCGGGTGGGGACCCGATGAGCCGGGAGGCGGACTGGGCCTCCATATACTCCGACATATCCAGCCGCAGCAGGGCCTCGTCTGTGCCGAACAAGGCTTCCGCCAGGGCGCGGCACAACTCGGTTTTACCCACGCCGGAGGGGCCGGCGAACAGGAAGGAGCCGACAGGCCGGTTCTCCTCCTTTAAACCGGAGCGGCTGCGGCGGATGCACCGGGCCACGGCCTCAACGGCCTGCCGCTGGCCCACCACCCGGCGGTGAAGGGTGTCCTCCAGGGCCAATAGCCTGCGGCTCTCGTCCTCGGTGATGGAGGCCACAGGGATGCCCGTCCAGTCGGCCAGCACCGCGGCCACATCCTCCCGGCGGACCGTCACCGCCTGCCGCTGGGACGAGCGATACCACGCACGCCGGGCCTCCTCCATTTGGCGGCGGTAGCTCTGCTCCGCGTCCCGGAACAGGGCAGCCTTCTCGTAGTCCTGCCCGCGAATGGCCTTTTCCAGGGCGGCCACCGCCTCCTGCCGCTTGTCCTCCAGGGCGCGGAGGGCCTCCGGCGACACCTCGGCGGCGATTTTGGCCCGCGCCGCCGCCTCGTCCATCAGGTCCACCGCCTTGTCGGGCAGGTAGCGGTCTGGCAGATAGCGAACACTCAGCTCCACCGCCGCCTCGATCGCGTCGGCGTCGATGGTGAGCCGGTGGTGGGCCTCGTAGCGGCTGCGCAGGTTTTGCAAAATCTCCACCGCCTGCTCCCGGCTGGGCGGTTCCACCGTCACCGGCTGAAACCGGCGCTCCAGAGCGGCGTCCTTGCGGATATAGCGGCGGTACTCCTCTTGGGTGGTGGCCCCCAGCACCTGGATTTCTCCACGGGACAGGGCGGGTTTTAAGATGTTGGCCGCGTCGATAGAGCCTTCTGCGCTGCCCGCTCCTACGATGGTGTGCAGCTCGTCCAGAAAGAGGATGACGTTGCCCACCCGCTGGACCTCCCGGATGAGGCGCTTGACCCGTTCCTCGAACTCGCCCCGGTACTTGGTGCCCGCCACGGTAGCGGAGAGGTCCATGGACAGCAGCCGCTTGCCCCGGAGGGCCTCCGGCACGTCCCCAGCGGCCAGCCGCTGGGCCAGCCCCTCGGCCACCGCCGTTTTACCCACGCCTGGCTCCCCCAGCAGGACGGGGTTGTTCTTGGTCCTGCGGCAGAGGATTTGGATGACCCGGTTCAGCTCCGGCTCCCGGCCCGTCACCGGGTCCAGCCGTTTGGTCTCCGCCAGCCGGGTCATGTCCCGCGCGAACTGGTCCAGCAGCTTGGACTCCCGCACCGGCTCCCCCTCCCGGCCCTTCCGTTCCCAGAACACCGCGCCGCCGCTTTCGCCCATGGCGGTGAAAAGGGTGCTGTACAGCGTCCGCAGCTCCACGCCGCCGCTGCTGAGGATGCGGGCGGCGGTGCCCTCCCCTTCCCGGAGGATGCCCACCAGCAGGTGTTCCGTCCCCACGCCGCCGCTCTTCATCCGGCTGCTCTCGGCGGCAGCCAGCTCGACGATTTTCCGGCACCGGGGGGTCAGCCCCTGCATGGGCGCGCAGCCCACGGCCCCCACACCCACCAGCTTCGCCACCGTCTCCCGCAGGCCCTCCGGCTCCAGCCCGGAGGACCGGAGCATCTGGGCGGCCCGCCCCTCTGACACTTCCGCCAAACCCAGCAGCAGATGCTCGCTGCCCACATAGTTGTGGCCCAGCCCTCTGGCCTCGTCCCTGGCCCGCCGCAGGGCGTTTTGGGCGCACCTGGTCAGGCCCGCTCCGGTCCCCGATTCGCAGTTCATCGTCATCCGCTCCTTGTTATTTCAATCGCGGCGGCGCAAGGTGCGCTTCGCCCTTTGCCTGCCGCTGCCTGTTATTCTGTTCCCTTTTTTCCAGTTCTAAACATTCCCTCTGGCAAAGTCGTCGATTTTTCCGCCTTTCCGCCTCCGAAATTTATTCGTTCTTTTCAAAAATTTGCTCTTGCTTTTTTCGGTGAGTCGTGCTATTATATACAAGTCGTCAGGAGATGACAGACATCCGGGTGTGGCGAAGTTTGGTATCGCGCTTGAATGGGGTTCAAGAGGCCTTGAGTTCGAATCTCAACACTCGGACCAGGAGAAAAGCCTGTAACGGTTTCGTTACGGGCTTTTCTTTTTGCGTTTTGGGGCCGTCCGCCCGCCACCGAGGCACCTCCGCCCAACGCCCCGTAAAAATGAAAAAAAGTGCTTTTAAGATGTTTATTTTGCATTATTTCGTTCATATTTGTTCCATTTTTCCGCTATATTCTGGTGGTTTCGTCATTATTTCGCAATTCCCCTTGCATCAGCGGCATAAATATGATATAGTAAAGTTCAGTTAAACCGTTTGAAAAATTTATGTATGCTATTGGAAGGTAAGGACTATGACCGTTTTAGATGCTTTTTCCCTGCTGGGCGGAGTGGGGCTGTTCCTCTACGGCATGACGCTGATGTCTGCCGGCCTGCGCAACGCCGCCGGCGACAATCTGAGGTTGATTTTGGAAAAGGCCACCAGCAACCGTGTGATGGCGGTGCTGGTGGGTATTCTTGTCACACTGATGATCCAAAGCTCCTCCGCCACCGACGTGATGGTCATCGGCTTCGTCAACTCCGGGCTGATGACACTGTCCCAGGCCATTGGCGTCATTATGGGTGCCAACATCGGCACCACCATCACCGCCCAGTTGACCGCCTTCAACCTGAGCGCCTACGCCCCGCTGATCCTCTTTGTGGGCGCGGTCATGTATCTGTTCTTCTCCAAGACCTTCGTCCGGGACGTTGGCTCCATTATCCTGGGCTTCGGTATGCTGTTTGTCGGCATCTCCATCATGAAGAGCGCCATTGCCCCTCTGTCGGAATCGCAGGCGTTCATCGACCTGATGTCCAACCTGCACAACCCGTTCCTGGCGATTTTGTTCGGCGTGGCCTTCACCGCCCTGCTGCAAAGTTCCTCCTCCTCCACGGTCATCTTCCAGGCGTTCGCCGTTCAGGGGATTTTGGACTACCAGATGGCCGTCTACCTGGTCATCGGCGCGGCGGTGGGCTCCGTCACTCCCAACCTGCTGGCCTCCCTCACCGCCAACCGCAACGGCAAGCGCACCGCCATTTTGAACCTGGTTTTTAACCTGATCCGCGCCGTGCTGCTGACCACGCTCATCACCGTGTTCCCCCAGATTTTGACTGCCATCCAGTCTCTGTCCCCCGACAACGTGGGGCGGCAAATCGCCAACACCCACACCATTTTCGCCATCATCGCCGTGGTGGTGGAGTTCGGCTTCGCCCCCATGATCGTCAAGCTGGCCCAGACCATCATCCCCGTTCTGCCGGAGGAGACCCGAAAGGCCAGAGAGCAGCAGCTCATCTACATCAACCACTTCACCAGCATCCCGGCGGCGGTGGCCCTGTCCAACGCCAAGTTGGAGATCGTCCGCATGGGCCACTTCGCCCTGCAAAACCTGACCACCGCCATTGAGTGTTTCTTCGAGGACGACTATGACCGGCTCCAGGAGGTCATCGACGGGGAGGACACCGTGGATTACCTGGACCACAACATCACCATGGCGCTGGTGGAGTTGCGCTCCTACCGCCTGTCTGACAAGGACCGCACCCGGCTGACCAAGCTGTTGCTGGACGTGGCCGACATCGAGCGCATCAGCGACTACGCGGTGAACCTGACCGAGTACGCGGAAAAGCTCCGGGACCGGAAGGGCACCATCTCCCAGGCGGGACTGAACGACTTGCAGGAAATCTCGCAGGCCACCCTGGAGAGTGTCCAGTGCAGCCTGGAGGTGTTCTCCATGGACAGCTACGAGAACCTGGACATGGTGGACGAGCTGGAGCAGAAGGTGGACCACCTCCAGGATTCCTGCACCGCCCGCCACGTGGAGCGGCTGATGAACCGCCAGTGCGAAGCCTTCGGCGGCGTCATCTTCTCTGACTTCGTCACCGACCTGGAGCGCTGCGCCGACCACGCCTACAACGTGGCCTACTCCCTCAGCGGTCGGGAGGATGACGACGACGCAGAGGTATAAAACTTCCGAAAACAAAAACCGCCCGGACACAGGTACACAGCCTGCGTCCGGGCATTCTTATTGGTTCATTTTATCAGTATGAAAAATCATTTCGCCAGGTTGACGATGATACTTCCAAGGGTCTCCTCCACGGTGTGGTTGAGCGCGGCCTCGGCCTCCGGGGCGGGGCGGCTCAGCCGGTCCTCGCCCAGCTTGCCGGACACCACCAGCAGGGCGGTGCCGGTGCGCTCCATCAGGGACATGCAGCGGGTGAAAGCGGTGGCCTCCATATCCACCACGTCCGCGCCAATGGCCTCCACTTCCGGCTGGTGGAGCAGCGCCCCCAAAATGCTGTCGGTAGAGAACACCGTCCGGGTGTTCAGCTTGGCCTCGGCCTTGATGGCGGCCTTACTCAGCCACAGGATGCCCTTGGGGGGTGTGCGCCGTTCCTTGCCAAAGGTGTCGTCCCCGCCCAGTTCCTCCTGGAGGTAGCGGGTGGCGCCGGTGCCGGAAATGGCCTTGTTGGGCACCACCAGGTCCCCGGCGGTCAGGTCGTCCTTCATGGTGCTGCAAAGGCCCAGGAACAAAATTTTGTCGCATTTGGTGCAGGCCAGGCCCAGGCAGGCGTCCATGACGTTGCCGGCGCAGGGGCCGATGTGCAGCCAGAGAAGCTGCTTCTCCCCATAGCGGAGCAGGTAGGTGGCCAGGGTGTTGGTCTCCCGCTGGAACACCGTCTCTACCGGCTGGGACGCCAGCACATCCTCCGGCTTCCACATGGGGCTGAGGACCGCCATGTCATACTGCCCATCCTTGGGCAGGCCAAACAGGTTCATCAATGCGTCGCCGCTGCCGGAGACCCGGTTCATGGCGGCGTTCAGTTTATCATTAAATTTCATATCCATAACAAAGTTCCTCCTTTTGGGGGTAAAAAAAGCCTGTCAGAGAGCGTTTCCCCCTGACAGGCACGATGGACTGAAAGCGTTGAATGTCGTTCGTCACTCCCCCGCGAACAGCGGCGTGGAGAAGTACCGTTCGGCGGTATCGGGCAGGATGGTGACGACTGTCTTGCCCTTGCCCAGCTTCTTCGCGAGCTGGATGGCCGCGGCAACGTTGGTGCCGCTGGAGATACCGCACATGAGGCCCTCTTTCCGGCACAGATCCCGCGCCGTGTCCAGGGCCTCCTGGTCCGTGACGATGTAAATGTCCTCATAGATGGACTGGTTCAGGATGTCGGGAATGACGCCGTCGCCAATACCCATCTGCAAGTGGGTGCCAACGGTGCCGCCGGCCAAAATCGCCGCGTTTTCCGGCTCCACTGCCCAGATGGTCATATGAGGATTGATTGCTTTCAGTGTTTCACCAATGCCGGTCAGCGTGCCACCGGTGCCGACACCGGAGCAGAAACCGTCGATGGTACCGCCCACCTGCTCCAGAATTTCCAGAGCGGTCTGGTGGCGGTGGATCATGGGGTTGGCGGGGTTGGCGAACTGCTGGGGGACGTAGACCTTGGGGTCCTCCTCCGCCATGCGCAGGGCGGTTTGCAGACACTCGTCGATGCAGGCGCCGATGTCTCCGGCGTCGTGGATGAGAATGACCTCCGCGCCGTAGTGGTGCATCAGCTTGCGCCGCTCTTCGGAGACGGAATCGGGCATGATGACCCGCACCTGGTAGCCCTTCACCGCGCCCACCAGCGCCAGGCCGATGCCCTGGTTGCCGCTGGTCGGCTCCACGATGATGCTGTCCTCGTGCAGCAGACCGTCCCGCTCCGCCTGCTCCACCATGTTCAGCGCCACGCGGGTCTTGATGCTGCCACCCACGTTGAGGCCCTCGAACTTGACCAGCACCTGGGCTGCGTCCTCGGGGACCATGCGGTTCAGCCGGACGATGGGGGTGTGTCCGGTGGCTTCCAAAATGTTTTTGCAAATCATTGTTATCAGTACCTCTCTACAGGAAATCCGCTGTTGTGCGTCCGCGTGGGGTCTTTTTTCTTCCGGGAGTCCTCCCCCGTACCGCCCCAGCCGCGTCCGGGAAACTGCCCATCCGCTCAGCAGGTTTGTTTACAAAAAGTTTGCTTTTTCATAAATTTCCCTGTGTTTGAGGTTATTGCGGATTATAGCAGTCCTTTTCTCCCTTGTCAATGGGGTGTCATTCGTCAAAATTGACAAATCCTCTGTCCGGCGGGCCTTTGCCCGCCCGCTTTTTCTCAGGTATTCTCTGATTCTTCCATCATCAGGCAGCCGTCCTCGTCAAAGGCCAGCTTCTGGATGTCGAACCGCTGGTTTTTCTCGATTTCGTCCATCTTGATGGCGTCGGAGATGGAGGCGCAGAAGGTGTAGGCCACGCCGTGCTTTTTGGCCCGTCCTGTCCGGCCAATGCGGTGGATGTAATACTCCTGCTCGTCCGGCACATCGTAGTTGAACACCACGTCCACGTCGTCGATGTCCAGACCACGGGCGGCCACGTCAGTGGCCACCAGCACCCGGATCTTCCCGTCCCGGAACCGCTGGAGGGTCTTTTCCCGGGAGCGCTGCTGGATGGAGCCGTGAATGGCCTCACAGGACACGTCCTGCATTTTCAGCATGGCCGCCAGCCGGTCGGTCATATTCTTGGTGTTGCAGAAGGCGATGGCCCGCTCGTACTCGCCGCCCTCCAGCAGGGCAACCATGGTACCCAGCTTCTCCTCCCGGCTGTCCAGGGCGATGCGGTACTGCTGGATGTCGGGCCGGTCCTCCGCCACGGGGCGAACGGTGATCTCCGCCGGGTCCCGCTGGTACACCCAGGAAATATCCATGACCTCCCGGCTGATGGTGGCGGAAAACAGCCCCAGATTTTTGCGGTTGGGCATCATGTCCAGAATTTTGGTCACGTCGTCGATGAAGCCCATGTCCAGCATCCGGTCCGCCTCGTCCAAAATCACCGTCTCCACCCGGTCCAGCCGAATGGCCTTACGCTTTTTGCAGTCCATCAGGCGGCCAGGGGTGGCCACCACGATTTGAGGCTTTTTCTTCATCTGAGTGATTTGCTTGTCGATGGGCTGCCCACCATAAAGGCAGACCACCCGCAGTCCCTCCTTGGCCTCGCACAGGCTGGTCAGCTCATCCCGGATTTGCAGCGCCAGCTCCCGCGTGGGGGCCAAAATCAGGCTGGAGACATATTTTGTGGCTGGGTCGGTGTGCTCCACGATAGGGATGCCGAAGGCGAACGTCTTGCCCGTACCGGTAGGGGCCTTGGCTACCACATCTTTTCCCTCCATCAAAAAGGGGATGCAGCCTCCCTGCACCGGGGTCGCCATTTCGTAGCCTTTTTTCTGCAACACAGCCAACATCTCCAGGGAGAGGTTCAGGCTGTCATATCGAATCTGTTCGTTGGTTTCTATGCCATTGATTTCCATTCTATCTCTCGTCCTTTCCAAACGTACCTATGCAGTTTAGCACAGAACCGCCGGATATGCAATGGAGTATCGTCGTAAATTCAAACTATTTCAAGCGCTTTTCTACAAGCTGCCAGATTTCCCCCTTGAAACACCGGGAAACGTATGATATAATAACGAAAATTAGTACCGATTACCCCGCCCAATTTGGAGGAAAAATATGCAGATCCACGAGTCCGCCGAAAACTACCTGGAAACCATCCTGATGATTCAAAAGGAGAAGGGCTATGTCCGTTCCATCGACGTGGCCCACCATCTGAATTTTTCCAAGCCCAGCGTCAGCCGGGCCATGACCCTGCTGAAAACCAACGGCTACATCACCATGGACCCGGACGGCCATTTGCACCTGACCGAGACCGGACAGGAGATCGCCGAGCGCATCTATGAACGGCACTGCATCCTGTCCCAGTGGCTGACCGAGCTGGGGGTGGACCCACAGATCGCCGCCGAGGATGCCTGCCGCATTGAGCACGACATCAGCGAGGTCACCTTTGAAAAAATCAAGGAACACATTCGCGACTGCCACCATTGCCCTCTCGAAAAGTTCCAATAACACCGCACCGCAGCCCCCGAACCGGTCTCCGGTTTGGGGTTTCATTCGTTTATCCCCTCCGCGCCCGGTACTCCCTGGGCGTGCAGCCCTGGGTCTTGTGGAAGAGGGTGCTGAAATAATGGGTGTCCCGATACCCTACCGCCAGGGCAATTTCACCGGTGCGCAGGCTGCTGTCCCGCAGCAGCTCTTTGGCCCGGTCCATGCGCTTTTGCGTCAGGTACTCCACAAAGGTGCAGCCCATCTCTTTGCGGAACAGAGCGCTGAAATAGTTGGCGCTGGCTTTGCTGTTTTCGGCTACCTCTCCCAGGGAGAGGCCGCTGCGGGTGTAGTGCTGGTCGATGTACCGCAGGCCCTGCCGAATGACCGCGTGATACTGGGCGAGGCTGCTGCTTTCCCGCAGCGCCACCGCCCGGGTGAGCAGCCGGGTGAGATAGTACTCCACCGCCTCTTCCCCAAATAGCTTCTCCACCGGGGGCAGGCTGTCCAGCGCACCGGTCAGCTCCTTCGGGGCGCAGCCCAGCTCCCGAACGAAGGCCACAGCAGTAAACCGCACATTCAGCATGACGTACTGGCTGAGCAGCGCAGAGGTCAGCATTTCTCTTCCGATCTCGTCCAGATACCGGGCGACGAAGGCGGAGACTTCCTCCTCTCTGCCGGTTTTCAGGAAGCTCTGCAAAACCTCCGGCGCAAGTACGCGGTTGTCTAGCTGTTTGATTAGCCACTCGGTATCGGCATGGCACAGCGGTGTCAGGCTATTCCGGGTCAGAACGTGCTGCCCCGGACACAGGTGCCGGTAGGAGAGGACCTCGCTGGCCTCGTCAAAGGACCGGCGCAGGGCGCTGAGCCGCTGCACCGGGCTTCCGGCGGCCAGATACCACTCCACGCTGTCGTCCACGTCCGCAAGGCAGCGGTGCAGCCCGGTGACACACAGCTCTGTCTCCGCTTCGGCGTGGATCTCCTCGGCTTTGACCAGCACGGCGGTGACCGTCAGGCTCCAGCGGAACAGCAGGAACTGAGGACAGCGCTGCAAAAACGCCTCTATCTCCTCCTGCGCCTCGGCCAGGCGGCGCGCCTGCTCCTTCTGGTCTGTGGTCGTGGCGCGCCGGGCGGCGTAGCAGAGGACGATGTTGTACCCCTGTGCGTCCAGGTCCAGGCCCAGCGCCTGGGCCTCGTTGTAAATTTCCTCCACTGTGGAGCCTCCGCTCACCAGCTTCTCGAAGAACCGGCGGCGGGAATACTGCCCAAACTCCTGCTTCTCTTGCCGGAACCGCTCCGTGCTGCTCCGCCGCATTTCTGCGGCCAGCAATTCATCCCGCACCCAGTTCAGCGCGTCTGCCACCGCCTCTCTGGTCAGGGGCTTGCAAAGGTATCGCTCCACGCCGATGTCAATGGCGCGGCGGGCGTATTCAAAGTCGGCGGCGGCGCTGAACAGGACGATTTTGGTCTCCGGGAACTCCTGGCGGACCCGCTGGCTCAGGGCCAGTCCGTCCATAAAGGGCATTTCGATGTCCGTAAACAGCAGGTCCGGCGGCTGGCGGCGGAGCAGGGGCAGAGCGGCCTCCCCGTCGGGGGCCTCGCCGACGCAGGTGAAGCCGTACTCCTCCCAGGGGATGGTTTTTCGCAGGTTCTCCCGTTCCGCCTCATCGCCCTCCACCAGAAACACCTTGAACACACCGTTTCACCTCACAAGCCGCTATTCATTATATCACATCCGCCAACAGAAAAAGGTTCTATGTCAAGAGTTGGGGCAGAGAAAAATAACCCGCAAAAATAGTG
>JAJPXR010000076.1 GCA_021205375.1 Clostridiales bacterium | reverse complement strand
ACGAGTTCCGGCACCTGGCGGTGGACTTTGGCGTGAAGCTGCCGGAAAAGTTCCTCTTTGAGAAATAATTTGATTTTATTATGTGCCTGGGGCGGTTGTCTTTTGTTTGCGTTTTCACATTGACCACCTGATAAGCTCCTTTTCTACATCAAAAGGCGATTGTCTCAGGCACACTTTAAAATACCCTTAAACGCTTACTTTCTGAAAATCTTTCCTTCCAAAACAAATGCCAAATGCCATTTTTTCAATGAGACAGCGCATTCATAGTAATATTGTTGCGCAATTACAGGAAGCAGCACCGTTCACGCAGGTGACGGTGTATGGGAATATCCTGCCGTATTGGATCGCTGCAAAAAAGAGCAGTTTTTCACCATCGAAGCCCAAATAGAGAATAGGAGGAACAAACAATGGCAAAAAAACAGCCCATTTCCCGCCGTGACTTTATCAAAGGCATGGCAGCCGGTGCAGCCAGCGTCGTGACCCTGGGTGTGCTTCAGGCCTGTGAGTCTGGAATCTCCAGCTCCGCAGATTCGTCTGCGTCCAGCAGCGGAAGCACCGCCGCAACTGTGACCGCCACCCCTGCGGACGGCGCGACTTATGTTCCCGGCACCTACACGGGGACGGCAACCGGCATCGGCACCGTTACGGTAACGATGACCTTCGACGAAAACAGCATTACAGACGTGCAGGTGGATGTCTCCGAGGAGACCGAGACCATCGGCGGTCTGTATGGCGAAGACCTGGCCGAAATGTTCATGGAGGCCCAGAGCGCCGACATCGACACCATTTCCAGCGCCACCGTCACCAGCACCGCCGCGATCAAGGCCGCGCAAAGCTGCATCGCCCAGGCGAAGGGCGAGGCTGCCGCGACTGCTTCCACGGCATCCTCCGATTATGAGGTGCCGTCTGAACTGACTGCGGAGGAAGTGGAAGCCTCCAGCTGCGAGCTGGGCGACATCACCCCCGATGAGACGGTGGACATGGATGTGGTCGTGGTCGGCGCAGGCGCCGCAGGCGTCGTGGCCGCCGGTGTCGCGGCAGAGGAAGGCGTCTCCGTCGCGCTGCTCCAGAAGGAGGCCAGCGTGGTGTCCCAGGGCAACTGCGCCTCCGCAATCATCAAATCCAAGTCCACGGATGCCGGTATTGCCAAGTGGATCCACCACACCAACGCTTTGGACGACTGGCGTGCGGACACGAATCTGCTTCGTGCCTATGCGGACAATTCCGAGGACGCCCTGATGTGGTATCTGAACCGCGCCGGTCTGACCTCGGAAACCGAGTACGGTGACGGCACGAAGGTGGATGACAACGACAACTGTGCCGAGCTGCTGAACGACGGCAACGGCCTGTACGCTTACATGAGTACCAGCGAGGACCTGACCGGCGTGTGGAGCGACCGCCTGGACAGCTATGATTATGGCGACGACCACTGCTACTTCATGGCACCCTGGATCGGCCCCAAGCCCTACAACGTGGGCAACGTCCTCCAGAACGTGCTGGACAACGTGGCGGCGGCCAATTCCAACCTGGATGTGCATTACAGCACCCCCGCCGTCAAGCTGGTCATGGACGGCGAAAAGGTCACCGGCGTGATCGGCAAGGACGCGGACGGGAAGTACATCCAGTTCAACGCCTCCAAGGGCGTCATTCTCGCCACCGGCGACTATATGAACAACGACGCGATGGTGGCCCGCTGGTGCCCCGACACCCTGGACTTCGACAAGAAGCAGTACCATAAGACCGGCGACGGCCACATCCTGGCGCTGAGCGCGGGCGGCAAGATGGAGCCGCTGGGCCACACCAAGATGATGCACGATTTCGACTCCGGCCTGATGTACGAGGAGCCTTTCCTCTATGTCAATATGGACGGCGAGCGCTTCACCAACGAGTACACCGGCTTCGTCTACATGGGCAACCTGCTGAAATTCCAGCGCCGTTACAGCGGTGACAACATGACCGTCAGCAACGAGAACGGCTCCAAGGGCTGGTACTGCACCATTTACGACAGCGACTATGAGAACTGGCCGGAGGACGAATTCGTCAGCGGTATGGTCCCCGCGGCGGCCATGCAGAAGTACATCCCCGGCGCGGTGGAAGACCCGGAGGGTGTGTACGACTACCTGATCGACAGCCACTGCTGCGATACCCTGGAAGAGCTGGCCGAGGAGCTGGACATTCCTTATGACACCCTGAAAGAGACGGTGGACCGCTACAATGAGCTGTGCGAGGACGGGAACGACGTTGACTTTGGCAAGCCCGCCAAGTATATGCACCCCATCAAGACCGCTCCCTTCTGGGGCGTGCGCAAGCACATCCGTGTGTCCGCTCTCTGCTCCGGCGTCATGATCAACGCGAACGGTCAGGCGCTGAACGCGGACGGCGAGGTCATCGAGGGCCTGTACTGCATCGGCAACCTGGGCGGCCCGTTCTACGGCGGCAACGACTATCCGTTCCACCAGACCGGCCTGTCCATTGGCCGCTGCTACACCTTCGGCTACATCGCCGGAAAGCACGCAGCGTCGAACTGAGGAGCGCCTTTTGCCGGGAATGTTTCGACGTTTTGACGCGCCTCTTGTAAAACAACAGTCGAAGAAATAAATCGATTTTATTGTGTGTCCGGAATGACAGCCGTTGCTTCAGTTTTTTAACTTTGTCCCCTCTGATAAACTCCTTCTTGCCAAAGGCTGCTGTTTCGGACACACTTTAAAATATTCCAGCCAGCTTTATGCCCAAGGGCCTACCGCCTCCACCAGCATGGACGCGCTGACCCACGCCATCGAGGGCTACACCACCAAGGCCGCCTGGGAATTGGCCGACTGCCTGAACCTGGAAGCTATCAAGCTCATCTCCAAGAATCTCCGCGCCGACGTGGGCATCCCCACCAAGCTGGAGAAGATGAAGGAGGAGGACCTGGAC
>JAJPXR010000247.1 GCA_021205375.1 Clostridiales bacterium | reverse complement strand
ATACACCTTCATCTCATCCAGCGTCACAACCGACATCAGCCATCCCTCCATTCATCGAAGCGGCAGGGCATCATACCCCGCCGCCGTTAAAAATCATCAGCCCGCATCCGCGCTCAGCTTCAGGATCTGCACCGCCTCCGGCAGGATCAGCTTGCCGTCCACGCGCTCCTTCGCCACGTACCCGATCATGCCGTTGCCCGCGAACAGCTCCCGCAGCTCGGAGAAGGAACGGCTGCCCCTGTCGCCGATGTTGTAGTAGCTGTAATCACCGAACGCGATCCCGTCCGTCGGCGCGTAGCCGGAAGTATGCACCGGATAGCCCAGCACACGGTCCGGCTCGCCGCTCTGGTAGCTCGGCTGCCAGATGTAGGCTCCATTGCTGTCCTTCAGCTTGCGCACCGCCGCAATCGTCGCGTCATTCATGATGAAGGAAGCATTCCTGCGGTACGGGCGCTTCAGCGCGTACACCAGGTCAATCAGGGAATCGGCATCCACCGCCGCGATGGTATCCGCCACCGTGCCGCCCGCCGTCGCGTCAAAAATGCCCGTCGGCTTCCCGCTGCCGTCTCCGTTCAGGAAGGAATCCTCCTCCGCGTTCGCCAGCGCCCTGCCGAACTGGTCAAGGATATAACCCTCCAGGTTGAAGGCGTTGTCATACAGCAGTTCCTCCGTCACCTTGATCGCCACGTGCAGCTTGTGGGCATCCAGCAGGATCTGGCTGAACGTCGCGTCGCCCCAGGTCAGCTCCCCGCCTTCCTCAATCCACAGTGCCGCCGGCTTCGTCGCCGCAATGTTGATCTTGTGGTCCCCGGAAGTCGTGATCCGCGTCGCAAGCCTCCGCATGATGTTCTCCTCTTCCAGGGAAACGATCAGGCGTCTGTCCCACTCATCCGGCACAAGGTAGCCGCCGTCCGCGTCCACGCCCTCCTGCAGGTAATTGCTCACCCGCTTGAAATTGCAGCGCATCGCGTCCAGCATCGCCTTCCGGTACTCATCCGAAGCACGGCCGGTCTTTGCCTCCGGGTTCTTCGCACCCGCGCCCGGCTTCCCGGTCAGCGGCGTGTTCACCGGCTTGTTCAGCTCGGCTTCCATCTGCTCCTGCCTCTCCAGGCGGGCGATCTCCTTCCCCAGGTCATTGATCTCCTGTTCCATCCTCGTGTAGGTGGCGTCGTCCTCCGCCGTCAGCGTCCCCTTCTCCGTCCTGTGGGAATCCAGGAATGCCTTCGCCGCATTCCACGCCTTGTTTCTCTTTTCTCTCAGTTCCAGAATAGTCATAGCAAAATCCTCCTAAATGTGGTATTTAATCATTTCCAGCCGCCCTGCCAGTTCCTCCACAGAACGACCCTCAGCAACAGTTCCTCCCGCAGCCCCTGCGGCTCCGGCTCCCGGCTCCGCCGCCGGTTTTTCAATCCGGCATTTTGCCGCCAGCTTGTCCTTCAGCGAGTTGGTCACAACCGCCTCGGAAAACATCATGGATACCTGCGGCACATCCGGATCCTCCGCGCCGCCGTCCGTGCCGGCCCGCTTCATGATCCCGTCCGCAAAGCCCAGCTCTATGGCCTTGTTCGCATCCATCCAGGTCTCCGCATCCATCAGCCTGGAAATTTTATCCCGCTTCAGGCCGGTCTTGATCTCATAGGCATTGATGATGGACTCCTTCACCTCATCCAACATTGAGATCGCCTTCTTCATCTCCGCGGAATCCCCGAAAGCGATCGTGGCCGGATTATGGATCATCAGCATGCTTACCGGGGACACCAGCACCTTCGTCCCGGCCATCGCAATGACCGACGCCGCCGAAGCCGCGATCCCGTCAATCTTCACCGTGACATTCCCCTTATAATCCATGAGCATGTTATAAATCTGCGCCGCGGCTACGCAGTCGCCGCCCGGAGAATTGATCCACACCGTGATATCCCCGCTCCCGGCTTCCAACTCCTCCTTAAAAAGAGCCGGCGTGACCTCATCGTCAAACCAGCTCTCCTCCGCAATCGTCCCGTTCAAAAACAGCGTCCTCTCCACGCTCTCCTGCCCGGTATCCAGATTTTGAACCTTCCGGCTCCTCCAGTTCCAGAATCTTTTCATTTTCCTGTCATATCCTCCTTCCCGCCGAATGCATTCCCGGCAGACATTCCTGCACCAGGCGGCGCTGTCCGGTTCCTCATTTCTCCACCGGCTCCGCCATCGCCAGCCGCACCGGATGTATTCCCGGCAAACAGCCCCGCATCCTGCAGCCTCGTCATGTTTCCGTTGATCAGGTACAGGTCGCCGCCCATCTCATCCGGGATCCTGTCCAGATTTTCCAGCTCGCGGATATCATTCGCAGACATCCAGCCGTTTTGTCGCGCAGTGGCGTAGCCGTTCATCCTGCTCTGGTAATCCCCGCGCAGGAGCCCGTCCACATTGAACTTCACGAAATAATCCTTCTTCTCCCCAGGTGTTAAAAGCGTCCGCGCCATCGACTGCTCAAACCGCACCAGCCACGGCTCCAGGGTATACTTCACGAATTCCAGCGACTGCTGCTCGATATTGGAAAACGTGCTGTGTTCCAGATCCCCGATCATATGCGGCGGCACCCGGAAGATCCGCGCGATCTCGCTGATCTGGAACTTCCTCGTTTCCAGAAACTGCGCCTGTTCCGGTGAGATGGAAATGGGCGTGTATTTCATGCCCTCCTCCAGAACGGCCACCTTATTGGAGTTGCCGCTGCCGCCGAACGCACTCTGCCAGCTCTCCCGTACCTTTGCCGGATCCTTCACAACCCCCGGATGCTCCAGAATCCCGCCCGGCGTGGCGCCGTTCGCAAAAAACTTTGCCCCGTATTCCTCCGTGGCGATCGCAAGCCCGATGGCGTTCTTCGCCATCGCGATCGGCGAGTAGCCCACCAGCCCGTCAAACCCCAGCCCCGGAATATGCAGCACCT
>JAJPXR010000256.1 GCA_021205375.1 Clostridiales bacterium | reverse complement strand
CCGCCACCGCCTAAAGGCGGCGGCCCTCCTCCCCTTTCAGGGGAGGCAAGGGGGGGTGATTGCTTAACAAAAGGCAGTTCCGTGTGGAAAGCATCAGATGTGCCAAGCAAAAGCACAGCTGAAACAGCAAGCACTCTCCAGACTAACAGCTAATGGCTAACAGCTAACAGCTCATCACCGCTGATATTCAAACTGCAAATCGTACAGCACCACGGTGTCGCCGTCCTGAATGCCCATGGCCTCCAGCTTGTCGAACAGCCCGGCCTCCCGGAGCTGCCGGTCGAACCAGTTGCGGCTCTCGAAGTCGCTGAACGTGGTGCAGGCCACCAGATGCTCCAGCCAGGGGGCCTCCACAAACCAGTAATGGTCCTCGGTCTCGATGGAGACCTCGCCGGTAGTGTCGATGACCGGGGGCTGGGGGACGTAGTCGGCCTCAAAGACCTTCGCCGGCGGCAGGGAAGCCAGCTCCTCCGCGATTTTCCGCACCAGAGGCTGCACCCCGGCGTGGGTGGCGGCGGAGAGGTCGAAATACTGATACCCCAGCGCCTCCACGTGGGCTTTCAGCCGGGCGGCGTTGTCGCTGTCATAGCAGAGGTCGCTCTTGTTGCCGCAGACCAGCATGGGCCGGGTGGCCAGCTCCGGGGAGTACTCTTTCAGCTCGGCGTTGATGATGTCGAAATCCTCTACCGGGTCCCGGCCCTCGCTGCCGGAGACGTCCACCAGATGCACCAGCAGGCGGCACCGGTCGATGTGCCGCAAAAAGTCGTGGCCCAGGCCCGCGCCCTCGCTGGCCCCCTCGATGATGCCGGGGATGTCCGCCATAACGAAGCTGACGCCCTCCTCCACGTAGACCACGCCCAGGTTGGGCATCAGGGTGGTGAAGTGGTAGTTGGCGATCTTGGGGTGGGCCTTGGACACCACGCTGAGCAGGGTGCTCTTGCCTACGTTGGGGAAGCCCACCAGCCCCACATCGGCCAGCAGCTTCAGCTCCAGAATGACCTCCCGGCTCTCACCGGGGAGGCCCGCCTTGGCGAAGCGGGGAGCCTGCCGGGTGGGAGTGGCAAAGTGCTGGTTGCCCCAGCCGCCGCGTCCGCCCCGGGCCGCCACGAACCGGTCCACACCGGACATGTCCTGGATGACCTGGCCGGTCTCCGCGTCCCGCACCACGGTCCCCTGAGGGACCTTGATGATGAGGTCTTTGCCGTCTTTGCCGGACTTTTTCGCGCTGGAGCCGTCGGCCCCCGCTTCGGCGGCGTATTTCCGCTTGTAACGGAAGTCCATCAGGGTGGACAGGCTGGCGTCGGGGACCAGCACCACGTTGCCGCCCCGTCCGCCGTCGCCGCCGTCGGGACCGCCGTTGGTGACGTACTTCTCCCGGTGGAAGGCCACCGCGCCGTTTCCGCCTCGGCCTGCGCTGATGAAAATTTTCGCCGTGTCTACAAATGCTGCTGCCATACGGCCCTCCTTAGCACAAAACGTCAAAAGAGAATTGTTGAATGGAATAATTTGATAAAGTGGTCCCTTTGCAGCAGCCGTATTCATAGTTCCAGTGAAAACCCCTCCGCCACCGCCAAAGGCGGCGGCCCTCCTCCCCTTTCAGGGCAGGGAGCGCAGCGGAAGTGCCACTTGACGGCGGAGGCAAGAGGGGTGGTCGGTTATTGGCAAGGCCGCTGCAAAGGGATACCAACCCAGAAAAAACGCACCGAACGAATTATGTCCGGTGCGTTAAAGGCGAGTGATTACTGTTCGATGGCTTCGACGATGGAGACCTGCTTGCGGTCTTTGCCGAGGCGCTCGAACTTGACGGTGCCGTCCTTCAGGGCGAACAGGGTGTCGTCCTTGCCCTTGCCCACGTTGGTACCGGGGTGGATCTTGGTGCCGCGCTGACGGACCAGGATGTTGCCGGCCAGGACGAACTGCCCATCACCGCGCTTGACGCCCAGACG
The DNA here is from genome assembly GCA_021205375.1 of Clostridiales bacterium. Taxonomy (GTDB): domain Bacteria; phylum Bacillota; class Clostridia; order Oscillospirales; family Oscillospiraceae; genus Onthomonas. Next base: position 987 of record JAJPXR010000256.1, on the reverse strand, counting down.
CTTGGCCTCGGAATCCCGGCCGTTGCGGGTGGAGCCAACGCCCTTTTTGTGGGCGAAGAACTGGATGGAAATCTTCATAAGTCGTTACACCTCCGTAACTTCAATATAATCGGGATAGTCTTCGTGGAGGGCGGTGAGATAGACCATCATGCCCACCAGCATGGTCTGGCAGGTGTTTTCGTCCATCTCGGACAGGCCCCCCGGCAGACGGAGGGAAAGGTGGCCGGAGTCTGGCTCCAGCTTGACGGCGGCGGCCAGGCCCAGCACCTCGTTAAAGGTACACTCGACCATACCCGCCACGGCGGAGATGGCGGCACAGACGATGTCGCTGCCCTCCTCGCTATAGCCGCTGTGACCGCTGATGTCGAAGCTGACGATGCGGTCCCCCTCCATATGAAAGGCTGCGGTGGTCATTGCAACCCTCAGGCCACGGTGATCTTGCCGATGGTCACCTTGGTGTAGGGCTGACGATGGCCCTGACGCTTGCGGTAGCCCTTCTTAGGCTTATACTTGAAGATACGGACCTTCTTGCCCTTGCCGTTCTTGACGACGCTGGCCTCCACGCTGGCGCCCTCCACCACGGGAGTGCCGAAGGTGGCGTTCTCGCCGTCGATCACGGCCAGGACCTGGTCAAAGGTCACGGTATCGTCGGCCTCCACGGGCAGCTTCTCGATGAAGAGGGTGTCGCCCTCCGCCACCTTGTACTGCTTGCCGCCGGTCACGATAATTGCTGTCATGCGGTTGCACCTCTTTCCTTTATCACGGACTCGCTCTTGCAGGTGTTGAGGCTCTTTGGACAGACCTCACCCTTGCTGCCTACTCGATGCGGCTTGAATAGTTTATCAGTTTTCACCGGGCTTGTCAACGGTTTTCGCGGAATTTTCTCCGCAAAAAATAATTCTGGCTATCTTTTTTACTTATCCATACGCAAGAAACCCCTCCGCCACCGCCGAAAGGCGGCGGCCCTCCTCCCCTTTCAGGGCAGGG
>JAJPXR010000071.1 GCA_021205375.1 Clostridiales bacterium | reverse complement strand
TACAGCGACCCGACCGCGGGTCTGGCAATGAGCAGGATTATGAAGGAGTACCGTCAGAACCGTAAGGCGGACTGGAAAAGGCAGTATGAACTGAAGAGCCGCAGAAAGGTCTATGTGATTTCACCCTATGCCGGGGATATCAAGAGGAACACTGCTGCCGCCATCCGTTACTGCCGGTATGTGATTGATTTTGGAGCAATGCCGGTCGCCAGCCATCTGCTCTATCCGCAGATATTGGATGACCGCAGCAAGGACGAACGTGAAATGGGGCTGATGTTCGGAATGGCGCTCCTGGCAGTCTGCGATGAAGCCTGGGTGTTTGGTTCCACAATATCATCCGGCATGGAGGCGGAAATCGCCGAGGCAAAGCGGCTGAACATTCCCATCTGCTATATCGAGGAGGTGCCGGAATGATTAGTCCAGAGGAGGCACTCGCCAATGCAATCATCCTGCAAGGCGTGAAGGATTATCGGATGGCTCTGAAGGCTCTAAAGGAAAACCCCAATAACCGCAGCGCGAAAGACACCAAAGCTGAGGTAGAACGCTTCTTCAAAAGCCAATGGTTCTCTGCGCTTTCGGACATTTCACCAGATTACTTAATCGAAAAGCTCAATGAGGAGGTATTTGGCAATGACAGCTAAAGAATATTTAAAACAGGCACGAAATCTGGATGCGCTCATCAATTCCCACATCAGGGAAAAGGAAGAACTGCAGCATATGGCGTTCAGCATCAGCAGTCCCGGCCTTGGTGAGCGGGTTCAGACCAGCCGGAACACGGATGCACCCTATGTGCGCACATTGGAGAAAATCATGATGCTGGAAGATCGCATTACGGCGGAAATCGACCGGCTGGTGAATTTAAAGGCAGAGATGCTCGGTGCTATCGAAGATATGGAGAATACGGAAGAAAAGCTCCTCCTGAAATACCGCTATTTCGAGGGGCGCACATGGGAAGAAATCTCCGTCCTGATGAGCGTTTCTATCCGCACAGTGCATCGGATACACGGCTCTGCATTGCAGAATTTTGTTGTGCCGGTCTGAAAGTTGGCACACTTTGGCACAGTTTGGCACATGGTTATGATGTATAATGGTATCATGAAAAACTGGACGATGACAGAGGAGCCTTTGTGGGAGCCGGTCTCCCACAGGGGCTTTTTCTGAAAATCCGAGAATTTCTTGCCATCATAAATAAAGTCGATTAGCATATCTTCTGCAACAAATTATATAGCAGGAGGTCAAATATGCAAAACGACACAGAACGGCAGAAAATTCTTGATACGACAAACAGGTACCATTCCTATTTCGATGAGTGGGATGCGGATATCGCAATCGGACGGAATGGACCGAATTTCTTCTATGTGCTGAATGCGGATACGGGGAGTTTTGACGTGTTCGCCCCATTTGAGACAGCCGAACAGCTGGAGGCACTGATCCTGGGCGATATAGCCAGCAACATCGGAACCTATATTTACGTAGGTACGGAATCCAGGCTGAAAGCGTTCAACATGGACACGGTAAATGATTCATACGGTAACTACCATCCAGAGGCAAGCGTACAGAGCCTGTTTCGACAGATGGAGGTGCTGGCGGCGGACAACGCACGGTGGTCGGAGTTCATGGCAAAGACCTACCGCTCCCTCGTGGGGCTTGGCACGTAAGCCGCGACAGTAACAGCACAAACAAACACAAGCCTTTGTGGGAGCAATCCTGCAAGGGCTTTTCTTATGCAAAAAAGGAGGTGCATCACGGTGCCAAGGCTACCTAAGAAACCTTGTTCTTTTCCGGGCTGCCCTAATCTGACGGACGAAATCTACTGCGAGGAACACAAGAAACTGGTCAGTCAGCAATACGAACAGCACGGGCGCGATGCCAACCACGGCAAACGTTACGGAAGGCAATGGTCTGCTATCCGTCGTATGTATGTCCAAGCTCATCCGCTGTGCGAACGCTGCGCCAAGGCTGGTCGCTACGTCAAGGTTGAGGAGGTTCACCACATCAAGCCGCTGGCTGACGGCGGCACCAACGATGAGAGCAACCTGATCGGACTCTGCCGGAAATGCCACGCAGAGATACACGCGGAGATGGGAACGCGCTCCCACAACGAGACGGTGTATTCCTACGACGGGAACCACCACAGCTGACCGGGAGGGGCGGTCGAAATCTTTAAAAGGGACCCACGGAAGACCGGCGGCCCCCTTCGTGTGCAAAAATTGCGAAATCAAAAGGGTAATTAAAAGGCGGTGATTTCAAATGCCCACAAAATCAAATAACACAGGCGGCCAGGGCGGCGCAAGACCGGGTGCCGGGCGTAAGAAAAAGCCGCTGACTGAGAAAGTCGAGTCGGGAAATCCGGGCGGTAGGACGCTGAAAATTCTGGACGTGCCGGAGCTTGAGGGCGTGGAGATGCCGAAACCGCATGATTTCCTGTCTGCAAAACAGCACAACGGCGGCGAACTGCAGGCAAAGGAAATCTACGAAGACACCTGGAACTGGCTCAAGAACATCGGATGCACTGCTCTGATTTCTCCCCAGCTTCTGGAGCGTTACGCCATGTGCGCAGCGCGGTGGATTCAGTGCGAAGAGATGAACAGCCAGTTAGGTCTTTTGTCAAAGCACCCGACCACCGGAAAACCGATACCGTCGCCGTTCGTGAATATCGGAATCAACTATATGAACCAGGCAATCCGGCTCTGGAATGAGATATTTCAAATCGTGAAAGAAAATTGCAGCACGGAATATACAGCAGGCAATCCACAGGACGACCTGATGGACAGGCTGCTCCGCGCAAGGAAAGGATGATTTTATGATAGAGAAAGTAAATCCCTCACACCCCGACAAATGCGCGGACCGCATCGCCGGGGCAATCGTTGACCTGGCATACAGCCTGGAGGACAACCCGAAGGTTGCGGTCGAGGTTCTTCTCGGTCACGGCTACTGCAAGATTATGATGGAGACCA
>JAJPXR010000179.1 GCA_021205375.1 Clostridiales bacterium | reverse complement strand
CTATTTTTGCGGGTTATTTTTCTCTGCCCCAACTCTTGACATAGAACCCTTTTGTCTCATCCTCAACGGCGGAAAACCAGGTCATTGCACATTGCTCATTGCAAATTGCAAATTGTTTACGCGTTGCCTCCGTCCTCACCGGCGGGCACGTCAATGCCCATCTCCCGCATGGCGTCCATGATGTGGCTGGTGCTGACATCCCGGAACTCCGGCTCGCCAAACACTGAGAACAACCACTCTACGCTCATGTCCAGCCACTTTTCCACGTGGGGGCTGAGGACCTGGGTGGAGCCGTTGGCGCTGGTGGCGTTGGCCAGGCTGTACCCGTGGGGGCCTTTCTGGAACAGGTGGAACTCACACAGCAGCCCGTGGTCGTCGTAGGCGGTAACCAAGTCCAGGCACATGCGCCGGGTCAGCGTGTCCTCGCCGGTGGTGAACACGAACAGGGGCGGCGCGTCCGCCGTCACCTGGGGCGCCAGGTCCAGCCAACGGGCCTCCTCCGGCGTGGGTTCGTCCTTGCCGGTCAACAGACGGCACATCAGCGTGTTGCCGTCCATCACCAGCTTGGTAGCAGGATAGCCCAGAATCAGGCCGTTGGGCTTCTCCTGCCCCAGCAGGCCGCCGGCCAGCGCCAGGTGTCCCCCGGCAGAGAAGCCGCAGGCTAAAATCTTCTCCGGGTCGATGTTCCACTCCTCCGCGTGGGCACGGATGAGGCCGATGGCCCAGTCCAGCTCTTTCAGCGGGGCGAAGCCCGCCGCGTCCCAGCCCAGGGAGTAGCGCAGCACGAAGGCGTGGATTCCTTTTGCGGCGTAAGCCAGCGCCACCGGCTCCGCCTCCCGGGGAGAAAGGTAGACATAGCCCCCGCCGGGGCAGATCACCACCGCCGGGCGTTTGACCTCCTGGCCCAGGTTCAGACTGCCGTCCAGCAGATACGCCTCCAACGTGACCTTTTCCCGCTCCGGGTGGGGGATTTGTATCGTTTTCACCTTGTATGACACCTCTTGGTAAACTATTTTGAATGGTTCTTGTGTCGAAAAAAAGAACTGACCCAAACCAAGCTTTTTCTGGTCTGGGTCAGTTCTTTTCTATTTTGAAATCAAGCACCATAACCATTTCCTCACTTTCATCGTCACGGGTGGGCAGCAAACCCATCAATGGAACTTCTGTGAACAGGGCACCTCGCAACCACCACACCTGCGCTGGATTACCTCCCTCAGCCTTGACCGGGGACGGGATTACCACGGGAATCTTGTGGCTTCGCGCTGTACCAAACGGAAGGAACACCATCGGCGATTTTAGAACTCAGGGCAGCCGCCGGAACACCACCCACAAGAGAAAGAGTACTCTCGTTTTCTCTCACTTCTTTTTGTTGAATAAAGTATAACAGACCTCGCTCTATTTGTCAAGCACTTTTTCAAACTTTTTATTCTTTCTTTCTCCGAAAGAACTCACCCGGCGGGAAGGTTCCCTATCCTCCCAGCCGGGTGTATTTATCTCAAATATCTTCGTGGCCGGAAAATGCCTCCGCATCGGCGGCGGCGCTCATGGCCTTCGCCAGCTCCAGGTTGGCGTCCAACCCGGTCTGCTGGCCCATTTGGAGCTTCATCTCGCTCCAGCGCTCCTTGCTGACCAGCACCTTCCGTGGCTTGGACCCCTCGAAGGGACCGACCACGCCGGCCTCCTCCATCTGGTCCACCAGACGGGCGGCCCGGGCATAGCCCAGTTTCAGCTTCCGCTGGAGCATGGAGACCGAAGCCATCTCCGTCTCTACCACGGTGTCCACAGCGTCCACGAACAGGGGGTCTCTCCCCTCGTCCTGCTCCGGCTGCTGGTCCGTGCCTTCCGGCATGGTCACGTTCATGGCGGACGCGCCGCCCTTGCCCTTCTTATCGTTCTGTTTGGCGAACTCCTCCACCTGCTGAATGACTTCTTCGTCGTAGCTGGGCGCGGAATTGGCTTTGATGTCCTCGATGACGGCGTTGACCTCCTCCTCGGAGATAAAGCATCCCTGCACCCGGCGCTTGCCCTTGCCCAGGGGGGCAAAGAGCATATCGCCGTTGCCCACCAGGTTCTCCGCACCGGAGCTGTCCAGAATGATGCGGGACTCCAGCGAGGACGCCACCGCCAGGGCGATCCGTGAGGGAATGTTGGCCTTCATCAAACCGGTGATGACATCGGTAGAGGGCCGCTGGGTGGCGATGATCAGGTGCATTCCGGCGGCGCGGCCCATCTGGGCCACTCGGCAGATGGATTCCTCCACCTCTTTGGCCGCCACCAGCATCAAATCGGCCAGCTCGTCGATGACGATGACCACGCGGGGCAGCTTTTTGGCCCCAAGGTCGGGATTGGCAGTCGCCACCGCGTTGTAGGTGTTCAGCTCCCGCACCCCCTGCCCGGCAAATAGCTGGTAACGCTGCATCATCTCGTACACCGCCCATTGCAGCGCGCCCGCCGCCTTTTTGGGGTCGGTGACCACGGGGATGCGCAGGTGGGGGATGCCGTTGTAGTTGCCCAACTCCACCATCTTGGGGTCGATCATAATCAGGTTCACGTCCTCCGGGGAGGACTTATAGAGCAGCGAGACGATCAGGGAGTTGGTGCAGACTGACTTGCCGGAGCCGGTGGTACCGGCGATGAGCATGTGGGGCAGCTTGGCGATGTCCCCTACCACGTTGTTGTTGGCGATGTCTTTGCCCACGGCGAAGGCCACAGGGGACTTGGCCTCCCGGAACTCCTTGGAGTCGATGACCGAGCGGATGGTAACCTGGTTGACCAGCTTGTTGGGGACCTCGATGCCCACCACCGAGTTCTGACCCGGCACCGGGGCGATGCGGACGCTGACCACGCCCAGGCTCAGGGCGATGTCCTTGGAGAGGTTGGTCAGCTTGTTCAGGCGGATACCCCGCTCCAGCTCCAGGTCATACCGGGTGACGGAGGGGCCGCGGGTGACCTCCACGATGTTGGACTCGATGCCAAAGGATTGGATCGTTTCCTCCAGAAGCGCTTTGGTCTGTTCCAGCTCCTTCCCGGCGGCGCTGCCGTTGACCCCTTCTGCCTCCTTGAGCAGTTCAATGGGGGGCGCATGATACCCATCTTCCTTCTGCTCTGTCGTCGTAGCGGACAGCTCCTTTGTGGGCATCTGAACGGGAGCGGTGCGTTTTTTCCTGGACTTTTTCGCGGGCTGCTCCTCCTGCTCCTCTTGCTGCACTTTGGCAAGATAATCCCCCGGTGTGCTCACCGCGGGTTTGCCGTTGAACAGCTTCTCATTCTTGCTCTGTTTCTTAGGCATCTGACTGACTGGAATGAAGTCCTGGCCCTCCGGTATGATGGTTTCCACCACCGGCGGCTGTACCTCATGGGGCGCAGCCTCCATCTCGTCTACCGGCAAATCGTATTCCTTGCGGAACCGCCGCCTGGAGACGGGGCTGTGGGCCGTTTTCTTTTCCTCCGGGGCTTCCGGCTCCTCCGGCTCTTCCGGCTCTTCTTCTTCCTCGTCCTCTTCCAGGTCGTAGGCCGCGCCGGGTTTCAGCCGCTCCAGCAGACCGGGACGGGGCTCTTCCTCCACCGCCTGCCGCGCTGCCTTTGCCTTGCGGCGTTTTTCCTGCCGAGCAGAAAAAGCGCCGATGATTTTGTCGGCCAACAGCTCCGGCGTGACGCAGGTCAGCACCATGACAACGGCTGCCGTCACCAACAGCAGCAGAAACAGCGCCCCCCACCGGCTGAACACCTGGGAGAGGGCCACCGCCGCCGAGCCGCCCAGCACACCGCCAGTGTACCCCTGTCCCTGGAGGTCCCACAGGCAGCTCACGCCGTCGGTAGCCAGGTTCAGGTCCAGCGTGCCGAGGACGGTATGCACCATCGCTCCAACCAGCAGCGGCAGCAGCAGTGCGCAGACTGTCCGCCCCAGGACAGGCCGGTTCCGGTGAAAGAACAGTACGCCGCTGGCGATGAGCAGTCCCACCGGCGCAAACCAGTAGCCACAGCCCACCAGCCCCCGCTCCAGCCACTCCAGAAAGGCGATAAAACTCCCCTGCACCTGAAACCAGCTCAGCGCAGAAAACACCGCCAGCAGCAGCAGTATCGCCGCCCACACTGTCCGGGCAGTACTGGCCTGGGCCGCATTGCGCCGCCGCCCGGCGGGAGCCGGGGTTTTTGCCGATGACGCTTTGGACGCGGTAGTCTTGGACTTTTTCGCGGCGGAAGCGGTCTTTTTGGCTGTCGATTTTCTGGTCGATGCGGGCTTTTTGGCCGTTGTCTTTTTTGTCTGAGATTTTTTTGTCTGACTTACTGCCATAACAAATTCTCCTTCGTGCAGAAACCGCTGACGGCGCGCCCAGCCCTTGCGCCAGGTTCGTTTCATCAGCGGTTTCGTTCATGAATCCGGCGGGCAGCAAGGCCCGTCGAACGGAAAAGTAGAGTTGCCTTAAAGCACGAAGCTAAGTACCAGGGCAAGCACACCTACGCCCCAGCAGTAGTAGGCAAACGCGCCGAATTTGCCCTTGTCGGAGAGCAAATTCACCAGCCGAATGGCGAAGTAGCCGGAGACAGTCGCCACCAGCACACCCACCAGATAGACCGGGATCATATCCGCGTCAATGCCCGCTTCCAGCGCGTCTTTCAGGCTGAGGATGTTGGCCCCGATGACCGCCGGGATGCTCATCAGGAAGGAATACCGCACTGCGTACTCCCGCTGATACCCCCGCAGCAGGCCAGCCGCGATGGTGGTGCCGGAGCGGGACAGGCCGGGCACCGTGGCCAGGCCCTGGGCGCAGCCCACCACCAGAGCGTCCACGATGGTGGCATTTTTCTCCGTCTTTTTGCCGTGGGCCATGCGGTCAGAGACAAAGAGCAGGGTCCCCGTCACCAGCAGGGCGAAACCGATGAAATAGGTGTTGCTATAGAGACTGTCCACCAGATCCTTGATGGGAAGCACCAGGAACAGAGGCAGGGTGCCAACGATGATCAACAAAATCATTCGCCGGGCGGGAGGGACCTCCTTGCCCTTGGTGCCGCCGTGGGTCAGGTCACCGATCCACCGGAAGAACTCCAAAATCATCTCCCAGATGTCCCGCCAATAGACGATAAACACGGCGATCAGCGTCCCCAGGTGGAGCAGCACGTCAAAAAACATGCTGGTCTCTTCCGCGCTTTGCAGCCCCAGGAAGTTTTGAAACAGCGAGAGGTGACCGGAGCTGGAAATGGGCAAAAACTCGGCGATGCCCTGCACCAGGCCCAGGAATGCGGATTGCAGATAGGTCATAGGTTTGGTTCCTCCAAGACAGATGAAGTGGATTCAGGTTCAGGATTTAGTCGTTGTAGAAGGCCCGCATCGCCCGGTAGGTCATATAGCAGTCCAGCTTGCCGGACACCTCAAAGGGAGAGTGCATGGCCAGCAGCGGAGTGCCCGCGTCCAGCGTGGGGATGCCCCGGCGGGTCATATAGTGGGCGATGGTGCCGCCGCCGCCTTCATCGACCTTGCCCAGCTCACAGATCTGCCAGACCACGCCGTCAGCGTCCAACACCCGGCGGGCATAGGCCACCACCTCGGCGGGGGCATCCGACGCGCCGCTCTTGCCCCGGCTGCCGGTGTACTTGCACAGGCCCACGCCCTTGTTCAGCCGGGCGGCGTTGTGGGTGTCGTACACATAGGCGAAATTGGGGTCGTAGGCGGCGGTCACGTCCACGGAGAGACAGAAGGAGTTCTCAATGCAGGTGTTCAGGTCGGCACCCTGAGCGCGGCACAGGTCAGACAGGAAGATGTCGAAATAGGCGCTGTCCATACCGGTCAGGCCGTAGGAGCCGATCTCCTCCTTGTCGGTGAGGATGCAGATGCCGGTGCGCTGGAGGGTGTCTTCGCTGTCGAACAGGGCCTTGAGGATGGCGTAGCCACAGACACGGTCGTCCTGGCCGTAGCCGCCGATCATGGAACGGTCCAGACCCACGTCCGCCGGATGGTAGGCGGGAGTGGCGCACAGCTCGGCGGAAATCAGATCAGATTCCGTGATGCCGTACTTTTCGTTCAGCAGGTTCAACACCATCTGCTTGACCCGGTCCTTTTCGTCCTTTTCGGGGACGGGACAACTGCCCAGGATAATATTCAGGTCCTCGCCCTTGATGGCCTGCCACAGGGGTTCCTTGGACTGCTTATCCGCCAGGTGGGGCAGCAGGTCGGGGATGGTCAGAACAGGGTCGCCGGGTTCGTCGCCGATGCGAACGGTGACGGTGGTGCCGTCCGCTTTGCAGACCACGCCGCGAAGGGCCAGAGGGATGGAGACCCAGTGGTATTTGCGGATGCCGCCGTAGTAATGGGTCTTGGCCAGGGCCAGTTCACTGTCCTCATAGAGGGGGGTGGGCTTCAGGTCCAGCCGGGGACAGTCGATGTGCGCGCCACCGATGACCGCGCCCTGCTCCAGGGGCTTCTGACCGATGACTGCCAGCAGAATGGACTTGTTGCTGATAACGCGATAGACTTTGTCACCGGGTTTCAGGGCTTCGCCCCGCACCAGAGGCCGGTAGCCCCGCTCTTTCGCCAGCGCCACAGTCTCGGTCACGCACTCCCGCTCGGTGTGGCCCTTGTCCAGGTAGTCTTTGTACCCTTCGCAGTAGGCGTTCATCTCCGCGCGCTCCGCTGCCGAAATGCGGTCATAGCCGTTGTCCCGGTTCAGCAAAAGCGTTTCCTTTTTTGTTTCTTCCATGATAATCGGCTCCTATCAAAATCCAAAATTTAGGATACCCCTTTGTATCAGCCTTTTTCGTGATTTCAAACGGAAAACCTCTCCACCACATGGCTGCGCAAAAAGGATAACCAGTTTCAAAAACTACTCACACATTGTATCCATTTGTTTGCGGTTTGTCAACCATCTGTAAACCGCTCTTCGTCATCGCAAAAGCCGGGCTGCTGTCACGGCTCCCTCAGCAGCCGCCGGAACAATTCCCGCGCCTCCGCCTGGAACGCCTCCCGGCTGTCGTCGTTGACCAGCACATAGTCGCACCTGGCCCGATACCACGCCTCGTCCTTCTGGGCGGCGACTCTGGCGCGGGCGTAGTCCTCGCTGATGCCCTCTCTGGCCATAATACGCTGTACCCGGATTTCTGACGGGGCACAAATCGCTATGATTTCGTCGCAGTCCTCCCGCAGCTCGCTCTCCAGCAGGGCCACCGCGTCAATGGCCGCGCCGGACCGTCCAGCCCGTTCCGCCTCCCGGACCTGGCGACGGACCTCCCGAACGATAAAGCCGAAGGTGATGCCGTTCAAGTCGGCCAGCGCCTGTGGATCGTGAAACACGATGTCCCCCAGTTTCTTCCGGTCGATCCCCGCCGGGCCGGACACCGGCCCAAACCGGGCGGTCAGCGCCTCTTGCAGGGGCGCGCTGGTGCGCAGCAGCTCATGATAGATGGCGTCGCAGTCCAAAACCGCCGCGTTCAGCGCCTCCAGCTCCCGTAGGGCAGTGGTCTTGCCTGCGCCGGTGCCGCCGACGATGCCCAGCACCTTCATCGGACTTCCACCACGTGGAACCCGGCGGCTTTTTTCAGCCGGTTGCCCACGGCGAGGCCCAGCCCCTCGGAGTCAGGGCACTGGGCGTAAATCTCCTGCACCTGAGTGCTGTCGAAGGCCCGCAGCGCGTCAAACACCCGCCTGGCCTGCTCCGCCTTGTCCTCCACGCTGCCCAGGGACTGCACAACCTGCTCCGGGTAACGCTCCGCGAACTCGTCAAAGCAGATGACCCCGGAGTACCGGCCCACGTTGGCCTGAATGAACCGGGCGCTGCGCTCCGGCTCTCCCACCACCACGGTGACGGGGGCCTTGGGCGCATAATGCCGGTAGGCCATGCCAGGGGCGCGGGGCACCTCGCCGGGGGCCGGTTCGCTGGTGACGGCTCCGTTGATGCGGACGGTGCCAATGACCGCCTGAATGTCCTCCAGGGGCATTCCGCCGGGGCGGAGCAACTGTGGCGGCTCACAGGTCAGGTCGATGATGGTGGACTCCACCCCCACGGCGCAGTCGCCCCCGTCCACGATGCCCTCGATTTTGCCCGCCATGTCCTCGATGACGTGCTGGGCCGTGGTGCAACTGGGGCGGCCCGACGTGTTGGCGCTGGGAGCCGCCACCGGTACCCCCGCCGCCTGGATAATCGCCAAGGCTACGGGATGGGAGGGGCAGCGGACGGCCACGGTGTCCAGCCCGCCGGTGGTGCGCTTGGGCACCACGTCCTTGGCCTGTAAAATCATGGTCAGGGGGCCGGGCCAGAATTGTTCTGCCAGCCGGTAGGCCACCTCCGGCACGTCCTGGCAATAGTCCGCCAGCCAGTCCGCCGAGGGAACGTGGATGATGAGCGGGTTGTTGGAGGGGCGTCCCTTGGCCTCGTAAATGCGGCGCACCGCGTCCTCGTTCAACGCGTCCGCCCCCAGTCCGTAGACGGTCTCCGTGGGGATGGCTACCAATCCTCCCTCCCGGATGATATGCGCGGCCTGGTCGATCTCTTCCTGATATCCCTCTGCCTGGGGGATGATAAACAGCTTGGTTCTCATGCTTTGCCTCTTAACGGTTTATAACGAATGTTCCGCCAGCTTCTCCGCTTGTGCGGCGGAGGCCAGCGCGTCGATCAACTCGTCCAGCGCTCCATCCATGACGCTGTCCAGCTTGTAAAGGGTCAATCCGATCCGGTGGTCCGTGACCCGGCCCTGGGGGAAATTATAGGTGCGGATGCGCTCGTTGCGCATCCCCGTTCCCACCTGGCTGCGGCGGTCCGCCGCCACCGTCTCCTGCTGCTCCCGCAGCTTCTGCTGGTAGAGCCTGGCCCGCAAAATCTCCAGCGCCCGGTCCTTGTTTTGGAACTGGCTGCGCTGGTCCTGGCACTCCACCACCGTTCCCGTGGGGATGTGGGTCACGCGGATGGCGGAAGAGGTCTTGTTGATGTGCTGGCCCCCCGCGCCGGAGCTGCGGAAGGTGTCAATGCGGAGGTCGTTCTTGTCCAGCTCAAACTCCACCTCGTCCACCTCTGGCAGCACCGCCACGGTGACGGTGGAGGTGTGGACCCGCCCGCCGGACTCGGTCTCCGGCACCCGCTGGACCCGGTGGACGCCGGATTCGTACTTCATGCGGGAATAAACGTCCTCGCCGCTGACGGTAAAGGTGATTTCCTTTACACCACCCAGTTCGGTCAAACTGGCGTTGGCGACCTCCTGTTTCCAGCCCCGGCGGTCGCCGTACATGCCGTACATCCGGTAGAGGGAGTGGGCGAACAGGGCGGCCTCCTCTCCCCCGACCCCGGCGCGAATTTCCACGATGACGTTTTTGCCATCGTTGGGGTCCTTGGGCAGGAGTAAAATTTGCAGCTCCCGCTCCAGCCGCTGTGCGTCCTCTTTGGCGGTCTGGTACTCCTCCGCCGCCAGCGCCCGCAGCTCCGGGTCCGGGTCGTGGGACAGTTCCTCGGACTGCTTCATGGTCTCCTGGCAGCGCTGCCACGCCCGATAGGTGGTCACCAGCTCCTCCAGCTCCCGCAGTTCCCGGTTCAATTTTGCCACCAGAGCGGCGTCGTCGTAGGTCTCCGGCTGGTTGAGCCGGGCCTGCACCAGACTGTACCGCTGCTCCAGTTGCCGCAGTTTTTCAAACATTTTATATCGTCCCTTTGTCAAACAGCCAGGATTTCACCAACGCCGCGCCCTCTCTGGCCCGGAAGTAGGTCTTGTACCCGATTCCGCCCGGCACCGGTGTAGAGAGGGTGCTGATGTCCAGTCCGATGCGCCGGGCCAACAGCTTTACCCGCGCCAAATGCGCCCCGTTGCTGACCACCAGCAGGTTTTCCGTGGAATACCCCTGATTTTGCAGCAGCCGGGCGGAAAACAGCAGGTTTTCCAGGGTATTTGTGGCGTTTTCCTCCAGCAAAATTTGTTCTCGCGGGAATCCAGCCTCTGCCAGATAATCCGCCATGCAGGAGGCTTCGGAGAACGGCTCGTCGTCCCCCATCCCGCCGGTGACCACCACGGTCATGTCCGGGTGGGTGTCCAGGTAGTCCAGGGCGGCGTCCAGCCGCCCCGTCAGCACCGGGGATGGTTCGTGGTTCCAGAGTTTGGCCCCCAAAACCACCATGACCTCCGGTTCCCCGCTGATTTGGCTGTCAGAATTGGCGTAAATCATCGCTTCCAGCCCTCCAAACACTGCGCAGGCCGCCAGCACTCCGGCGGCGGTGGCCCGGAGCAGCCATTTTCTCTGGCGGGGCGGCAGCAGCGCGGCCACGGTCAGCAGCGCCAACAGCGCCGCCAGGCCCCACAGGACCAGCGCCCCAAAGAGCCACGGACGGCCTCCTGCGTGCAGCAGAAACCCTCCGGCGGCCAGTAGGAACAGCACTCCCGCTCCGCCTATGGACCAGCGCCGGGCCAACGCGTTCACTTTTCCGCCTCCAGCTCCAGGGACAATGCCTCCCACTCCTCGTAGAGGGCGGCAAGCTGCTCCTCCAATGTCTGTTGCTCGACGGTCAGCTCCTGGAGCTGCTGGTAGTCGGTGGCGTGGGCCTCCATCTCGCCCTCCAGCTCAGCCTGCCGCTCCTCGGTTTTGGCAATTTCCCGCTCGATTTGGTTCAGGCGTTTTTCCAACTGCTTGGTGCCGCCGGTGCGCTTGGGTTTTTCCTTTTTGGGTTTCTCCACTTTGGGCTGGAGGACGCTGCGCAGCTCTTCCTCCCTGGCCTTCTTCGCCAGCCACGCCTCATAGCCGCCCCGGAAGTCGGTGATGTGCCCGTCCTCCAGCACCCAGATGCGGGTGGCGAACCGGTTGATGAAATACCGGTCATGGGAGACAAACAGCAACGCCCCGTCGTATTCCTCCACGGCGGACTCGATCCACTCTCTGGAGGCGATGTCCAGATGGTTGGTGGGTTCGTCCAACACCAGCAGGTTGATACGCTGGTCCATGAGCATACACAGCCGCAGGCGGCTCTGCTCTCCGCCGGAGAGGGTGGAGACCTCCTTAAAGACATCGTCCCCCTGGAAGCGGAAGGCTCCCAGCCGGTCGCGGGCCTCCTGGGCCGAACAGTTTTGGGCGTAAAGCATGGTATCCAGCAACGTTCGGTCGGGCCGATCAAACCGGATGATCTGGGGCAGGTAGCCGGGACGCACCGAGGGTCCAAAGTGGATATTTCCCCGGTAATCCTTGTCCTCCCCCAGCAGGATTTTTAAGAAAGTGGTCTTGCCGGTGCCGTTGTCCCCCAGCAGGGCGATGCGCTCTCCGCCGATAACCTCTAAGTTCACATCAGAGAACAGGCTGCGGCTGCCGAAGGACTTGCCCAGCCCGGTCAGAGTGAACAGCTCGTCTCCCCGGAAGTCCCGGGTGGCAAAGCCCATGGTCATGGCCCGCTCTTTCCCCATCGGGCGGCCCGTAGTGCGCATCCGCTCCACCCGCTTCTCAATGGCAAAGGCGGTCTTGTGCATTTTCTCCGTTCCCCGTTCGTGCATCAGGGTGGCGGTGGCGGTGAGCTGGGCGATTTTGGCCTGCTCCTTCTGGTATTGCTTCAACTGCTCCTGGTAGCGTTTTTCCTTTTCCACCACATAGAACGAGTAGTTCCCGGCGTAGAAGCTGGCCTTGCCCCGGTCGATTTCGATGACCCGGTTCACAACCCGGTCCAGGAAGTACCGGTCATGGGAGATAGCCAGCACCGTTCCCCGGAACCCGTCCAGGTAGCGTTCCAGCCATTCCACGGCGTGGAGGTCCAAGTGGTTGGTTGGTTCGTCCAGCAGCAGAATGTCCGTGTCCTCCAGAATCAGACGCCCCAGGTTGACGCGGGTCTTTTCGCCGCCGGATAGCATCTCGAAGGGCTGCTTGCGCATCTCCGGCGAGATGCCCAGGCCGTTGCAGACCTTATTGATTTGCACCGGGATATCGTAGCCCCCCGCACGGGCAAACTCCGCGCTGAGAAAGTCGTAGCGGTTCAAAGTCTCGGAGGAGACGTCCCCCGCCGCCATTTTCGCGGCCAGCTCCTCCATCTCCCGCTCCATCTTGTGGACCCGGACAAAAGCGTCGTCCAGCACTCCCTCCACGGTGCAGCCGTAGGGGTAGACAGGGATTTGGGAAATGAGGCCCATCCGCTTGCCGGGGGCGATAGTGACCACGCCCTCGTCGTAGTCGTATTCCCCGGTCAAAATCTTGAACAGGGTGGTCTTTCCGCAGCCGTTTTTGCCCAGGATGCCCACGCGCTCGCCCTGGTTCACCTGGAAGGAGAGGCCGTCCAGCAGGTTGTCCCCAATGGTAAAGGATTTTACCAGATTTGTCACCGATACGTCGATCATTTTCTCTAATCTACCACCATTTTCAGCATGTAAAGTATTTCGGCTTTACAGTTTTGTTTCGTTAAATTTCGTTGGTAATGCCCTTGATGTACTCCACCAGTTCTTCCATCTTCATGCCCCGGCTGGCCTTGCACAGCACCGTGCAGCCGGGCTTGACCACCTGGTCCAGCACGGCTTTCGCTTCTTCTTTGGTGGGGCGGGTATAACACTCCGTTCCGGGATACTCCACCGCACCGTTGTAGATGTTTTCCGCCAGGTCGCCCACAGCGATGAGGATGTCAACGCCGCACTGCCCCACAAAGCGGCCCACTCCTTCGTGGAGGGTGGGACCCAGGGACCCCAGCTCCAGCATATCCCCCAGCACGGCGATCCGCTTGCCTCCGGAGAACTTGGACAGCACGTCCACCGCCGCCCGCATGGACTGGGGGTTGGCGTTGTAGGTGTCGTTGAGAATGGTGATGCCCTCCCCCCGGTGGATGATGTCCATCCGCATCCGGGTGGGGACAAAGGCGGTGACGCCCCGGCGAATTTCCTCGGTGGTCATGCCGAACCAACTGCCCACGGCGCTGGCGGAGAGGACAGAGTAAATCATATAGCCGCCCAGGCCAGGGATGGTCTGCTTCCAGCTATCCTGAGGGGCCTTGACCTCCATGACCATGTGGTCGTCATAGTTCTCATCCAGGCTGACGCAGCGGAAGGTGTTCCCCTCTTCCGCGCCGTACCACATGATCTGTTGGCGCAGCTTGCCCTCCAGGGTGCGCAGCAGGGGGTCGTCTCCGTTGAGGATGGCCGCGCCCTTGCCTGTCATGCTGTTGAAGATCTCGCTCTTGGCCCGGAGGGTGTTCTCCCGGCTGCCCATGTTCTCGATATGGGCGTCCCCGATGTTGGTGATGACCGCCACGTCCGGGCAGACGATCTTGGTCAGGTAGTCGATCTCCCCCAGGTGGTTCATGCCCATCTCCACCACGGCCACCTCATGCTGGCTGTCCAGCCGGAACAGGGTCTTTGGAACGCCAATGTTGTTGTTGAAGTTGCCCTCGGTTTTCAGCACCCGGAACCGCTCGCCCAGCACGGCGGCGATCATGTCCTTGGTGGTGGTCTTGCCCACGCTGCCGGTGACACCCACCACCTTCACCTGGAACTTGTGGCGGTAATACCGGGCCAGGTCGCCCAGCGCCAGGGTGGTGTCCTCCACCTTAATATAAAACTTCTCCGGGTCGTAGCAGTTCAGCTCCACGGCGGTCAGCGTCCCGGCAGCGCCGGATTGCAGGGCCTTTGAGATGTAGGTGTGGCCGTCGAACCGCTCTCCCACCAGGGGAACGAACAGCGCGCCCAGGCTCATGGCCCGGCTGTCGGTGTCCACAGAGGTGACCAAAACGTTCAGGTTACGAAAGCTGCCCAGCAGTTTGCCGTGGACGGCTTCGACGATTTCCCGCAGGGTAATGGGTTCCATTTTCTCCTCCTGTCCCGGTCAGCCCCTGATGCGCAGGGACTCGTTGACGATGGTTTCACACAGTTCGCCGTAGCTGATGCCCACCACGGCAGCCTCCTGGGGCACCAGACTGGTGGGGGTCATGCCAGGCAGGGTGTTGATCTCCAAAAACCAGGGGGTGCCGTCCTCGGTGACGATGAAATCCGCTCTGGCGTACACCGCCATGCCCACGGCGTGGAACACCTTTTCCGTGTCCTCCCGCAGACGGCGTTCCCACTCCGCCGGGATGGGGGCCGGGGTGACTTCCTCCGCCGCGCCGGGCTGGTACTTGTTCTCGTAGTCGTAAAAGCCGGTCTTGGGGATGATTTCGATGGAGGGCAGCGCCCGGTCCACCAGATAGGCCACCTGAATCTCACGCCCAGCCACGTACTGCTCCAGCACCACGCTGGCCCCCAGGGGAACGCAGTTCTCCAACGCCTGCGCCAGCTCCTCCCGGGTGCGGGCAATAGCCACGCCGATGGAGCTGCCGGAGGCCAGGGGCTTCACCACCACAGGGAGGGCAGTGCGCTGAGCGATGGCGGGGATGTCCGCCGGGGTATAGGTGACCTTCTCCCAGGCCGGGGTCTGGACCCCGGTGGGGATGACCAGCTTTTTGGTCAGGTCTTTGTCCATAGCGATGGCCGCCGCCAGGAACCCGGTGCCGGTGAAGGGGATGCCCAAGGTCTCCAGCGTGGCCTGGATGCGCCCGTCCTCGCCGCAGGCCCCGTGGAGGGCCAGAAAGACGATGTCCGCCAGGCGGCACAGCTCCAGCACGCCTTTTCCAAAGAGGCTGTCACTCTTCCACTTTCGGGTCGCCTTCAGCGCCGCCAGGTCCGGGGCCTGGCGGGAGACCTTCTTCCAGTGTTCAGGCAGCGGAGCCTGGAACAGCGCCTCCAGGGACTGGGTCTCATCCTCAATGCCCAGGTACAGGTCCACCAGGGCCACCTGATGGCCCCGTCCCCGCAGGGCCTCGGACACCAACACGCCAGAGGACAGGGAGACGTTGCGCTCGTCGCTGAGCCCTCCCGCTAAAACAACGATTTTCATACAGTTAAAACTCCTTTTCGCGGAGATCAGGCAGTCGATTTGTCCCGACACACAGCGCAGAACAGGAAAGCGGGGCTTGCACGCCCCCTCGCCGGGCAAAAGACCGCCGATAAGATTGCATACATTGTATAGTATAGCACACTGAAAAGCGTAACACAACCGAAAAATCAGGAGGATTGGGGGGTTCTCTCTCGTCGAATTGCGCAAGCCGCCTTGACGGTTGGTGTTTCGTAGTATACAATAAAATAGGCGTTAGGTGCGAGAGAACCCCGAACGCCTAAGCAAACAGCCGCAGAAAGGAGCGCCCGCCTATGGAATACAACGTCATTCGTTCCTCCCGAAAGACCCTGTCGGTCCAGGTGGACGCCAGGGGCGTCACCGTCCGCGCACCGATGCAGACCACAGACGCGCAAATCAAGGCATTCGTCGCCAAAAACCAGGCGTGGATTGAAAAGAGCCTGGCCCAGTACGAGGCCCGGCGGGCCGCCCTGGCGGACCTGCCCCTGCTGACGGAGGAGGAAATTCGCTCCCTGGCGGAGCAGGCGGTAAAAGTCATCCCGGAGCGGGTGCGGTACTATGCGCCAAAAATCGGCGTGACCTATGGCCGCATCACCATCCGCAACCAGCGCTCCAAGTGGGGCAGTTGCTCCGGCAAGGGCAACCTGAACTTCAACTGTCTGCTGATGCTGGCCCCGCCGGAGGTGCTGGACAGCGTGGTGGTCCACGAGCTGTGCCACCGGAAGGAGATGAACCACTCCGATCGGTTTTACGCCGAGGTGCTACGGGTGTTCCCCGATTACTGGAAGTGGGACAAGTGGCTCAAGGAGAACGGCGCGGCGCTGATGTACCGCATGACGGGCCGATAGGATAAGCTATTAGCCATTAGCTGTTAGTTAGGCACTACCAACCAACAGTGAACAGCTAAAACAAATCCAGCCGTTTGTAAAGCAACGCAAACAGTAAATGCAGCACGTAATGTCAAGAACCACGAAGCTAAAAGCTAAATACCCATAATATAGAATATGCGACTCAAAATAATCTGGAGATGAATACAATGGAACTGACAAAGCGCCCCCGCCGTCTGCGGGGCAACTCCTCCATCCGCAAGCTGGTGCGGGAGACCCGGATGTCCCCGGAGAGCCTGATCTACCCGGTGTTTTTCGTGGAAGGGACCAACATCCAGCGGGAAATTCCCTCCCTGCCCGGCCAATACCACTGGTCGGTGGACATGGTTCCCGTCCTGGTGGACAAGTGCCTGGCCCACGGCGTCAGCCGCCTGCTGCTCTTTGGCATCCCCGACCACAAGGACGGCTGCGCCAGCGCCGCCTATGACCCGGAGGGCATCATTCAGCGGGCCATCCGCGCCATCAAAGCCTACTGCCCGGAGATGTACGTCGTCACCGACGTGTGCATGTGTGAGTACACCGACCACGGCCACTGTGGTATCCTCTCCGGCCAGGAGGTGGACAACGACAAGACCCTGGAGGTGCTGGCAAAAATCGCCCTGTCCCATGTGGAGGCAGGGGCGGATATGGTAGCCCCTTCTGATATGATGGATGGGCGCATCGCCGCCATCCGCCAGACGCTGGACGCGCACGGACACCAGACTACCCCCATCCTGTCCTACGCGGCGAAATACGCCTCCGCCTTTTACGGCCCCTTCCGGGACGCGGCGGGCAGCGCCCCCGCCTTCGGCGACCGCCGGGGCTACCAGATGGACCCCCACAACGCAAAGGAGGCCCTGAAGGAGTGCGACCTGGACGTGGAGGAGGGCGCGGACATCCTGATGGTCAAGCCAGCTCTCCCGTATCTGGACGTACTGCGCCGGGTGGCGGACCGCTACGACTTGCCCGTCTGCGCCTACGCCGTCTCCGGCGAGTACGCCATGGTCAAGGCCGCCGCCGCCGCGGGACTGATTGACGAGTACCGGGTCATGTGCGAGTCCGCCGTCTCCGTCTACCGGGCGGGGGCGGACATCCTCATCACTTACTACGCCCTGGAGCTGGCGGACGCCATGCGGAAAGGAGACATCGGCTGATGGAGTCTCATACTCTCTTTGAACGGGCGGTAAAGGTGCTACCCGGCGGGGTCAACTCCCCGGTGCGGGCCTGCAAAAACGTGGGCTGTGAGCCGCGGTTCATCGAAAAGGCGGACGGCTCCCACATCTGTGACGTGGAGGGCCGGACGTACATCGACTACGTCGGCTCCTGGGGCCCCATGATCCTGGGCCACAACTTCCCCCCTGTGGCGGAGGCCGTCCGGCAGGCGGTGGGCAACGGTCTGTCCTTCGGCGCACCCTGCCAGGCGGAGGTGGACATCGCTGAGCTGATGGTGCAGATGGTACCCGGCCTGGAGATGGTGCGCATGGTCAACTCCGGCACTGAGGCGGTCATGTCCGCCCTGCGGGTGGCCCGCGGTGTGACGGGCCGCACGAAAATCATCAAATTCGCCGGGTGCTACCACGGTCACAGCGATTCCATGCTGGTCAAGGCCGGTTCCGGCGCGCTGACCGGCGGCAGTCCCGACTCCAAGGGCGTCACCGCCTCCACCGCTGGGGACACCCTGACCGCTCAATACAACGACCTGGACAGCGTGGCCGCCCTGCTGGAGGCCAACCCCGGTCAGGTGGCGGCGGTCATCGTGGAGCCGGTGGCCGCGAATATGGGCGTCATCCCGCCCAAAAAGGGCTTTTTGACGGGACTGCGGCAGCTCTGCGACCAGAGCGGCGCACTGCTCATCTTCGACGAGGTCATCACCGGGTTCCGGCTGGCCCTCGGCGGCGCACAGGAGTACTTTGGCGTCCGGGCGGACCTTGTCACCTATGGCAAAATCATCGGCGGCGGGATGCCCGTGGGGGCCTATGGCGGCAGCCGCGCCCACATGGAGCAGGTGGCCCCCTGCGGCCCCATCTACCAGGCGGGGACCCTCTCCGGCAACCCCGTGGCAATGGCGGCAGGTCTGGCCCAATTGACCTACCTCTATGAGCACCCGGAGGTCTACACCAACATCAGCCAGAAGGGGGCAATGCTGGCCTCCGGTCTGCGGCAAATAGCCGAGGCCAGGGGCATCCCTGTGCAGGTCAACCAGGTCTCGTCCCTGCTGACGATTTTCTTCACCGAGGACCCCGTCACTGGCTACGCAGGGGCCTGCGCCAGCGATTTGGAGCGCTTCGCCCGGTACTACCGGGGGATGCTGGCGGGCGGCGTGTACGCGGCCCCCTCCCAGTTCGAGGCCATGTTCCTCTCCAACGCCCACACCGCCGACGACATCGTCCGCACGCTGAACACCGCCGAGCGGGTGTTTGGGACGATGTAAACCGAGAAAAAGTGCAAAAAACCACGCGGGGCGGAGACTTTTCCGCTGCCCGCGTGGTTTTTATCGGTTCTATGTCAAGAGTTGGGGCAGAGAAAAATAACCCTCAAAAATAGTGAAG
>JAJPXR010000258.1 GCA_021205375.1 Clostridiales bacterium | reverse complement strand
CGGGACAACACTTCCTGCTGTTCCGGGCTGGCCTGCAAGCCCTCGGCCTCCAGGTACTGCAACAGCCGGATAGCCGCAACGTTGGCCTGATACTTGGCTTTGGGGCCGCCCTCGCCCAGCGCATCGTCCGTGATGTGGAAGTTCTGGGCATTCCGGTGGGTCTGCTCCTTGTAGTCCGCATAAAGTGCTTCCTCAGCGGCTTCCCGGTCAGGGAAGGTGCGCCATTCGCCGCCGATCTGGACAGAGACGGGGGTAAACGCCAACTCTACGATTCATAGGTTGTATTCTCAAAGGTCATCCGGTAGAATATAACCAACAGGAAACCAAAGTGATAGACATAAATCAGGAGGGAAACTATGGATGCCAATGAAACAGGCCGTTTTATCGCGGAGCTTCGAAAGCAAAAGGGTTACACCCAAAAAGAGTTAGCCGAAAAACTGATGGTAACGGATAAAGCTATTTCTCGGTGGGAAACAGGGAGAGGGCTTCCCGACACGTCATTGTTAAAACCACTTGGGGATATTTTGGACGTTTCTGTCAGTGAATTGCTGGCCGGCAAAAGGCTGGATGTGGCGGAAACGAAAGAAGAAACTGACAAGATCATTTTGGAATCGTTGAACTACTCGAAGCGTATGCTTGCAAGCACACTTAACGCAATTCTGTTCTTAATTGGCATTCTTTTTATCCTTTCGCCACTCTTTTTGGCAAGCCAAAATTATGCCTGGATATTTGGCGTAGCCATTGTAGTAATCGCTCTCTTTTGTATCTACATAAGAAAGCGGAAGGGTTTAATGAAGGTAACAAATAAAACGTATTATCTGGCCGCAGTTGTATTACAGTGTGTAGCATTGATTTTAGAGGCACTGCCGATTGGTGTCGTCATGGTGTTCGCAACAAGCCCAACAGAGCGTGCTACGAAAACATATTCCTATTTCAGTTTACTTCCGTTAGGTTACGCCAATGTTACACCAATGTTGACCGGAATTTTGACTGTTGTAATCATCATGCTCGGCGTAATTACATTGTTCAAATTTGAGAAAACATCTAATTTCAGAAGAAAAGCCTTTATTTGTAGCATTATCGCTTTGATTTTTTCAATTATCCCGTTGCTTCAATATGGAACTGCTGGTATGACAACAGCCAGTTACACAGTTTCTGGGGCACTTGCTTTGTCCATTTGTCTGCAAGCTGTAGCAAATAGACAAGACCCCGTCAACCATTTTCGTTAAAAGGATACCGTATACTTTTGCATGAGTAAATAACACGACTTTTCGTCTATTATTTGTAGTAGCTGATAGTCGGCTGGTTAGCGCAGCTTGCCCCCGGCAAAGCCGGAACCGGTTTGTAAAACCCGGTTGATTTCTGAATCAGAGATGACAAAAGCGGAGGGCATTTCGCTCTCCGCTTCGTGGTCAATGGATTCAATTTGTTCACTTTCCGATGGAAACAGCAGGGACATCTGCTCGTATGGGGGTTGTTCCGCCGCCCCGAAGGGATTTAGCTGTACACCAGCTCCGTCAGCACGATCTCCTCCGCCTGGGCCTTCAGGCTGTTCATGTGCTGTACCCAGGCCATCTGCTGGGTCCGCTTGTCCGGGGCGGGGTCCTTCTCCAGCAGCTCCTGCATCAACTGCTCGACCCTCCGGTGCGCTGTCTCGTCGATCTCTCTCAAATGAGGGAACAACTGCTCCGTCAGAGACAGGTCGTTGTACAGGATCGGGCGATGCTCCTGCAAGAACGTCCGGCGCATCCGTCCGTACTTGCCCAGGGGTGCCTTGCTGGTCTCCTTGAGGGTGAGGTTGGGGATCAGGTAATCCCCGTTCTGCGTGTAAGTCAGTTCCATGATCGTGACTCCTTTCCATGCGCTTGCTGCGCTCATAGTTGCGGATGGTGACTTCAATTTCCCGGAACACTTGGCCGGAAATTTCACTGACCGCCGTTCCCAGGGCATTGGTGGCCTTGCGGGTGTTGTAGTCAAAGACGGGGGTAAATTCGTCCGGTTCAAAGTAGTCATCGGGGTTTTCTACACAGCGGCTCAGAATCTCGTACTTGATGCTGACCGTTGCGGCGTTCAGGAAGGACATCCTTCTGCTGTCCTCATCATACCCCTCCAGAAAGCTGTCCGCAACGATGTCGGCCAGCTCAGATTCACGCTCCATCCAGTAGTCGATGGCCAGCCAGTTTGCGATGTTCTCCACCTGCACGTCCAGCGGGTCACGGGCGGAGACCTCAAACACCGCCGCCAGCGCCTCCTGTACCGGGCGCTCGTATTCCTCCCGCATCTGCCACAGGTTGACCGGGCGAGAGTTGCGCCTCGCACCAGTGTCGGCCACGTCAAAGACGTACCGCAGGCGGGGGTAATCGCCGCTGTTGTCGATGAGGGCAATGCCCTTGGAACCACGTTTGACGTACCGCCGCATGGTGTTGTTCCACAGGTCGTATTCAGCGCAGGCAGTGGCCTCCGGGCGCTGGGCAAAAATCATGAGCTGGTCGCCATAAACGTACTTGCTCACCCGGCCAGCCGTCCGCAGGAACGCCGTCCACTGTTCCCGGCTTTGGGTCAGGCCGTCAGCGGTGTCTTCCGCCATGCGGCTGTAGTATTCCAGTTTCGATGCCATGTTTTCCTCCCTTCCTTACGGGTCAAGGTTAGGATACAGGGGGAGCTGGTCAAATTCCTCATCGGAGATCTGCACCAGTTTCTCCAGCACAGAATCTGTGAGAGACCGGAGCCTGCGCTCCGATTTTGTCAGCTCCTGCCGCATCCCTTCCAGCGTGGTGATGAGGCCCCGGCGGGTGCCGGGGCTGTAAAGCATCATCAGGGTCAGTTCTTCTCTGGTAAAATTCATTCGAGAGCTCTTTCCTCCCGGTGTTTCGTCTGCTTCGGCGGCCACTCCGGTTCCGGGGCGTTTTTCAGGGAACCTCTGATTAAAAGCGGATTTCATTGATAACCTTACAAGTTTACTGCAT
>JAJPXR010000126.1 GCA_021205375.1 Clostridiales bacterium | reverse complement strand
CTGGGCGTGCTGCTGGCCTACATGTTCTTCTGCAAGGATAAGGCCACCAAGGACTCCGCCCCCGGTGCCATCATCATTCACTTCCTGGGCGGTATCCACGAGATTTACTTCCCCTACGTCCTGATGAACCCCGCCGTCATCGTCGCACCCATTGTCGGCAACATGGTGGCTATCTTCTGGTTCAATCTGACCGGCTGCGGCCTGGTGGGTCCCGCATCCCCCGGCTCCATCATCGCCTTCCTGATGATGACCCCCGCCAACAAGATGGTATTCACCATCATCGGCGTGGCGCTGGCAACCGGTGTGTCCTTCGCCATCGCCTCGCCCATTGTGAAGATGTCCGGCGGCAAGAGCCTGGAGGCCGCCCAGAGCGAAATGGCCTCCATGAAGGCCGAGTCCAAGGGCCAGGCCATCGCTTCCGATGCCCCCACCAAGGAGGCTGGACAGGTCAAGAAGGTCGTCTTTGCCTGCGACGCCGGTATGGGCTCCTCCGCTATGGGCGCTACCAAGTTCCGCAACCGCGTGAAGGGCGTTCGCCCCGACCTGACCGTCATCAACACCTCTGTTGACAACATCCCCGGTGACTGCGACATCGCCGTGGTGCAGACCACTCTGGTGGAGCGCGCCCGGAAGTCCGCGCCCCAGGCCCAAATCGTCACCATCGGCAACTTCCTGGCCGACCCCAACCTGGACGCGCTGTATGTTCAGTTGACCACTGGCGACGTGCCTGTGGAAAAGGTCATCGCCGCCTCTGCCGCCGCTGACGACGGCATCCCCACCCCCACCGTCAAAAAGACCGTCATGGTCGCCGAAGGCATCAAGCTGAACCAGGCCCCTGTCACCAAGGAAGAGGCCATTCAGGCTGCCGGTGAGCTGCTGGCCGAACTGGGCTACGTGGACGCCTCCTATGCCGACGCCATGCAGGAGCGCGAGAAGCTGGTCACCACCTACATGGGCATGGGCGTGGCGATCCCCCACGGCACCACCCAGGCCAAGGGCACCGTCAAAAAGACCGGTATCGTCCTGCTCCAGTACCCGGAGGGCGTCTCCTTCGGCGACGAGAAGGCTCAGCTGGTGTTCGGCATCGCCGGTATCGGCGACGAGCATCTGGACCTGCTGGCCAAGATCTGCGAGACCCTGGAGGACGAGGAGACCTTGGACAAGATGAAGAACACCAACGATGTGGACTGGGTCCTCAAGCAGTTGACCTAACCAAACCATATCTCTTGGGTGACGGGCCTGCGCCCGCTGCCCTTCCCCCGAAATGAATCTCCACCAACAGGACAATGCCGCGCACTTCTACCCTGCCGGGTCTGTTCGGCGTTACACCTAAAATTCTGCGAAAGAGGTAATGTGATATGAAAACCGCAATCCAGTTCGGCGGCGGCAACATTGGCCGCGGGTTCATCGGTATGCTGCTCTCTCAGGCGGGTTATCGCGTCGTCTTTGCGGACGTGGCCGTGCCCATCATCGAGCGCCTGAACCAGGACGGCTGTTATACCGTCCACATCATGGACACCGAGGTCGAGGACGTGAAGATCACCAACGTCTGCGGCATCATGTCCAACGGCCCGGAGGTCATCGACGCCATCGCCGACCCGGACACCACCATCCTGACCACCGCCGTGGGTCTGCGGGTGCTGGGCTTCATCGCCCCCACCATCGCCCAGGGCATCCAGAAGCGCATCGCCAACGGCGTCAAGGTGCCGCTGAACCTGATCGCCTGCGAGAACGCCATTCGCGCCACCTCCCAGCTGAAGGAGCACGTCTATAAGGCCCTCTCCGACGAGGAAAAGGCGTATTGCGAGGAGTATGTGGGCTTTGCCGACTGCTCCGTGGACCGCATCGTGCCTCCCGTCCGCAGCGAGAACCCCATCGACGTGGTGGTGGAGAAGTACTGCGAGTGGAACGTGGAAAAAGCCTCCCTCAAGGGCGAGATCCCCGAAATCGCCGGGATGAACCTGGCCTCCAACCTGATGGCCTATATCCAGCGCAAGCTGTTCACCCTGAACACCGGCCACTGCATCACCGCCTACACCGGCGTTCTGGCGGGCCACAAGACCATCGACCAGGCCATTGCCGACCCCAAAATCTACGAGCTGGTCCACGCCGCCATGCAGCAGTCCGGCGACGGCCTGATTCAGGAGTTCGGCTTCGACAAGGAGGCCCATTACAAGTATATCGAGAAGATCATTGGCCGCTTCAAGAACCCCTACCTCCAGGACGACGTGACCCGCGTGGGCCGGGAGCCGCTGCGTAAGCTGTCCGCCACCGACCGGCTGGTTAGCCCGCTGCAAACCGCCATGAAATACGGCCTGCCTGTGGATAAACTCATCGTTGGCATCGGCGCGGCTCTGCGGTATAATAACCCCGAGGACCCCCAGAGCGTGGAGCTTCAGGGCAAAATCGCCGAAAAGGGCGTCGCCGCCGCCTTCTCCGAGGTCTCCGGCGTCACCGACCAGGCCATTCTGGACCAGGTCGCCGCCGCTTACGACCAGGTCGTCACCATGTTTTAAAGTAACACCACCCATTTTCGGGCAGTGTCACCCTATCATCTCCCCTCCTTTCGTTCCATCCACCTCCTTTTGTTCCCAAACCCACCTGGCCGGGGCCGCCCCGGCTGGGCGGGCGCGGCTCATCCGGGAAAGGACACTGCTATGACTGCAATCAAGCTGAATCTCCACGAGGACGACTTTTTCCACGCCCGACCCGCCGCCGTTACCGCCGCCGCTGCCAAACGGTTCGACAGTGTCGTTATGGTGGTCCTGGGGACCGAGCTTGCGGACGGGAAGGATGCCATGTCCCTCATGCGGCTGAGTCATCCCCGGGGACGGGCGGTGGAGTTGATTGCCGATGGCCCCGATGAGGCCGCCGCGCTGGAGGCGGTGTCCGCCGCCATCCGCCAGTGCTTTCAAATGGCGGGAGAATGACCGAAAAACCGCGTGATGAGGTGTCCGCCGAAGGCGCTGAGGGCGGCAGTGGTTCCTGGTTGTATCCTCAGACACACGAAAGCACACCGAAAAGAAAT
>JAJPXR010000055.1 GCA_021205375.1 Clostridiales bacterium | reverse complement strand
ACTATTTTTGCGGGTTATTTTTCTCTGCCCCAACTCTTGACATAGAACCTTTTTTACACGGAAAGAGAACTTCGTTGTTGGGGTGCAGTTCTATACAATCAGGGGCAAATGTGTTATACTGGCCTTACCATAATCAAGGAGGTAAGCCCATGAAAGTGATATGCTTCCACAAGCCGGAGGAAGAAAACGGCTATTTGAGCAACTGGTACCGGTCAGATTTTGAAATCGACGGACATTGCTACACAACCAATGAACAATACATGATGTACCGCAAAGCAATGCTGTTCCATGACCCGGAAATAGCCGCCGCAATATGTTCCACTTCCGACCCGGAAAAGATCAAGGCGCTGGGCCGCAAGGTTCATAACTACGATGATCGCACCTGGAACGGTTTCCGACAGCTTGTGGTCTATGACGGTCTGATGGCAAAGTTTTCTCAAAACAATGTTCTCAAACGACAACTGTTGGAAACCGGCGACAGCCTGCTGGCAGAATGTGCCGCCGGAGACCGGGTGTGGGGGATTGGCCTGTCCATGAAAAGTGATAAGCGGTTCGAACCGGCGCAATGGCGGGGCGACAATCTGCTGGGCTTCACCTTGATGGAGGTGCGGCGGGTCCTCCGGGCAACGAAAAAATAAACAGATATTTTGTTAATTCAGCGCGGGAAAGTTACACATTGTCAGAACGAAAATAGCAACACGCAAGACCTTGGCTATTGACACCTTGGCACCACTCTGAACAATCCAAACAGCGGCAAGATAAAAGCTTTCGGTATCCGTAAGAATCGGGCACACTATATTGGGTCAAGATATGCACCACTTTTTGCTCTTTTTCGCAAAAATGAACGTTTTTGTCACAATTAATCTCAATACCGTAATCGTTTGCCTGTGATTGAATTTGCAGGAATCGTTTTGTTTTTCGGGTACGAATCTGATAATATCCTCTCGGCGTATCAGGCACTAAATCAGGAAACGCTGTTTTAAGTGCTTTATACTCTTCAAATTTGCGGTTTTGATTTTCAAAATAATATTTTGTACACAGATGTTCTCCTTCCGCTTCATCATCCCCTGAATAGGTAAATGACATCAGATGTTCCCGCCTGTATTTAGCTTCGAAGATATTACCCTGTTCGTTCAGACCTACCCGGTAATAGTTGCGGATGACTTGCAAATAATCACCCCAACCCCAGTAACCCGCAGCCGCCATCATATCAAGCGTTTTCTCGACAAAGCAAGGTACCAGCCTTTTATCATCCACACCGCCACAACGAATTTTCATTATGTATGAAATGTTGAAAGTTACGTTTCCCAACAATGGAACCGCGACAACCGGAAGTGCAGCAATATCTTTTTCAGACCGCAAATTAAAAGTTTTCCCGTCGCACACAAAAAAATCAGCTTGATATGCGATTTCCCTATCCTCACACAAAGAATCAGGATGCTTACGGGGGCAAACATCGTACAGTATACCTTTATCAAAGTAAGCATAATTTTTCACAACAAACCCACCTTTGTTTGAATTATAACAAGACTGGATTTTTCCGTCAAGCAGAGACACACTTCTCCCTTGTGAAACGCACAGTTTACGCTTAAAGGACTGCAAATAAACAGAAAAATAAGGCGTCCCGTGGAGCTTTCCACAGGACGCCTTTGTCATGTTAATTGCACATTGCTAATTGCACATTTTACTTACGTTTTCCGCCCGGCCTGTTCCATCCCCGCGGCCAGCCGGGTCAGTTGTACCGTCAGGCAGAACACCTGGGCCAGCAGCAGCAGCCGGGTGAAGAGGGCGCCCTCGTCCGCCAGGGCCACCAGGGACAGCATCACAGCTGTCAGCGACCAGAAGAGAGCGGTGCGGCCCTTGCCAATGCCCAGGGAGAACCCCGCCAGGTAGTACCAAGCGGCGACGGAGGCCACCGCCGCCAGCAGTTGCCAGACGAAGACCTGCACCACCGGATTGTTGGCGTTGGTATGGTAGATTTGAATCAGCCAGAAGCAACTGCAAAACCCCGGCAGCATCGCTGCCAGCGGTTCCGCTGCCCCCCGCCGGGCCAACAGGCAGACAGCGACCCCGGAGAGGAGCAGGAACGCCCCCAGCACCACGGGCAGCACCACGTTGATGGCCTGAAAAACCGAGCTGGCCGGGGCGGTCTGCCGGGTCCAGAGGACATAGGCGGCTCCGGCAGCCAGGTAGAGCGCGCCGCCGGGCAGCAGCCCCGGCCTCGGCCCCGGCCCGAAGGCTCCCACCCAGTCTCTGGCCGCCGTCCGCCGGGTCTGGGACAGCAGCAGAAAGCACACCGCTCCGCCCACCGCCAGGGCGATGAGCAGGCTCGTGGCCGCGCCTGCCACCGGCAGGCCATTCTCGTCAAAGCAGGTGGTCAGTTGCCACCGGCGCAGGGCGCAGCCCGCTCCCCCCAGGAGCAGGCCGAGACAGGGGTAAAGGTAATTTCTCATAGGTGCACCCTCTTGTATTTCTGAAATGATACGGTTGGTTCAGTGGCTATTATTGTACCGCATTTTCTCGCAGTTGTCAGCGGATTGGAGAAAAATTTTTCGGGTTATCCCGTTGAAGCAGCTTTGCCAGCGGTTCCAGTGAAAACCCCTCCACCATGCTTCGCATGGTCCCCCTCCCCTTTCAGGGGCGGCAAGAGGGGCGGTTAATTTCTGAAACGTATTTTTCTAAGGGAAACTTGTACTGTACCAGAGAAAGTGCTGAATAAAGGGAAGCGTCAAAATTTTTTCTTCCCCGCATCGTCCGATTATTGGGACTGTCTCCGGAAAATTTCTCTTGACATTTCTCGAACATCCGTTCATAATTAGAACAGAAGTTCGATGAAGGCCGCCGCAGCATTTGTCCGGCGGCGCTGACCAAAGGAGGCGTCTGTGATGGAGACCATTTATTTTACCACCCGCCGGTTTGTCAAAACCGAAGGAAACGTCATTGATTTTCAGGATTACAAGCGCAAAATGGAGCGGGGCGACCTGCCCGCCTACGACGCGCCGGAGGAAACGCCCGAACTGAGCCAGGAGCAGCCCCGGCAGGAGCGCCGCCCCTTGCTCCAGCGGGCGGGGGA
>JAJPXR010000103.1 GCA_021205375.1 Clostridiales bacterium | reverse complement strand
CTAAAGGCGGTGGCCCTCCTCCCCTTTCAGGGGAGGCAAGAGAGGATAGTGCTTGCCGTTTGGTGTCAGTTTTATCTAACAAATATGGGATTTTTAGCAGGAACACCCGCTTTCTAACCACTAATCGCTAGTCACTAGCCACTCAAATAACGCGGCTGATTCAAAGGGATAACCATAAATCTCTTTTGCATTGTTCACCGGAAGGATGGAGAGCAGCATGGAACTTCGGGTCCTCCACTATTTCCTCACCGTCGCCCGGGAGGGTGGCATCAACCGGGCGGCGGAAGCGCTGCACATCACACAGCCCACCCTCAGCCGCCAGATGGCGGCGCTGGAGGAAGAGGTGGGTGTCAAGCTGTTTGATCGTGGGGCCAGACACATCACCCTGACCAGCGAGGGGATGCTCCTGCGCCGCCGGGCAGAGGAAATTCTCTCCCTGGTGGACCGGACGCAGCGGGAGCTGATGGAGCAGGAGGAACTGATCGAGGGCCGCATCGTTATCGGCTGCGGAGAACTGGCGGCGGTCCAGCTGCTGCCGGAGATGATTTCCGCGTTCCACGAGGCATATCCCCTGGTGACCTATGATCTCTTCACCGCCACTGCGGACACGGTCAAGGAGCAGATGGAGCGGGGGTTGGTGGACATCGGTATCCTGATGGAACCCATCGACATGGAGAAGTTCGACTTTATTCGCCTGAAACAGCGGGAGCGCTGGGTCGTTCTGATGGGGCCTGACGACCCCCTCGCCCAAAAGAGCGCCATTTGCGCGGCGGACCTGACGGGGAAACCGCTCATCCTTCCCGCCCGCGCCAACGTCCGCAACGAGCTGTTCAACTGGCTGGGGGACACGTTTTCCGAGGAACAGGTGCTGTTCACCAGCAACCTGGCCACCAACGCCGCGCTGATGGTCCAGGCGGGACTGGGGTACGCCATCGTGACCGAGGGGGCGCTCCCCTTTTGGGACAGTGAAAACATCGTGCGCCGTCCTCTCTCCCCAGAAGTCACGTCGGACAGCGTGTTTGCGTGGAAGCGTAGCCAGCCGCTGACCCCGGCGGTGGAGCGGTTTGTCCGGCAAATCAAATGCTTTTCGGGCATAGCTGACCAATAGAGATAAAGTATTTGCTATCTCACAGGCGAAGATTTATAATACGGGTATGGAAAACACATCTACGTGTTCCATACCCGTATTGTTCTAGGAGGGCTGCCCATGACCATGACGGAACTCACGGCACTCATGGAATCCGATCAGAAAACCACAGAGGAAAAGCTGCGCCTGTTAAAAAAGGTCCGGGCGAACCTGATGGACGAGCTGCACGGCAGACAGCAGCAGGTCGATCAGGTGGACTACCTGATTTATCAGCTACAGGCCGGGAAGAAAACCGCAAAAGTACGAGGAGGAGATTGACATGGCAAAGAAAACCCTGGTGGCGTATTTTTCCGCCAGCGGCGTGACCGAACAGGCAGCAAAGGCGCTGGCTGCGGCGGCGGACGCCGATTTGTATGAGATTCGGCCCGCCGTTCCCTACACGGACGCCGACCTGGACTGGCGGAACAAGCGCTCCCGCAGCACCATTGAGATGAACGACCTGTCCAGCCGCCCAGCTCTGGCGGACACCGCCGCCAACGTCGCCGCTTACGACACGGTGTTTCTGGGCTTCCCCATCTGGTGGGGACTGGCTCCCACCATCATCTGCACCTTCTTGGAGAGCTACGACTTTTCCGGGAAGAAAATCGTGCTCTTTGCCACCTCCGGCGGCAGCGGCTTTGGGCGGACCGCGGAAGTGCTCAAAAAGTCCGTTTCGCCGGAGACCACGGTCGTCACCGGTAAGCTGTTAAACAGCGGAACTTCTGCCGCAGCGCTGAAGCGCTGGGTCGAGACGATTTAAGGAGGACAGCATGGCTATCGCAGTGAACCTTTATTACACCGGCGTCAACGGAAACGCCAAAAAATTCGCCCAGGAGATGGTCTCCAGCGGCACTGTGGCGCAGATTCGCGCCGAAGCGGGCAACCTCCGCTATGAGTATTTCTTCCCCATGGACGACCCGGAGACCGTGCTGCTCATCGACGCCTGGGCGGACCAGGCCGCCATCGACATCCACCACGCCTCCCCCATGATGGGGAAAATTGCGGAACTGCGGGACAAATATGACCTGCACATGAAGGTGGAGCGGTACGTCTCCGACGACGTGCTGCCCGCCCAGGATGAACAGTTTATTCGAAAGTAAAAGCGGAGGTTTTCTTATGGAAAAAATCGTACAGACGGCGGGGCGGAACGCCCTGGGGAAGTTTGCGCCTGAGTTTGCCCACTTCAACGATGACGTACTCTTTGGCGAGAACTGGAACAACACCGACATCGACCACAAGACCCGCTGCATCATCACCGTGGTGGCGCTGATGTCCTCCGGCGTCACGGACTCTTCCCTCACCTACCACCTGGAGAACGCGAAAAAGGCCGGTGTGACCAAAAAGGAAATCGCGGCGGTCATCACCCACACCGCCTTTTATGCGGGCTGGCCCAAGGGTTGGGCGGTGTTCAACCTGGCAAAAGAGGTCTGGGCGGAGGACACCGCTCCCGCCGACGAAAAGGCCGCCCACGCCGCCGAGATGGTCTTCCCCATCGGCGCGCCCAACGATACCTACGCCCAGTACTTTGTCGGGCAGAGCTACCTGGCTCCCGTATCTGTTGGACAGGTGGGCATCTTCAACGTGACCTTTGAGCCGGGCTGCCGCAACAACTGGCACATCCACCACGCGGACAAGGGCGGCGGCCAGATTCTGATTTGCGTAGCCGGGCACGGCTACTATCAGGAGTGGGGCAAGGCCGCCGTGGAGATGAAGCCTGGCGACTGTATCAACATCCCCGTCGGCGTTAAGCACTGGCACGGCGCTGCGCCGGATAGCTGGTTCTCCCATCTGGCGGTAGAGGTCCCCGGCGAGCACACCTCCAACGAGTGGCTGGAGGCCGTTACAGATGATGTTTATAGCGCCAGCGTGAAATAAACACAGGCTGTCCAAAAAAGATTACAGATATCAAATCGGGGCCAAGGCGGTTTGCCTGGCCCCGATTTCTGTGCAATAAAGCTCAAAAAAGGGGTTCTATAATAAATGTTGGGGTCAGGTAAAGCACCTGGCCCCAAATT
>JAJPXR010000007.1 GCA_021205375.1 Clostridiales bacterium | reverse complement strand
GCCTCCCCTGAAAGGGGAGGGGGACCATGCGAAGCATGGTGGAGGGGTTTCCCCGAATTGCGCACTGCACATTGCTAATTGCTAATTTAAAAAGGAACACCACATGGATATTAGAACTTACTTACACTCCCACCCCCTCCTCTTCGACGGGGCGATGGGCACCTACTGGGTGCAGCAGAACCGGGACGCGGACTTCACCTGTGAGCTGGCCAACCTCCGCCGCCCGGAGAGCGTGCTGGCCATTCACCGGGCCTATCTGGACGCTGGGGCAAAGGCCATCAAGACCAACACCTTCGGCCTGAACGCCGTCTCTCTGGGTGGCGAACACGCCCTGCTCCGGGAGGCCGTGGCCGCAGGATGGCATCTGGCCTGCGAAGCCGCTCAGGGCCGGGACGCCTTCGTTTTTGCCGACCTCGGCCCCGTCCCCCAGGTGGGGGAGGACAGCGCCTGGCCTGCGGTGCGGGAGGTGCTGGATGTGTTTCTGGAGCTGGGGGCCGTCCATTTTCTCTTCGAGACCAACAGCGACCAGTCCTGTCTGGCCCAGGCCGCGGCCTATGTCAAGGAGCATAGCCCGGAGGCGTTCGTGCTGGTGTCCTTCGCCGTCCAGCCCGACGGGTACACCCGTGAAGGGCGCAGCGGCGGGGCGCTGGTGCAGGAGCTGCGGGCCTGCCCCCAGGTGGACGCGGTGGGGCTGAACTGTGTCTCCGGCGCGTACCATATGCGCCGCCTGGTGGGGGAGCTGGACCTGCAAAACGCCCTCTTTTCCGCCATGCCCAACGCGGGCTATCCCGTGGTGGTGGACGGGCGCACCCTCTACGACGGCGACCCCGGCTATTACGCCCTGCAAATGGCGGAGCTGGCCGGGCTGGGGGTGCGCATTTTGGGGGGCTGCTGCGGCACCACCCCGGAGCACATCGCCCAGACCGCGGCCCTGCTGGAGCAGCGGGGGACAACGCCTGTCCACCATATCGCGCCCCACCCCTCCGCTCCGGCGGCGAAGCACGTTCCCAACCGGCTGTGGGACAAGCTGGAGCGGGGACAAAAGGTCTTTGCCGTGGAGCTGGACCCGCCCAAAAACGCCCAGATCGGCAAGTTCATGGCCGGGGCCTGGACACTGAAGGCCGCCGGAGTGGACGCCATCACCATCGCGGACTGCCCCATCGGGCGGGCCAGCATGGATTCCTCGCTGCTGGCCTGTAAGCTGCGGCGGGAGCTGGACATCGACCCCATTCCCCACTTGACCTGCCGGGACCGGAACCGCAACGCCACCAAAGCCCTGCTGCTGGGGCTGAATGTGGAGGGGGTGGACAACGTGCTGCTGGTCACCGGCGACCCGGTGCCCTCCGCCGAGCGGGACGAGGTCAAGTCGGTCTTTCAGTTCAACTCCCGCAAGCTGGCCCGGTTCGTGGGCGACCTGAACCGCACCGAATTGGAGCGGCCCTTCCGGGTCTACGGCGCGCTGAACGTCAACGCCCGGAACTTCCGGGTGGAGCTGTCCCGCGCCCAACAGAAGGAGGAGGCGGGGGTCAGCGGCTTCCTGACCCAGCCGGTGCTGACTGCCCAGGCACTGGACAACCTGCGCCTGGCCCGGGAGACGCTGAAAGGCAAGATTTTGGGGGGCATCATCCCCGTGGTCAGCTACCGCAACGCCTGTTATATGCAGAGCGAGATCGCGGGCATCGACGTGGCGGACGAAATCATCCAGCTTTACAAGGACAAGGACCGGGCCGAGAGCGAGGACCTGGCGGTGCGCATCTCCGCCGAGGTCGCCCGGCAGACCGCCCCCTATGTGGACGGGTATTACCTGATGACCCCCTTCCTGCGGGTGGGTCTGATGGTACGCATCATGGAGGAAATTCGGAAGGTGCTTGGTGAGAACGACTGACAAACAGGTATCCCATGAAGAACCGCCGTTTCGTTATTGACCACCCCTCTTGCCGCCCCTGAAAGGGCAGGGAGGGGCAAAGCCCCGGAAGTGCCGCTTGACGGCGGAGGGGTTTCCCAACTACACAGAGCATTAGAAGCGCCCCCGGCAGGGCCAAAACTCCGCCGGGGGCGCTTTTTGTTTCAAATAAAATGGCAGGGTCTCAGAACAAAAAGTGGAATTTGTCGTTGAGCAGCATCAACACCACCCACAGGATGAGCAGCGCGCCCGCCGCCAGCGCCAGGGTGGTAACTCCCTTCCGCCACATCTGAGCGGCTTTGGGGTGCTTTTTCCGCAGCAGGAACTCCGGCAGGAACAGGACGGAGACCAGCAGCAGCACCTCTAGCGGCATCAAAAAGCCCTCCAGGAAGGTGTCCCCCAGAAACAGGGCAAACAGCCCCACCGCCACCAGCACGACGAGCACCAGCAGCAGAGGGTACACTTTGGCCCTCCAGCCGGTCCAGCCGAAGCCCTCGGCCATGTCGGTGCCGTCCCAGAACACCTGGTTGACGATGTCCTTCTCGAAGGCCAGGTAATCCTTGCAGATGTCCAGGAAGCCGCCGCCGGCCTGCTCCTCCCGGTGCATCTCCTCCCAGTAGTAGTCCTGGTCGAAGGTGTCCAGTTCCACCTGCTGCTGCTCCAGTCGGCGGCACAAGGCCAGCGCGCCGGTCAACTCCTCCAGTTGCTTTTTCAGATTTTCCTCGTTCTCCGCCAGGGCGTCGGTCATGGACTGCCGCCCGTTCAGAATCTCCCGGATCTCCGCCACCGGCACCCCCAGCTTGCGCAGGATGACCACCGTCTTGAGCCGGTCCACGTTCTCCTGGCTGTAGTCGCGGTAGCGGTTCTCGTTCCGGGCCGGGAGCAGCAGCCCCTCCCGTTCGTAATAGCGGATGTTGGCGCGGTCCACGCCTAAAATCTGTTCGACCTCTTTTATTTTCATCTCGATGTCCTCCTGTCAGGCGGTTGGTTGGGACCCTTGCCGGTCCTCATGATAGGAGTGTAGTGTATGAACCAGCTTCACAGTCAAGTGTTTTTTTCACTTTTTTCGAAAATTTTTCTGTGAAGCCCCTTTCACTGGGGTTTCATGCGAACGACACTCGAAGCGACAACCTGCGCTGAGTGATTGACCGCCCCTCTTGCCGCCCCTGAAAGGGCAGGGAGGGGCAACGCCCCGGAAGTGCCGCTTGACGGCGGAGGGGGACCATGCGAAGCATGGTGGAGGG
>JAJPXR010000170.1 GCA_021205375.1 Clostridiales bacterium | reverse complement strand
CCCCTGAAAGGGCAGGGAGGGGCGAAGCCCCGGAAGTGCCGCTTGACGGCGGAGGGGTTTTCCACCGAAATAACAGATAAAGCTGGTTCAAAAGGATACTCAGATGACGATTACGTCCGTTTAAACTGCTTCTCCAGTTGTTTTTTCGTCAGCTCGATGGCCACGGGCCGCCCGTGGGGACAGTATTTGACTTCCCCGGACATGACCGCCTGGGCCACCGCCTCCAGCTCCTCCCGGCCCGACTTCCAGCCGCCCTTAATGGCGGCTTTACAGGCCATGGTGTGCAGTACCTCGTCCCGTGCGGCGGAGGGGTCGGCGGTGCCTGTGACCAGCAGCCGCTCCCCCAGTTGGGTCAGGGTGGGTTCGATGTCCCCGGCGGAGAGGTAATCCGGGCTTTGCCGGACCAGCAGCGCGCCGCCGCCGAAGTCCTCCACCTCGAAGCCGTAGCGGGCCAGCAGGTCCAGATGGGCCAGCAGCGCGGCACCCTCCTCTGGGGGCGGTGTGAACACCACCGGCGTCAGCAGCATCTGGCGCATGGGCTGGTAGTCTCTGGCTTTCAGCTTGTCGAAGTTCATCCGCTCGTGAGCGGCGTGTTTGTCGATGAAATAGACCGTGTCCCCCTGCTCCACGATGATGTAGGTGTCCAGCACCTCCCCGGCCAGCCGCCAGGCAGGGGTCTCCGGGGTCAGGGGTTCCGGTTCCGGGGTTTCGGTCGGGGTTTCTGCCGGGACGGGAGGCGTTTCCTCCACGGGCGCGGGAGCAGGCTTGGGCGGAGTGGGCTTCTCCTTCTTCTGTACCGGGGCGGGAGCGTCCGTCCGGCGGGCGGGCCGCTCGGTCAAAATGGGCAGGTCCAGCCCCCGAAACTCCTCCGCCGCGCTGGGAGAGTAGGGCTTAGGTTCAATTTTCACCGGGGGCGGCACAGGTCGGGCAGGAGCCGCCGAAGTAGCCGCGGTATGGGTCCCGCCGCTGTCCCGCAGGGGCAGCACCGGCCCCTTGGCCCGGTATTCCTCCGCCGTCATACTCTGGAAAAAGGTCTGGTTGGGGGTGACGGTGTCCACCGGCTTGGGCTGGGGACGCTTTTCCTCCAGCTTCACCTGGGGGTGGCCCTGCTCGCCGTTCAATGCGGCCTTGACGCTGGAATACACCGCCTGGAACAGCCGCTTTTCGTTGGTGAACTTGACCTCGGTTTTGGTGGGGTGAACGTTCACGTCCACAGCGCTGAGACTGCTAGTGATGTGCAGCACGCAGCCGGGGAACCGGCCCACCATCTTCTGGTTCTGGTAGGCTTCCTCCAGGGCGGCGGTCATGGTGCGGCTTTTCACATACCGCCCATTGACGAAAAAGTGCTGATAGCCCCGTGTCCCCCGGCAGCAGGAGGGGCGGGAGACGAAGCCCTCCACCTGTAGCCCCTCGCCGGAGCCTTTGCAGGGGAGAAAGCCCAGCGCCATTTCCCGGCCCAGCACCGCGTAGACGGCGGACTGCAAATTGCCGTCGCCGGGGGTCATCAGGTCCTGCCGTTCCTCCCGGAGCATTTTGAAGGCCACCTCCGGGTGGCTCAGGGCGGCGTGCTGGACGGCGGCGAACACCGCCGCCCCCTCGGTCACGTCCCGCTTGACGAATTTCAGCCGGGCGGGGGTGTTGTAAAACAAATCACGGACGATGAGGGTGGTCCCCACGGGGCACCCCACCTCCTGCCGGGTGCGCACCACGCCGCCGTCCAGCAGCAGCGCTATGCCCAGGTCGTTGTCCGCGGTACGGGTGGTCAGCTCCACCTTGGAGACGGCGGCGATGGCCGCCAGCGCCTCCCCCCGGAAGCCCAGGGTGCCGATGGCCTCCAAATCTCCCTCGCCGCGAATTTTGCTGGTGGCGTGGCGGAGAAAGGCGGTCTCCGTGTCCTCCGGCGCGATGCCGGAGCCATTGTCGGTCACCCGGATGTAGCTCATCCCGCCCCGGCGGATCTCCACCGTGACAGAAGTGGCTCCGGCGTCGATGGCGTTTTCCACCAGCTCCTTGACCACGCTGGCGGGCCGCTCCACCACCTCTCCGGCGGCGATCAGGTCGGCCACATGGGGGTCAAGACATTGAATTTTTCCCATTGCGGGCCTCGTTTCTAAGCAAATCAAAAAGTCAGATTTATTGGTTATTCTCCCAGTACGTCGTTCTCGTCCAGCTCCACGCACTCATATTCCTTCGCCAGCACCAGCCAGGCCCCGCCCATGCTCTGGAGCAGGTAGAGGTGGTACTTGCTCAGCTTTTCCTCCATCTGGTCCACGCCGCTGTGGTCGTTGAGCAGGTTGTCCGGGTCGTCGTTTTCGGCGTCGCTGAGGCGGGTCATCAGCCAGTCCTTTTTCCGGCGGTTGAAGTTCCGCTCCAGCAGCTTGCGCTTCTGCTTCTTGCCGGGGACCTTGTAGAACCCGCCCAGGTCGGCCCCCACCACGTTGTCGCAAAAGTTCATGGAAAACTCCAGCGCCGCCACGTGGTCAAAGTTCAGCAGCAGGGTCTTTTTCGTCTCGCCCTCGGCGCCGCCCCAGACCTCCATGCGGAAGGAGCATTTGGTGTCCAGATAGTTGGGCGTCACCCAGACGCGCTTTAAGTCACCGTCAAAGGTGTGATAGAGCAGGCTGGTCTTTTTCATGGTTCTTTCTCCCTTTTCTCAATACGATTCGTTATATTACGTCAGATTTATACTTTTTGTTTCCACTGATACACCAGGTTCAGCGCCTCGATGGGGGTCAGGGTGTTGATGTCCAGCCCCCGCAGCTCCTCCGCCACCTCAAAGGCCCGGATGTCCCCAAAGCAGCACTGCTCGTCCATGGGGGCCTGGGGCTGGGGTTCCAGAACGGATTTGCCGGTGTCCTCGCCCTTCTCCATCTCGGCCAGGATGGTCCTGGCGCGGGTGATGACCCTGGCCGGTACACCGGCCAGCTTCGCCACCTCGATGCCATAGCTCTGGTCGGCCCCGCCCCGGACGATCTTCCGCAGGAAGATGATGTCGTCGGCGCGCTTCTTGGCGGCAATGTTGTAGTTCTTCACGCCGGGGATTTGCCCCTCCAGGTCGGTCAGTTCGTGGTAGTGGGTGGCGAACAGGGTCTTGGCCCCCAGCCGCCGTTTGTCGGCACAGTACTCCAGCACGGCGCGGGCGATGCTCATGCCGTCATAGGTGGAGGTGCCCCGTCCGATTTCGTCCAAAATAAGCAGACTTTTTGGTGTGGCGTTTTTCAGGATGTCCGCCACCTCGTCCATCTCCACCATGAAGGTGGACTGTCCGGCGGAGAGGTCGTCCGCCGCGCCGATGCGAGTGAAAATCCGGTCCAGTACGCCGATGTGGGCCTGCTTCGCGGGGACGAAGCTGCCGATTTGTGCCATCAGGCAAATGAGCGCCACCTGACGCATATAGGTGGACTTGCCCGCCATATTGGGGCCGGTGATGATGGCCACCGTGTCGTCGCCGCTGTCCATAAAGGTGTCGTTGGGGACGAACATGGAATCTTTCAGCATCCGCTCCACCACGGGGTGGCGGCCCTCGGTGATTTGAATAATGTCGGAGTCGTCCACCTGGGGCATACAGTAGCCGTTTTCCGCCGCGACTGTGGCCAGGGAGCAAAGGGCGTCGGCCTCGGCCACCGCCTCCGCCGTCCGCTGGACGGCCTCCACCTGTGCCGCCACCTGCTGGCGCACCTCGTTGAAGAGCTGGTACTCAATGCCGGTGATTTTGTCCTGGGCGGAGAGAATGGTGTGCTCCAAGTCTTTCAGCTCCTGGTTGATGAACCGCTCGGAGTTCACCGTGGTCTGTTTGCGGACCCAACTGTCGGGCACCAAATCAGCCTGTCCACGGGAGACCTCGATGTAATAGCCGAATATCTTATTATACCGGATGCGGATGTTTTTAATGCCGCACTCCTCTTTGGTTTTGGTCTCGATCTCCGCCACCATGTCCTTGCCGTGGGCCATGACGTTGCGGAGATAATCCACGTCCTCGCTGTAGCCGTCCCGGATGAGGCCGCCCTCCCGGACGGTGAAGGGGGGCTCGTCCACCATGGCCCGGTCGATGAGGTCGGTCAGGTCCTCCAGGGCGTCCAGCCGCTGGCAGATATCGGAGAGCAGCGAGGAGCCTTCGCATCGGCCCAGCAGGTCCCGCAGCCGGGGGACGTTCCGCAGCCCGGCGGACAAGGCCACCAGGTCCCGCCCACCGGCGGAGCCGTAGACGATGCGGCCAATGAGCCGCTCCAGGTCGGTGACCTCCTTCAAGCAGAGCATGACCTCTTCCCGGACCACCATGTTATTCACCAGAGCGTTGACCGCCTGGAGCCGCCGGTCGATGTCCACCGGGTTCAGCAGGGGCTTCTCCAGCCAGGAGCGCAGCAGCCGCCCGCCCATGGCGGTGCGGGTCCGGTCCAGCACCCACAGCAGACTGCCCTTCTTCTCCTTGCCCCGGAGGGTCTCGGTCAGTTCCAGGTTCCGCCGGGCGGTCCAGTCCAGCTCCATATAGCGGCCTGTGGTGTAGTAGTTCAGCCTGCGGACGTGGGCCAGGTCGTTTTTCTGGGTCTCGTAGAGGTAGGAGAGCAGACCGCCCACTGCCCGCACCGCCTCCGCCTGTCCCGCAGGGATGGCGGCGGGGTTGTCGAACTGCCGGTCCAGGGTCTCCCTGGCCTGCTGGTAGTCGAACCGGGTTTGGTCGCCCCGCTCGATTTGGCAGTTCAGCCGGTTTTTCAGCACCTCGGTCAGCAGTTCTTCCTCCATGGCCCCCTCGGAGAGCACCGCCTCCCTGGGACAGAACCGCCCCAGCTCGTTGACCAGATGCTGCACCGTCTGGTCGCCGGAGAAGGCGGTGCAGTCCAGCTCCCCGGTGGAGATGTCGCAGAAGCAGATGCCGCCCCGGTTGGCGGTCAGATAGACGGCGGCGATGTAGTTGTTGCTGCGCTCGTCCAGCATGGCGGCGTCTACCACCGTGCCGGGGGTGACGATGCGGATGACGTCCCGCTCCACGATGCCCTGGGCCTCGGCGGGGTCTTCCATCTGCTCGCAGATGGCCACCTTGTACCCCTTGGCCACCAGCCGGGCCAGATAGGACTGGTAGGAGTGGTAGGGGACGCCGCACATGGGCACCCGTTCCTCGGCGCTCTTTTTCCGGTCACGGGTGGTCAGGGTCAGGTCCAGCTCTTTGGAGGCGATCTTCGCGTCCTCGTCGAACAGCTCGTAAAAGTCCCCCAGCCGGAAAAACAGCAGGCAGTCCGGATGCTGCTCCTTGATTTCAAGATATTGTTTGCGCATGGGCGTCAACGCTTCAGCCATGGTCCTCTTCTCTTTCTATGGGGTCGGCCCCGTTTTTTCTCTCTCGTCTATAACGTGTAATTTCCCGTCATTGCTAATTGCACATTGCAAATTGCTAATTGTCACAAGGTTCCCTGGTTGCACTTCCACGCCCGCCAACAGCCGAACACAAGGGTAGCCACGAGGACCCCCGCCATGCCCCACAGGAACCACAGGGTCAGGTTCTGCTCGGTCAGCATTTCCATTTGCAGCACGGAGAACAACATCGCGCACTCCAGATTGACCACGCACAGCATATCCCGGATGGCCCGGAGGATGAACAGCTCCCGCTCCATGTTGGGCTTGAAGGGCAGGCTCAGAGCGGACAGGTTCAGCCGGGTACAGGCGCTGACCAGGCCGCAGCACACCACCAGCAGCACCGGCAAGATCCAGATGATCCACCGGCCACCCCAGTCGTTGGCCACGCCGTAGGCGTCGTAGTGAATGGCCATGACCTTGGGCAGCGCGCTCCACCGGGAGGCGGTGAAAATCACCGTGGTCGCCACCAGCAGCCATGCGGCCCCTTCCATCCAGCGCTGAAATCTGGTCAACGGAAACTTGTTTTTCATGGGAACCTCCCTTTCCGGTGGTGTCTGCGTGTTGCGATGATGGTTTTACTGGTTATCCCTTTTGCTCAATCATGCCCCCAAAACCCCTCCGCCACCGCCTGAAGGCGGCGGCCTTCCTCCCCTTTCAGGGGCGGCAAGAGGGAGAGTGCTTGTCGATTGGTGCTGGTTTGATTCGTTCGATGTGGGATTTTCAGCAGAAAAGCCCTTTTCTAACTACTAGCCACTAAAAACGCGACTGATTCAAAGGAATAGCAAAATTGTTTTACTCGGCCAGCTCCCCGAACAGCGCCCAGGTGGAGGAACGGACGATTTTTACCGGTTTCCACTGGCCAATCAGTTCCTCCGGGGCGTTCAGGTGGACCAGCCGCCCGCCGCCGGTGCGCCCGGTCAGGCTGTAACGGTTGTCCTGGGTGTTGACCCCGTCCAGGAACACCGGGAGGGTCTTGCCCACGTAGGCGGCGTGTTTTTCGGCGGAAATGCGGTTTTGTACGTCCAGCAGGGTCTGGAAGTTTTTGCTCTTCTGCTCCTTGCTCATGGGGTCGGGCATTTTGGCCGCCGGGGTCCCCTCCCGCGGGGAGAAGATGAAGGTGAACAGCGCGTCGAACCGCACCTCTTCGATGAGGGACAACGTCTCCTCAAATTCCTCCTGGGTCTCGCCGGGGAAGCCCACGATGACGTCGGAGGTTAGCACGATGTCGGGGATCAGCTCCCGCAGGCGGCGCACCTCGTCCAGATAGGTCTCTCGGTCATAGTGGCGGTTCATGGCCTTCAGCACCCGGCTGGAGCCGGACTGGAAGGGCAGGTGGAGCTGGGGGGCCACCTTCTCGCAGGCCGTCATGGTCTCAAACAGCTCCTGGCTGGCGTCCCTGGGGTGGCTGGTCATGAAGCGAATCTGAAAGTCGCCGGGGATGGCGTTGCAGGCTCGCAGCAGCCCGGCGAAGTTCATCTCCAGCCCCAGGTCCTTGCCGTAGCTGTTGACGTTCTGCCCCAGCAGGGTGATGTCCTTGTAGCCCTGGTCGGCCAGTTCCCGGACCTCCTGCAAAATCAGCTCCGGTTGGCGGCTCCGCTCCCGCCCCCGGACGTGGGGCACCACGCAGTAGGTGCAGAAGTTGTTGCAGCCGTACATGATGGACACCCACGCCTTCAGCTTGCCCTGGCGCTGCACCGGCAGGCCCTCGGCGATGTAGCCGTCCACGTCCGGCGTCTCGAACACCCGCCGGCGGGTCTGGAGGACGCT
The DNA here is from genome assembly GCA_021205375.1 of Clostridiales bacterium. Taxonomy (GTDB): domain Bacteria; phylum Bacillota; class Clostridia; order Oscillospirales; family Oscillospiraceae; genus Onthomonas. The sequence continues at coordinate 12,062 of JAJPXR010000170.1, read as the reverse complement.
TTGCAGCAGCTCCGGGAACCGGTACAGGGCGTGGGGGCCGAACACCATGTCCACATAGCGGTAGGACCTGCGTATCTTCTCCTCCATGTGGGGCTCCTGCATGGCGCAGCCGCAGAGGCAGATGATTTGCTCCGGCTTGTTGCGCTTGGTGTGGGACAGGGCCCCCACGTTGCCTAGCACCCGCATCTCCGCGTGCTCCCGAATGGCGCAGGTGTTGATGACGATGACGTCCGCCTCGCCCTCGTCCTCGGTGAAGGCGTACCCCATCCGGCGGAGCATCCCCCGAATTTGCTCGGAGTCGGCCTCGTTCTGCTGGCACCCATAGGTGTCCACCAGGGCCAGGGGGGTGTGGGGCAGGGCGGCGGTGCGGGCGCGGATGGCGTCGCAAATGGCCATCTGGCGGTCAATTTCGTCCTGTGGAATGATGACTTCACTGCGTTTCAAAAGGGTATCCTCCCAAATTCGTCTAGTAATCCAGTATGGCAACAGTATAACACTCCAAACCGCCGTTGACAATGAAAACTTCCCGCGAAAAAACGCCCCTCCGGGGGAGGATTCCCCCAAAAGGGCGCGGGTGCGCGGGAAAGTGCAGTTTTGGATTTGGTTTGGCCTTTGCACAGAAATGATATTGTCAGGCTGTCCTTTTTGCTCAGCTCTGGCATGAAACCCCTCCGCCAACGCCTAAAGGCGGCGGCCCTCCTCCCCGTTCAGGGGAGGCAAGAGAGGTGGTCAGTTGTCGAATGGTAGTTCTCTGTGGAAAACTTGCACTATTCTCTCGGCTTCAAGCTGCGGCTCTTGCGAATGGCATAGATGTTGTTGCCGATCATGGTGCCGATAAAACCGGACATCCCCACCGTCAGCATTTGGGGCAGCCCGTAAAGACCGTGGTTGGAAATGATGAACGACACCCGAATCTCCGCGATCCACAGGACGACGCAGCAAACGATGTTGAACCAGTTCCGGTTGCGGATCTCCCGCCGGACCTGCTCCTGCTCCTTGGCGGCCAGGTCCGACAGGGCGGAGACGGTCTCCTGGGTGTTCTCCTGCTCCAGCCCCAGCAGATGGGGAACAGTGGTGTCCAGTGCCTGAGCGAGGGGTTCCAGCAGCGTCAGGTCGGGGAAGTTCAAGCCCCGTTCCCACTTGCTCACCGCCTTGTCGGTGACGTGGAGCCGCTGGGCCAGCTCCTTTTGGGTCAGGTTTTGCTCCTGGCGCAGGGCGCGGATGGCTGCGCCTACCGTTGCAGCGTCCATGGTGACACCTCCTCTGCGTTTTTTGGTTGAGAGTATTGTAGCAGATTTGGGGCGGATTGTCACTCGACCGCTGGTAGAATCGCCATGACCAGCTTTGAATTTTGCGGGTTCAACCTGGAAGAGCGCTTATCTGGCAAGTGTAAAATTATCGTAAAACGATAAAAACCTATTGACAAACGTAAAAAATCAGCTATACTGATATCGTGCTTATCGATAAACGCTAAATTTTTAACGCAAAGGAGCATAACTTATGGAACACACAAGAATGATCCGCACCGCGCAGGTGCTGGACAAGCTGGCAAAGGTCCTCAGCGTCCTCTTCCTGGTGGTCAGTATCCTGATGATGGTCCTGGGTGGGGTGTGCGCGTTCATCGTTGGGATGGGTGGAGCCGACCTCGGCCAGGCTTCCCCGGAAATTGCCTTTGGCCCCCTCTCCCTGGAGCTGGCGGACGGTGCAGCGGTCTCACCCGCCTACTACACGACGATTTCCATCGCCATCCTGGTGGGCGGCCTGTTCGTGCTGGTGGTCAGCCGCGTCGGGTTCCGGGCCATCCGCTCCATCTTGGAGCCGATGACGGTGGGCCGTCCCTTTGAAGAACGCTGCTCCCGCGCCCTGAAAACGCTGGCGCTGCTCACCCTGGTCGGCGGGGCGTGTATGCAGGTCGGGACCTGGATCATGACCTATCTGATGTCCCTCCAAATCGACGTTGTCTCCCTGTTTGCGCCGGAGGCCGTCACCGGCGTCACCGTTCACTTCACATTTGGCGTGAATTTCCTCCTTTTCGCCGGGATTTTGTACCTGCTGTCCTTCGTTTTCCGCTATGGAGAGGTGTTGCAGCGGGAATCGGACGAAACGGTGTAAGGGGGCAAGGACAATGGGCAAAATCATTATTCGCCTGGACCGGGTGATGGCGGACCGCAAGATGAGCCTGAACGCACTCTCAGAGCAGGTGGGCATTTCCAACGTGAATCTGTCCAAGCTGAAAAACGGGAAGGTCAGCGCGGTGCGGCTTTCCACTCTGGGGGCCATCTGCGAGGCGCTGCACTGTCAGCCCGGCGACATTTTGGAATATGACCCCGCCGCCGATGAGGAACCATAACCGAAACGCACAGGGACGGCATAGCCCACACAGCCATGCCGTCCCTGTTTTTTCAGGGGATATGCTCAGAAGCCGTCCAGCTCCAGCCCTACGGGACAGTGGTCGCTGCCCAAAATGTCGGAATAGATACTGGCCTCCCGCACCTGGGGGACCAGCCGGTCAGAGACGATAAAGTAGTCGATACGCCATCCGGCGTTGTTCTTCCGGGCGTTGAACCGGTAACTCCACCAGCTATAGGCCCCGGTCTTGTCGGGGTACAGGGCGCGGAAGGTGTCGGTGAACCCGGCGTTCAGCAGCTCGGTGAGCTTGCCCCGCTCCTGGTCGGAAAAACCGGCATTGCCCCGGTTGGTCTTGGGGTTTTTCAGGTCGATTTCGTTGTGGGCCACGTTCAGGTCGCCGCAGTAGACCACGGGCTTTTTGCCGTCCAGCTCCATCAGATAGGCGCGCAGGCTGTCCTCCCACTCCATCCGGTAGTCGATGCGCTTCAACTCGTTCTGGGCGTTGGGGGTGTAGCAGCAGACGAAATAAAATTCGTCAAATTCCAGCGTGATGAGCCGCCCCTCGTCGTCGTGGGCGGGGATGCCCATGCCGTAGGTGACGCTCAGCGGCTCCCGCCGGGAGAACACCGCCGTGCCGGAGTAGCCCTTGCGCTGGGCGTAGTTCCAATACTGGTGGTAGCCGGGCAATTCCAGCTCCACCTGACCGGCCTGCAGCTTCGTCTCTTGCAGACAAAAAATGTCCGCGTCCAGGGCCTGGAAGGTCTCGTCAAAGCCTTTTTTCAGGACGGCCCGCAGGCCGTTCACGTTCCAGGAGATGAATTTCATAAAAATCCTCCTTGTGGGGAAATCCCGCCCGGCGTACTTCGGGCGGTTGTTGTCAGTGTGCAATCATTATACCGGACTTTGACCCCGTTGAAAAGAGAGAAATCCACCGCGAGGGATGGAACTGTGGAAAAGCTGCGGTTGTTTGCAGCGCTGACCCTGCCAACAGGAGGAAAAATCAGACCCGAAAGTGACGCTGTACACAGCGCAATGTGCAAAAGAAACGCAAACAGCGGCCCGATTCGACGGTATTTCCCCGCTTTTTTCTGTAAAATTGCGCTTCGCGGGCTGTACTTGCCCTGCCCGTTTGTGCTATACTAAAAAAGAAGTCTCGCGGAGAAAGGAATTTACCATGACACTGCGCATTTACGATACAGACGCCTATTGCAAGGCGTTTTCCGCCACCGTGCTGGACTGCCAGCCGGACAAAAAGAACACCTGGGCGGTGCGGTTGGACCAGACCGCCTTTTACCCCGAAGGGGGCGGACAGCCCGGTGATCAGGGCGTTTTGGGGGAGGCCGCTGTGCTGGACACCAGAGAGCGGCACGGAGATGTGGTCCACATCGTGGACCGGCCCCTGCCCGTGGGCGAGACCGTCACCGGCGAGCTGAACTGGCGGCGGCGGTTCGACCTGATGCAGAACCACTCCGGGGAGCACATCGTCTCCGGGGTCATTCACCGGAAGTATGGCTACAACAACGTGGGGTTCCACATGGGCCACGACACCGTCACCGTGGACCTGGATGGGGAGTTTCCCGCCCAGGAGCTGGCCCAGTTTGAGCTGGAGGCAAACCAGGCGGTGTGGGCCGACCAGCCGGTGGACATCACCGTTTACGACCACGAAGCCGCAAAGTCTGTGGAATACCGCAGCAAAAAGGACCTCCCCGGCGACGTGCGGGTGGTCACTTTCCCCGGCGCGGATTCCTGCGCCTGCTGCGGCACCCATGTGGCCCGCAGCGGAGAAATTGGCCTCATCAAGTTGATTTCCGTCCAGAAGTTCAAGGGCGGCGTACGGCTGGAGATGCTCTGTGGCCGCCGGGCGCTGGAGTACATCAACGGCATTGGCGCGCAGAACCACGCCATCTCGGTGGAGCTTTCCGCCAAGCCCATGCAGACCGCTGCCGCTGTCCACAAGCTGAAAGAGGAACACGGCCAGACGGTCTATCGGCTGAACCAGATGGAGGCGGAGGACTTCGCCCGCCGCGCGCGGATTTTGGCCGGGGCCGGGGATGTGACCCTCTTTGAGCCGCCCATGGGGGCGGACAGCGTCCGCAAGCTGGCGGTGGCCGTCATGGAGCGGTGCGGCGGACGGGCCGCCGTGTTCTCCGGGGCCGACGGACAGGGGTACAAGTACGCTGTTGGATTGGAGGACGGCGACCTGCGGGCTTTCACCAAGGAACTGAACCACACCCTGAACGGGCGGGGCGGCGGCAAGCCCTTCTTTGTCCAGGGCAGCGTCAGCGCCAGCAAGAAGGATATCGAGATTTTCCTCAAGAAGATGGACAGTAAGGAATAATTGACCTAGGGTATCTGGTTTACATAATCATATGCCAGAAACCCCTCCGCCACCGCCTAAAGGCGGCGGCCCTCCTCCCCTTTCAGGGGCGGCAAGAGGGGTGGTCAGTTATTAAACGATTGTTCTCTGTGGAAAACTTATAATAAAAGGGACAAAACCGCCGATAGAGCTGACGAAACGGGATAACGAATTTTTATAATCATACGACGAAACGGATGAAACACCATGGAATACAACGCCGGACAATTTGACATTGCCGTCATTGGCGCCGGACATGCCGGCATCGAGGCGGCGCTGGCGGCAGCCCGGATGGGCTGCCGCACCGTCTGCTTTACGGTGAACCTGGACGCGGTGGGCAATATGCCCTGCAACCCCGCCATTGGCGGCACCGGAAAGGGCCATCTGGTGCGGGAGCTGGACGCTCTGGGGGGCGAAATGGCAAAAGCCGCCGACAAAGCTTGCATCCAGTACCGGATGCTGAACCGGGGCAAAGGCCCCGCCGTCCACTCCCTCCGGGCGCAGGCGGACCGCCGCCGTTACCAGGAGGTAATGAAGCACACCCTGGAGACCACGGAAAACCTCTCTGTCCGCCAGGCGGAGGTGGTGGAGGTCCGCGTGGACGAACAGGGCGCAGTCTGCGCTGTGGTGACGGCTACCGGCGCGGTCTACGCGGTGCGGGCGGCAGTGGTTGCCACTGGCACCTATTTGGGCGGGCGCACCATCGTCGGGGACGTGGAGCGGCAGTCCGGGCCGGACGGCTTGCAGCCCGCTCTCCCTCTGACCGACTGTCTGCGGAAGCTGGGGCTGTCCCTGCGGCGGTTCAAAACCGGCACACCGCCCCGGGTCAACCGGCGCAGCGTGGATTTCTCCAAAATGGAATTGCAGCCGGGGGACGAGGACCCCATCCCCTTCTCCTTCTCCACCGAAAAAGTTCCGGAAAACCGGGCGGTCTGCTACCTGACCTACACCAACCAGGCCACCCACGACATCATCCGGGCGAACCTGGACCGTTCCCCTCTCTATAACGGCTCCATCGAATCCACCGGGCCGCGATACTGCCCCTCCATCGAGACGAAGATCGTCCGCTTCCCGGACAAGGAGCGGCACCAGCTTTTCATCGAGCCAATGGGCGAGAACACCGAGGAGCTGTACATTCAGGGCCTGTCCTCCTCCCTGCCGGAGGACGTGCAGGTGGAGCTGCTGCACACCATCCCCGGCCTGGAGCGGGCGGAGATGACCCGAACCGCCTACGCCATCGAGTACGACTGCGTGGACCCCACTGAGCTGCTGCCCACGCTGGAGTGCAAAAAAATCCCCGGCCTCTACGGGGCGGGGCAGTTTAACGGTTCCTCTGGCTATGAGGAGGCGGCGGCTCAGGGCTTTGTGGCAGGGGTCAACGCCGCGCTGAAGCTTTTGGGCCGGGAGCCGCTGGTCCTTCGCCGGGACCAGGGGTATATCGGCGTGCTCATCGACGATCTGGTGACCAAAGGCACCGAGGAACCCTACCGCATGATGACCAGCCGGACGGAATACCGGCTCATCCAGAGGCAGGACAACGCCGACCAGCGGCTGACCCCGGTGGGCTACGAGCTGGGGCTGGTCTCCAAAGAAACCTATGACCGGGTGCAGGCGAAATACGCCGCCGTGGAGGAGGAGATCCACCGGCTGGAGCACCGGGGCGTGGGCGAGAGCGAAGCTCTCTCCGCCATGCTGGAGCGCCGGGGGGAACCGGCGGCGAAACACGCCGTCAAGCTGGCCGACCTGCTCCGTCGGCCCCGCGTCACCTATGACGACCTGGCCCCCTTCGACCCGGACCGTCCCCCGCTGGACCGGCTGGTGCGGGAGCAGGTGGAAATTCAGCTCAAGTATCAGGGCTATATCGACCGGCAGATGCGGCAGGTGGCCGAGGCCCGGCGGATGGAGGCCCACGCCCTGCCTCCGGATATGGACTATGACAGCCTGAAGGGGCTGCGGCTGGAGGCCAGGGAGAAGCTGAAAAAGGTCCGGCCCATGAATCTGGGCCAGGCCGGGCGCATTTCCGGCGTCAGCCCGGCGGACATCGCGGTGTTGATGGTGTTTTTGGAGAAATAGGCCGCAGGAGGGCAAGCCAGGTGAAGAAATGTAAAATCACAGTGATGCGGGTGGCGTCCTACGAGGATTTGATGGCCCGCTATGAAAACCCGCTGTCCAACGCCTGCGACATGGTGGAAGGCCAGGTTTTCATCGCAAACGGGTGGCAAAAACCGGCGGGGTTCTGCGACAGCGCCTGGGAGGGCCTCTCCCCCTTTGTGATGACGCTGGCCTATGGCGGCGAGGACATCTACAGCGGGTGGATGAAGAACAAAAAGTCCGCCATGATCTCCTGCAACGACGGCTTCCGCCCGGTCAGCTTCCTGGTCGAAGCGCTGGACGAGGACGCGGAGGACTGATATAGAAACGCAAAAACGGCCCAAACGGGCCGTTTTTTTCATAGACTTATCCTTTTACATCCATCATGGCGCAGACCTTCTGACACTTGGCGCAGTACCACGCCTCTGTCTGGCGAACGCAGGCGTCCCGGACGGTCTTGCCGTTCTTTTTGAAGATGCTGCCCACCCCTGTTTTCAGGAACTCTGCCTCCGGATACCAGTTGATGATGGCGGAGGCGTCGCCGCCCAGAATCATGACCTCAATGCGGCCCTGTTCCAGCGGACCGCCGCAAATGGGACAAATCATGGCTATGTTCTCCCTTCAAACCAGATATGTTTCACATGAAACAACGCTTTTCTCACGGTTTCGTCTCAAAAATACAAATCAGTTTTTTGCAGGTGGGGCAGTAATACCCCTCGTTGGCTACGTCGTGGAGGTAGGCGGACTTGGTGTTTTTGAAGGTCAGCTTCCGTTTCCAACCGGTACGGCCGCTCTCTCCGGCCTTCTTGAAGTCCATCTCCGGGACCCAATCCACCGTGGGGAAAGAGCCCATGGAGGACTGCACGTTGATGCGCCCACCCTGCATGATGGTATCACAATAGGGACAAATCATAGTATACCGTTCCTTTCCGGAAAAAGCTAGGGGAAAAAGTAAGAAAACAACAAAACTTTGAGCTGTTAGCTGTTAGTCAGGTACTACTATTTGAAAGCGACCAGCTAAAACAGGAGCTGAGAGCGAAACTACCCGTCTGTAAAGAACTGCAAACGGTAAGCGCAGAGCATAAAAGGCAACACTCACCAAGCTAAAAGCTAGGAGCTAATAGCTAATAGCTATATTTATCTGTTCTTCAACTGGCGGATGTCTGGCCCCTGGAATTGCAATAGCTGGTACTCTCCCCGCAGACGGGAGGCGGCCTGCATACTGTACCGCCCGGAAATTTCCTCCAGGGTCAGGTTGGTGGAGATCACCGTGGCCCGGCTGGAGATGAGGCGGCTGTTGACCAGATTATAGAGCGCGGACTGGACGAAGGGGGTGGTCATCTCGCTGCCCAGGTCGTCCAAAATCAGCAGGTCGCAGTTCAGGTAGCGTTTGGCGCTCTGCTGGGCCTCCGGCTCCCGGGTGAAATGCTCCGCTTCAAACTGGGCAAAGACATGGATGGCGGTGTCGTAGACCACGGAGAACCCCGCGCCGCTGACCGTCCCGGCGATGCAGGCGGAGAGATAGGTCTTGCCCACGCCGGGGGTGCCGGTCATCAGCAGGTTTTTGATGGGGAAGCTGCCAAATCCCACGGCGTACCGACGGCAGGTGTTGTAGACCGCTTCCATCTGCACCCGATCCTGGCTGTAGCTGGGGCCGTAGTAATCCAGTTGGAAGCGCTGGAAGGTCTGGCCTTGGAGGTCCAGCAGAGAGGAGAGCAGCTTGTTCTGCTCCTCGGTGCAGAGGGCTTTCAGGCAGCCACACATCTGCGCGCCCACCCAGCCCGTGTCCTTGCAGACGGGACAGACGGGTTTTTCCTCCAGGCAGTTGGGGGAATAGCCGTTTTTTTGCAGCAATTCTGCGCGCTCTTTCTGGAGGGCCAGGTTTTTGTCCCGGATAGCGGCGATGGCCTGGGTGGGGTCCTCGCCGGTGCGCAGGGCGGTGGTGGCGGCCAGCGCCACGGTCTGCCGGAGCTGTTGGTCGATGACCTGCACCCGTGGCAGTTGGGCGTAGACCTGCTGCCGCCGCCGGGCGCAGTCCTGTTCATTTTTTTCACGGCGCTGGGCCAGCCGCTGGTTGGCGGCCCGGAGGACCTGGGGTTCGTAGGGCAAGGGGGTTCACCTCTGAAAATGTGCAATGTGCAATGAGCAGTGTGCAATGGCCGGATTTTATATCATTGCACATTTCACATTGCAAATTGCGAATTGTTACGGTTTGTGGTTTTCCAGCCAGGCCGTCTCCTCCAGCAGCCGGTTCAACTGACGCTGGTTTTCCTCCAGCGCCTGGGCCTGGGCCTCCTGCTGGGGGGCAGTGAGAGGTTGGGCGGGGGCGGGGCCGACGCTCTTGCCGCTGCCCTTCCGGGCGGTGCGGCGGGGGGCTTCCGCCTGGCGGACTTCCTCCGGCGTGTGCAGACCAGCCTGATGCCACCGCTTCAAAATGCCGTTGCAGTAAGACCATTTGCGTTCGCCGGTGTTCATCATGGTGCGCTCGTAGGCCATGGCCACCGTCTCCGGCGGAAAGCCCCAGTCCAGCCACTGGTTCAGGAATTTTCGCTCGCTCTCCAGGGCTTTTCGTCCCCGGATGTCCAGGGCGGCCAGCATGGTCCCCTCCTGAGAGCGGTAGTAGTTGCGTTTCTTTAAGTAGGCGTCCGCCGCCTCCAACGTGTCGATGCCTGCCTTTTTCCAGCGGTAAGCGGCGGTGCGGACGTAAGACATGGGTGGATGCCGCCCCTCGCCGTACTTTTCCGCGTATTCCTCGCACTGCCAGTTGATGAGCAACAGAAGCACTTCGGCGGGCAGCCCCAGGTGGTCGAACAGCTCCAGCAGCGTCCGGATGTCCCGGTCAGGGAGCTTTGCGCCGAATTTGCGCTCCACCTCCTCCAACAGGGCGGGGAAGTCGGAGCTTTGGTCGCTGATGGCCTGAGCCAGTTCCTCCCGGGTGTACTCCGGAGCGTCCTCCTTTTTGGGGACGGGAGCGGTGAAGGGGGGCTGGCTCTCGCCGGTCTGGACGCCGATCTCGTTCAGGTGGAGCAGCGCGCCGTCCAGCCTGGTCCGGTCCCACTGGAGGGTCCGGCACGCCTCTTCGGGGCTGTAAAATCCGTTGTGGCGCAGCAGATAGAGGTAGAGCAAGGCGGCGTCGCCGCTGCCCTTGTGCAGCAGCTTGTCCACCGTGGCGGCGGAGAGGGCGACGGCGTCGCCGGGAAGTTGAATGTGGCGGGAGGGCACGGCGCTCATCTCCTTTCTGCGCTGTCCCAGAGGGCGAGACAGCAGCACCTGGAGGGGCCGCTTTCTCATTCTGATATTATACGCCAAAAAAACGGCGGCGTAAATAAGCAGAGGAAAATTCTCTGTAAAACTGTGAAAAGGGCTGAATATGTCCGGAACGGGGCGAGTTTTCCTTGACGGAAGGGGGGATGGAGGCTAAAATTGAGACAGAACAGAAGCGAACCGTTTGTTTTTGGCGCCGTGACCGCAGTCCCTCCCCTTTTGTCGTTTCCAAATGATGCGGTACCGCCTGGAGAAAAGAGCAGTAGACCCACCTTCGGCCTGTATTTCCGAAGATGGGCATGTTGTAAGGAGGATCTCTATGTCATGTAAGCATATCTTCGTCACCGGCGGCGTGGTCTCCGGCCTGGGCAAGGGCATCACTGCCGCGTCCCTGGGCCGTCTGCTCAAGCAGCGGGGCCTGCGGGTGGCGCTGCAAAAGCTGGACCCCTATATGAACGTGGACCCCGGCACCATGAACCCCATCCAGCACGGCGAGGTCTTTGTCACCGACGACGGCGCGGAGACCGACCTGGACCTGGGCCACTACGAGCGGTTCGTGGACGAGAACCTGACCGTCCACGCCTCCGTCTCCTCCGGCAAAATCTACTCCACCGTGCTGGACAAGGAGCGCCACGGCGACTTCCTGGGCCGCACCGTCCAAATTATCCCCCACATCACCGATGAGATCAAGCGCCGCATCTACCGCATGGAGGGCGGCTCCCCCAAGGACGTCATCATCACCGAGATCGGCGGCACCGTGGGCGACATCGAGTCCCAGCCCTTCCTGGAGGCCATCCGGCAGATCAGCCGGGAGTTGAAGCCGGAGGACTGCATGTTCATCCATGTCTCCCTCATCGTCACCATTCCCGGCTCCGGGGAGCAGAAGTCCAAGCCCACCCAGCACTCCTGCAAGGAGCTGCTGTCCATCGGCATCCAGCCGGATGTCATCATGTGCCGGGCGGACGACCCCATCGACCCGGAAATTCGCCGGAAGATCGCCCTGTTCTGCAACATCCCGCCAGAGAACGCCATTCCCAACCTGACTGCGCCCATTCTGTATGAGGTGCCTCTGATGTTGGAGGCGGAGGGCCTGGGCCGCGCCGTGTGCAAGCGCCTGGCGCTGAACTGCCCCGAACCGGACCTGACCGAGTGGAGCGCGATGGTAGCCCGCGCCAAGGCCGTGGTGGACGGCGAGGTGGAAATTGCCCTGGTGGGCAAGTATGTCTCCCTTCACGACAGCTATCTCTCTGTGGTGGAGGCCCTGACCCACGGCGGCATCGAAAACGATGTAAAAATCAAAATCCGCTGGGTGGACTCCGAGCTGCTGAACGAGGAAAACGCGGCAGAGGTCCTGTCTGGCGTCCACGGCATCATCGTCCCCGGCGGCTTTGGCGACCGGGGAATCCAGGGCATGATCGACGCCCTCCACTGGGCCAGGGTCAACAAGGTCCCCGCCTTTGGCATTTGCCTGGGGATGCAGATGACGGTGGTGGAGTACGCCCGGAACATGGCCTGTCTGGAACACGCCCACTCCAGCGAGCTGGACAGCAACACCCCCTATCCGGTCATCGACCTGATGCCGGAGCAGCGGGATGTCCACGACAAGGGCGCCAGTATGCGGCTGGGCGCGTACCCTTGCAAAATCGTGGACAAGGACTCCTGCACCTTTGCCGCTTACGGCGAGGAGGTCATCTACGAGCGTCACCGCCACCGCTATGAGTTCAACAACGACTATCGGGAGGTCCTCACCCGCAACGGCTTGAAGCTGGTGGGCCTCTCCCCCAACGACCGGTTGGTGGAAGTGGTGGAAGTGCCCAACCATCCCTGGATGGTGGGCGTGCAGTTTCACCCGGAGCTGAAAAGCCGCCCCAACAAGGCGCACCCCCTGTTCCGGGAGTTCATCCGGGCCGCAAAGGTGTTCCGGGACGGTCAGTAACGGATAAAAGCAAGGTTCTATAATAAATGTTGGGGTCAGGTAAAGCACCTGGCCCCAAATTCATAA
>JAJPXR010000004.1 GCA_021205375.1 Clostridiales bacterium | reverse complement strand
TATGAATTTGGGGCCAGGTGCTTTACCTGACCCCAACATTTATTATAGAACCAATTTTCAAGGGGGCAAACGAGGACAAATTATGGATTTTTAGACAAAAGAATATGTGAATAAAGTGTAAACAATGGACAAAAAGACGAAAATCGGAAGTTTTGTATTTTTGTTCCAAATATGGTAAAATAAGACAGAAATAAGCTGTTGCATTTTATGCAACAGCTTGACATTTTGTCACAATGCTTACAGGCTGCCCTGTCAAACCTTGATATTTCTCGATTGTATATTGTTTCAATCAGAACATTTCATGATGTGCAAAACCCGACTGCAACAAGTGCAGCCGGGTTTCGGGGAGGTGAACTATGTTGGAACCAAGTTGGAATCGACAGGAAAGGCCGCGCTCAGCCGGCTTGGGGCAGCAACTGGGCCTTCTCCAGCGCAGTACGCACCGCCTTGCCCAGGCCCGTAGCCACGACCATTTTGGCCAGGTCCGCGGGGATGAAGGGGAACACGCACAGGGTCAGCGCGGACCACAGTGGGGTCTGGGACTGGAACATAAACCAGGCGGTGCCCAGCGCGTAGGCGATGGCGGTGCTGACCACCATCGCCAGGAAGGTCCACACAGGCTGCGCGTTGGTGCGCTCCAGCACAACGCCGGAAATCAGGGTGATGAAAATGAAGCCCACCAGGTAACCGCCGGTGGGACCGGCCAGCTTTGCCAGGCCCCCGGTGTAGCCGGAAAAGACGGGCATCCCCGCTGCGCCCAGCAGCATGTAGACCAGATAGCTGATGGTTGCGCCCTTGGCCCCCAGCAGGTAGACGGTCAGATAGAGGACCAGGTTGGTGAAGGAGATGGGGATCGGCCCGATGGGAATGGACATGGGGCCTAAAATGCACATCAGCGCCGCCATCAGCGCGCAGGTGGTCAGTTGGTAGACAGTGGATTTCTGTTTCATTTGATAACTCCCTTTTCCGGGCCGCGCCCGTTCTTTTCGTCCCTTATCATACAGGACGGCGGGCCATTTGTCAACCATAAATTTAATTAGGTTGACAATTAATTTTCAGCGCTCCAGCAGCCGAAAAATCATTCCCTGTTCCTCCCGGCTCTCCTCCGCCAGCGACAGCAGCAGCTCCCGGAAGGCGGGGTCAGAGGCAACCTCCGCCACCTGGCGGTCCTCCCGTTCCGCCCGCTGGCTGTTCCGGTACAGCGCCCGCAGCCCGGTGCGCAGGTCGCTCCACCGCCGGGGCCGCATCCCTCCCGCCGGGAAGTACCACCCGCCGGAGGCCAGGAACAGCGCCGCCGCCAGCCGCCTGGCCCGGCGATACGCCTGGCAGGACAACCGCCCCAGGGTAGGGCTGTATCCGTGGGCCGCGGACAAGCCCTGACAACTCCGCCACCGGCGCAGTTCCCCCTCGATTCGCCGCCGCAGGTAGGCTCCGCTCTCCCCTGCCGGGGCTTTCCCCAACGGGCAGACGGGCGCTTTCGGCTGCGCCACTACCACCGGGCAGATATCTTCCGCAGGGGCCACCCGCTTCCACACCCGCGCAAACTGCGCCGGGTCTAAGGCTCGTTCCAGCGCTTCATCCATCTTATTTCCTCCATTCTCCTGGATGGGCGTCGTTTCCCCATTTTATGCGGAAACGGGCGACAAAGTGACAGCACTCCCACGCAGGGATTGAGTATGGAATCAAATCGTGGTATTATAATAGAATCTTGGTATCCCTTTTACTCACTCTTGTGCTAAAACCCCTCCGCCGTCAAACGGCACTTCCGCTTCGCTCCCTGCCCTTTCAGGGGCGGCAAGAGGGGTAGTCAGTTTCCGAGATTTCCTTCTTTGTGGAAAACTTGTACGATACTGGACAAAAGTGTTGAATAAAGGGAATAATCAATTCATCTTTTTCGCAATCCCCACAGAAGGAGTTAAACCCATATGAAAATCGCAATCGTGACCGGGGCCTCCAGCGGCCTGGGCAGAGAGTTTGTACGGCAAATCGACCAGAGTGAAAAACTGGATGAGATTTGGGTCATCGCCCGGAGGGAAGAACGGCTGAAAAGCCTGTGTGGGCAGTCTGCCGCCGCCATCCGACCCGTCCCCCTGGACCTGACGGACAAGGCGTCCTTCCAAACGCTGAATGAGCTGCTGGAAGCCGAGCAACCCGACGTGAAAATTTTGGTCAACGCGGCGGGCTTCGGCAAAATCGGCGCGTGGAAGGACATCGCCCAGGCGGACGCAGACGCTATGATCGAGCTGAACTGCCGGGCGGCGGTGGACATGACCCAACTGGTGCTGCCCTATATGCAAAAGGGGGCGCGGGTGCTGGAAATCTGCTCCACCGCCGGGTTTCAGCCCTTCCCCTACCTGGGCATTTACGCCGCCTCCAAAGCCTTCCTCTACCGGTACAGCCGCGCCCTCCGGGTGGAGCTGTTCGGGGAGGGCATCAGCGTCACGGCGGTCTGCCCCTACTGGATCAAGGACACGGAGTTCATCGGAACGGCCCAGAAAACCAAAAACAGCGCCTATATCCGCCACTTTCCTCTGGCCTCCAGGGAGAAGAACGTGGTGCGGCTGGCGCTGCGGGACGCAAAGCTGCGACTGCCCGTGTCCACGCCGGGGGTGGTCTGCACCCTGCACCGGGTGGCGGCCAAATTCATCCCCAGCGAAGCCATGATGGGCCTCTGGGCGCTGATTCGGAGAATTTGAACAGAGTCCCTCCTTATAAAAAGGGCGAAATGCCTCTTTTCCTCTTCCTCTAAATCTGGTAAAATGTGAGCAGAGATTTTATCGCTTACAGAAAGGACACATCGCCATGTCATCCTCCTCCACGCTCTGGCAGCCCATGACCGCCGACCTCCCCGTGCTCTCCACCATCCGCAACCTGTCCGCCGCTTTTCGGACGGACACGCCGGGCGCGCTCGGTGTGCAGGTGCGGGGCAAGCTACCCGAAGGCGAATTGTTGCTGGTGGCCGCCTCCCAGCCCCACAGCCGGTACTGGTATTGCCCCATCACCCCAGCGCAGGAGGGCTTCACCGTCTCCATGGAGGGGTTTGACAATGCGCTTGCCTCCTGCGGGGACGTGGAGTGGACCCTCTCCCTGGGGCGGCACACCAAAAACGGCGTGGTCCTCTACCCGCTCAAGCAGTATGGCGACAAAAATTATGTCCGCTGGCTGGATCTGTTTTTCTGCGACGATCGGCGGCGGTATGCGCCGACCGCCGGGTCGTTCGACCACCAGGGCGTGGATTACTCGGTCCTTCCCTACTATGTGGGGAAACAGTACAATCTCTCTCTCCTGATGTGTCCGGCAGAGGACCGCTACAACCGGCAGTTGACCTGCCGTCTCAGCGCATTTACACGGGAGGACGACGCCATCCGCCTGGCCGTCACCTGCCCCGACACCATGGAACAGCCGGAGGGCTTCTCCTTCCACGACACCAGCTCTGACCGGCCTGCAACGCTGTTCTTCCCCGCTCAGGTCCAGGGGGATTTTTCTGACACCCACACCATCGAAGGGCTTATCCCCTTCTCCGCCCTGGCGGGGCTGTCCGGCCAGGTGGAGCTGACCTGCGTGTTCCGCCGGGAGGGGGATCTGCTGCTGCGCTGCCCGGTGCGGCTGGCGGGGCCGGAGCTGGCAACGGAGTTACAGTCCCAGTGGGAATCCCGCCCGTTTTTCACGGGAGAAGCTCAAAACTGCTACCTTTCCGTAAACTCCGACCACCGGCTGGTGCTGGACTTCGCCGCCGAGGACCCTGGCGTTCAGTATCCCGGCTGTGCCAACCTGGAGGAATATCTTTCAAGCCCCCAGCGGCGGGAACAATATTATATCACCGCCCTTTCCCAACCCAGCGGGGACTGGCAGTGGAACCTGCTGCTGCCCAGTCTGGACCTGACCGGCGCGGACGAGGCGCTGCTCTGTCTGGAAAAAGTAAAATCCTCCCTGCGGTGCCTGTGTCCCGTGACGTTCCGCCCCGCGGATGGCGGCGGGACACTGGCTGTTGCCGATCTCTCCGGCCTGCCGGCCCTGCTGGAAAACTGCCTCTCCACCAACTGGCTGGTCACGCTGGCCATTCGGCAGGGCGACCGGTTCTGGTATCTCCCGGTGCTGGACCCTCTCCACACCGAATACCCTTCCCGCACCTTCCCCACGACCTTCCGGTTCGCTTCCGACCTGGAGCGCCATCCGGTGGGAGAGGCCCTGTTCGCCGGTCATCCGGTGGAAGGCTGCCCCCACTGGACGAGGCGGTACAACGGGCGGATGTGCCTGACGGTGGGTGGAAAAAACTTGCGGTATATGTACTCCTTCGCCTGCCGCGCCCAGCAGGGGCGTATCCTCTTTGGCCGCCTGACCCTGAAGGTGCAGTGTCCCAAAATCAACGGAAACTGGGTGGGAGTAGCGCTGGCCCACCGCTACAAGCTGGAGGAGGATCGGCAGGACTACTACTTCCCCTGCGCCAGGTGCAAGGACTGCGGGGACTACTATGAAATGACGGTACACATCAACGTACGACGCCTGCCCTTCACCCCCCTCTATTGGGACATCCGCGCCGTCTTTGAGCGGGATGGCGTCCAGTTCTGGGCACCCATTCACGCCTCTATCCGCTCCGGTGACAGAGGGGACATGATGAAGGAATCCGGACTGCGGCGGCTGTTCGTGGGAGACAGCGTGGTGCTGAACAAGGAGCAGCAGTTGTTCCTCTACCGGACGGTGAACAACCGCTTCGCCCTGGTCTGCCAGGAGCGCACCCCCTACAGCGGCTTTTGGTTCCGGCTCAAGGAACGCATCGCCTTCCTGCTCTATCTGGTGTTCCGCAAGCGGCTGCGGAAGAAGAGCATCCTGCTGACCTACGAAAAATACTGCTGCATGGCCCAGGACAACGGTTTCTATTTCTTCCGGCACTGCATGGAGCATAACATGGAGGCCCAGCTCAACCGGAGCATCTACTTCGTCATTGACAAAAAGGCCACCGACTACCGGGAAAACCTGCTGCCCTACAAGGACCATGTCATTCAGTTTATGAGCCTCCGGCACATGGTCTACCTGCTGGCGGCCCGGTTGCTGGTCTCCAGCGACTCCAAGGCCCACGCCTACGCCTGGCGGTGCAAGGAGAGCATCATCCAGCCCTATATCGAGAAGAACAAAAAGCTGGTGTTCCTCCAGCACGGGGTCATCGCTCTGAAAAAAGTGGAGTTTTTCAGCTCCGGCACCAACGCCGTCAGCCTGTTCGTCACCTCCAACGACATGGAGCACGACATCATCATCAACGAGCTGGGCTACCAGCCCCAGGAGGTCATCATCACCGGCCTGGCCCGGTGGGACGTGCTGGAGGACCGCTCCGCCCAGATGGACCGGCGCACCATCCTCATCATGCCCACCTGGAGAAACTGGCTGGAGGAGGTCAGCGACCAGGTGTTCCGGGCCAGCGACTACTACCAAAACTACATGGCCCTGCTCAACTCTCCCCGACTGGACGAGTACCTCCAGCGGTACGACCTGTACCTGAACTTCTACATTCACCCCAAGTTCCGGGAGTACCTGGGCAATTTCTCCATCTCCGGCGAGCGGGTGCGGCTGATCCCCTTCGGCACCGAGCCGCTGAACCGGCTGATGATGGAGTGCAGCCTGCTCATCACCGACTACTCCTCCGTCTGCTGGGACGTGTTCTATCAGGCCAAGCCGGTCATCTTCTACCAGTTCGACGTGGACAAATACAACGAGACCCAGGGGGCCTACATCGACCTGGAACACGACCTGTTCGGCGACCGGGCGGTGGACAACGACCAGTTGTTCGCCCTGATGGAAGAGTACGCCGCGAACGGCTTCCAGCTCAAGCCCCAGTACGCCGAAATGCGCAAGTCCCTGTACAAATATATCGACAAAAACAACAGCCAGCGGGTCTGTGATGAGATCCAGAAACGGAACTGGTGACGGTTCCCTGTAAAAAGGCTGTTGCAAAATACCCTGTGAAACGCTGGGGCCGGGCTGTTCTTACGAACGCCCGGCCCTAATTGCTCGCCGAACAGGCATGACAAAACCCCCAGTTGAACTGGGGGTTCGAGTCTGTCGAAAATGCGGCGCAGGGAGTGAAGTGAAAATACCGCCTGACGGCAGCGGGGTTTCTGCCACATGACTGAGCGGCAGGGATAATCAAAGGGAATAATTACAAAATCACCTTAAAAATCAGCAAAAAGATGCCCAAAATCATCAGGCAAATACCGATGACCCGGTGAAGGGTGCGGCTGTCGGCCCGGTTGGCGTACCTGGCGGCGAACCAGGCCCCCACCAGGGCGGACAGGGCGCAGATGACCAGGGGGACCCAGCGGACGGAGCCGTACATCAGGAAGTGGGAGACCGACCCCACCAGGGCCAGGAACATCATAATAAACACGCTGGTGCCCACGGCGGTTTTCAGCTCGTAGCCCAGCAGGGAGGTCAGCAGGAACAGCATCATCATGCCGCCGCCGGCCCCGGAGAAGCCGCAGATAGACCCCACGATAGCCCCGGAGATGATGGACAGCACCCGCCGGGTGAAGTTGTCCTGGTAATGACCGCTGTTGATGGGCTGTTCGCCCTTGTCCCGGATGAAGTTGAAACCCAGCAGGACGGGGAACGCCACGGAGACCAGGCTCAGGACGCTGTTGTCCACGTTGGAGCTGACAAAACAGCCCAACACCGTCAGGAACAGGGCGGGGACCAACAGCCACATGCCGCTGCGAATGGCGATGTGCTTGTTTTTGGCGTAAGTACGGGCGCTGAGGCCGGAGGCCAGCACATCAGAGGCCAGAGAGATCCCGATGGCCTCGAACGCCGGGAAACCCAGCAGGGTGATGAGCAGCGGAGAGATGATGGCGGCGGCGGACAGCCCGGCCAGCCCTGTGACCACGCCCGCGCTAAATCCGGCGATGAGATAGACAAAGATTTGAAACATGTTGGATGCCTTCCAATGTGTAAAGTTGGGGTCAGAAACAGAGGTATTATACCATGAGACGACAAGGATGTATAGGGCGTTTTGGAATATCGTAGCAGAAAATTTACAAATTTGACGGCCCGCAAATGGTGATTTCGCCGCCGCGTCCCCATTGTAAAACCGGTGCGAATATGGTATTCTACAGAATAAGAGAATCGAAAAAAGGGGAATTGCCATGAGCCTTTTCAAGAAAATCCAATACAACGCCCCGGTGGTGCTGACCTTTACCTTTCTCTCTCTGGCGGCGCTGCTGCTGGACTTCGCCACCCAGGGGAAAAGCACCCAGTTGCTTTTTTGCGTCTACCGTTCCTCGCCCAAGGACCCGCTGACCTATGTGCGGCTGTTTGGCCACGTATTGGGCCACGCCAGTGTCAGCCACTACATGAGCAACATGATGCTGTTCCTGCTGTTGGGGCCGATGATCGAGGAGAAGTACGGCAGCTTGCGGATGCTGGCGATGATTTTGATCACGGCGCTGGTCACCGGCCTGGTGAACATCGTGTGCTTCCCCAACGTCGCCCTGCTGGGGGCCAGCGGCGTGGTGTTTATGCTCATCATCCTCTCCTCCATGGTGCGGATGGTGGACGGAAAACTCCCCCTGACCATGGTGCTGGTCGTCGTGCTCTACCTGGGACAGGAGGTCTATAACGGCATTGCGGCCCAGGACAGCATCTCCCAGTTGAGCCACATTTTGGGCGGCGTCTGCGGCGGCGCGTTCGGCTGGCTGTTGAACCGGCGCGGCCCCTCCGACGGGGAAACCAACAACCAGCAGACCGGCGGTGGCTCTGGCCGCTGGCGGGCAAAGCTGGCGGCGACCTGGGAAAACTGGCGTGAGAAACGACGCACACACAAACAGAAACGACAGACGGCCCGGGAAGAGAAGAAAAAAACGCAAAGGCGTGTTTCCGACCAGGAACGAACCGACGGCGTAAGATGGGAATAACCGAACGATGAACAGGAGGACAATATGGCGCTGATTCAAACCAATTTCTTTTCCAACAGTCTGGCCCGTGTGGTGCCGGTGACGGTGATCCTCCCCACGGACAAGCGCGCCTGGGATGACGCACCCGACCGCCATGGACGGCCCTACCAGACCCTTTATCTGCTCCACGGCATCTTTGGCGACAGCATGAGCTGGCCCACCAACAGTTGCATCCGGCGGTACGCCGAGGAACACGACCTGGCGGTGGTAATGCCCGCCGGGGAGAACAGCTTTTACCTGGACCACAATGCGGCTTACGCCTTCTACGGGGACTTCTTCGGCCGGGAGCTGGTGGAACAGACCCGGCAGATGTTCCCTCTCTCCCATAAGCGGGAGGACACCTTCATCGGCGGCCTCTCCATGGGCGGCTACGGCGCGCTGCGCACCGGACTCAAGTACCGGGAGACCTTCTCCGCCATTGCCGCGTTCTCCTCCGCCCTGGTGATGGAGGACAACCGCAGCAAGGTCTATGAGCCGGGCATCATGGTGGACCGGGCCTATTCCGAGAGCTGCTTTGGCGACCTGGACCAGGCCATGGAAAGCGACGAGAATCCCCTCTGGCTGGCGAAGCAGGCCGTGGAGCAGGGAGAGCGCCTGCCCGCCCTCTACATCTCCTGCGGCGAGCAGGACAGTCTGCTGCCCAACAGCCGGGCCTTCGTGGAAGACCTGCGGCAGTTGGGGGTGGAAGTGACCTTCGAGACCGCACCCGGCGGCCACGAGTGGGACTTCTGGGACAGCCAAATCAGGCACGTCATCGAGGACTGGCTTCCGCTGGAATCCAAAGAGGAGTACGACTTCCACACCCTGGTCAGCCGGAAAAACACCGGCTCCTTCAAGTGGGACGGGATGGGTGATCAACCGGAGGGCATCGCGCCGTTCTCCGTGGCGGACATGGAGCTGAAAAACCCGCCGCAAATCGCTGAGGGGCTGAAAGAGTACTTGAACGATGCCATTTTGGGCTACACCGGCCCCACAGAGGACTATTTCTCCAGCGTCCAGAGCTGGATGGAGCGCCGCCACGGGTTCCGCCCGGAGAAAGAGTGGATCGTACCCTTCGCCGGGGTGGTGCCCGCCCTAAACCAACTGGTGCGCACCTGCACCCAGCCAGGGGACAGCGTGCTGATCATGACGCCGGTGTACTACCCCTTCTACTCCGCCGTGGAGAACAACGGGCGAAAGCTGGTCAAAACCCAATTGGTCCCCGTGGGAGACCGGTACGAAATCGACTTCGATGACTTCGCCGCCAAAGCCGCCCTGCCGGAGGTCAAGCTGCTGATCCTGTGCAGCCCTCACAACCCGGTGGGCCGGGTTTGGAGCCGGGAGGAGCTGGAGCGCATCGCCCAAATCTGCCTGGAACAGAACGTGTTCATCGTCTCCGATGAAATTCACTTCGACCTGATTCTGCCGGGATACCAGCACACCTCCATGGGCAACCTGCCCCAGCCTTATCTGGACAACTGCGTCATCTGCACCGCCCCCAGCAAGACCTTCAACCTGGCGGGGATGCAGGCGTCTAACCTGCTGGTGCCAAACAAAAAGGTGCGGGAGCGGCTGCAACGGGACATGGGGTTCAGCCACCTGAACATTTTGGGGTATCAGGCCTGTCGGCTGGCCTATGACAAGTGCGAGGGCTGGCTGGATGCGCTGCTGGTCCACCTGGACTGCAACCGCCAGTTGGTGGAGGACTTTTTGGCTCAAAAGCTGCCCTGCCTGAAACCCTTCCGGCTGGAAGGCACTTATTTAATGTGGATCGACTGCCGGGCGCTGGGCCTGGACAAAAAGGAGCTGGAGCGCTTCATGCAGCAGGAGGCCCGTTGGTTCTGCGATGAAGGGTATCTCTTTGGCCCAGAGGGAGAGGGCTTCGAGCGGCTGAATCTGGCCTGTCCCCGGTGGGTGCTGGAGCAGGCGCTGGACCGGCTGGCGCAGGCGGTTCAGGCGCGGTTCCCGGCGCTGGATGAGGGCTGACCGATGGCGACGCCCCAAGATTACGCACTTTATGTATGCGACCAAATCGCCGAAGTGGGGCAGGTGCGCTGCCAGAAGATGTTCGGGGAGTACATGGTCTATGTGAATGACCGCCCCGTGTTCACCGTCTGCGACAATACGGTATACGTGAAGATGCTGGACTGTGTCAAGGGTGAATTGGAAAGCGCAGAGCTTGGCGCACCCTATCCTGGGGCCAAACCACACTATATTTTGGATATTGACGATAACGTTCTGGCAAGACGGGTGGCCGCTTTGCTGGCGGAAAACGTCCCACCCCCAAAGCCCAGAAGGAGAAAACAGAAAACAGGAGGAAAAACAACGTGAAAATCGTGATTTTAGACGGCTACACCGAGAATCCCGGCGACCTAAGCTGGGAGGGTCTGGCGGCGCTGGGGGAACTGACGGTACATGACTACACCCCCGACGACCCGGAAGAAATTGCCCGCCGCATTGGGGACGCAGAGGCGGTGTATACCAGCAAGGTCCCCGTGTCCCGCTGGACGATGGAACAGTGTCCCAACCTGACCTATATCGGCGCGCTGGCCACCGGGTACAACATGGTGGACATCGAGGCGGCGAAGGAGCGGGGCATCACCGTCACCAACGTCCCCGGCTACAGCACCCCCGCCGTGGCCCAGATGACCCTGGCCCTGCTAATGGAAGTGACCTGTCACGTGGGCCGCCACGACCAGGCCGTGAAAGAGGGTCGCTGGTGCAGTTGCCGGGACTTCTGCTTCTGGGACATGCCCATCGTGGAGCTGGCAGGCAAGACCATGGGCATCATCGGCTTCGGCAGCATTGGCCGGGCGGTGGGCCGTCTGGCCCGCGCCCTGGGGATGAACGTGCTGGCCACCGGCTCCCGCCCCTGCCCAGAGGGGGAGGAAATCGCCACCTATGTAGATTTGGACACCCTGCTGGCCCAGTCGGATGTGATCTCCCTCCACGCGCCGCTGTTTCCCACCACCCACCACATCGTCAACGCTGAGAACATCGCAAAAATGAAGGACGGGGTCATTCTGCTGAACACCGCCCGCGGGCCGCTGGTGGACGAGCGCGCATTAGCCGACGCCCTGAACAGCGGCAAGGTGGCTGCCGCCGGACTGGACGTGGTGGAGCGGGAACCCATGCTGCCGGACAACCCCCTGCTGACGGCGCAGAACTGCGTCATCACCCCCCACATCGCCTGGGCCACGGTGGAGGCCCGCCGCCGCCTGATGGACATCGTGGTGGAAAACCTGCGGCAGTTCCAGGCGGGGACGCCGCAAAATGTAGTGAGCCGTTAGCTATTAGCCATTAGCTGTTAGTGGGGTAATGCTGATTGCCATCCAAATGCTGTCATTTCTAGGCTGGTGACCGAGAGACGAGCAAAAGAGGCAGGCCCTAAAGCGTTGCTGTGTGTAGCCAACAGCTAAGAGCTAACGGCTAAAAGCTCAAAACTGTATTCCTTCTGCAAAATTTCCGAAAAGTGACGAAAATCGGTTTTCTTTTCCCGATTGGGGTGTTATAATGTGGCCGCCGGGGTTCCCAGGCCGCTCTTAGGGCGGCGGATGGGGACCTGCCGATCCACGTCAGCCCAATAGGGAGGATTTTTATGGAAAACAAAGAGAATACAATGACTGTCCTGCTGGACGAGGACGAAGCCGGAAGCAAGGACCGCTTCCCGCTGGCCTGCTACGCCAACCGGGAGCTTTCCTGGCTGCAATTCAACGAACGGGTGTTGGAGGAGGCTGCCACGACTGACAACCCCCTGTGTGAGCGGCTGTCCTTTGCCGCCATCTTCCAGAGCAACCTGGACGAATTTTTCATGGTGCGGGTGGGCACCCTCCATGACCAACTGCCCATGAACATCCGCGAAAACAAGACCGGCATGACCGCCCAGGAGCAGTTGGACGCAGTGCTGGACAAGGTGCGCACCGACCTGGAGCGGAAGGATTGGGTCTACAATGAGCTGATGGAGCAACTGCGGCCCCACGGCGCGGAGATTTTGAACTTCTCCCAGCTCAATGAAGGAGAGCGGCGGTATCTGGAGACCTACTTCATGGAGGAGGTGCAGCCTCTGCTGTCCCCTCAGATCATCGGCTCCAAGCAGCCCTTCCCCTTCCTGAACGGCAAGGACATCTATGCCGTGGTCTCCTTAAAGACCAAAAACAGCAACGAGCGGCTGGGCATCATTCCGTGCAGCAACCGGGTGCTCCGGCGGCTGGTACCCATCCCCGGCGAGGGCTATCGGTATATCCTGATGGAGGATCTGATTTTGCACTTCGCCCCCCGCATCTTTGAGCGGTATCGCATCGTCAGCAAGGCGCTGGTGCGCATCCTCCGCAGCGCGGACATCAGCATCGACGACGCCATCAACGACATGGACGACCGCCACGAGGATTACCGCCGGAAGATGGAGAAGATGATCCGCACCCGCCGCCGCCTGTGCCCCATCAAGATGGAGTACCACGGCCTCATCGACGAGGAGGTCATCGACACCGTCTGCAAGTATCTGGATATGCCCCGGAAGCAGGCGTTCCCCTCCGCTTCGCCGCTGGACCTGTCTTTCCTGTTCCAGCTCCAGGACGACCTGCGGGACAAAAAGGAGCTGTTCTACCCCCGGCGGACCCCCCAGGCGTCCCCCTCTGTGGACCGGTACCGCCCCATGGTGGAGCAGATCAAGGAGCATGACGTGCTGCTGTCCTACCCCTATGAGAGTATGCAGCCCTTCCTGCGGATGCTGCTGGAAGCCTGCCACGACCCGGCGGTGGCCTCCATCAAGATGACCCTCTACCGGGTGGCCCGGAACAGCCGGGTTGTGGACGCCCTGTGTCAGGCGGCGGAAAACGGCAAGGAAGTGGTCGTTCTGGTGGAACTGCGGGCCAGGTTCGACGAGGAGCGGAACATCGAGTGGTCCCGCGTACTGGAGGACGCCGGGTGCCGCATCATCTACGGTCTGGACGGCATCAAAATCCACTCCAAGTTGTGCCTCATCACCCGGAAGGAAGGCGACCAGGTCAGCTATATCACCCAGTTCGGCACCGGCAACTACAACGAAAAGACCTCCAAGCAGTACACCGACCTGTCCCTGATGACCGCCAACCAGGATTTGGGCCGGGAGGCAGCCATCGTGTTCAACAGCCTGTGCATGGGCCAGGTGGTGGAGAACATGGAACACCTGATGGTGGCCCCTCACTGCCTGCAAAACAAGCTCTGCGACCTGATCGACGGGGAGATCGCCAAGGCCCAGGCGGGCCAGGCGGCCTATATCGGCGTCAAGTGCAACTCCCTCACCGACAAGGTGCTCATCGACAAGCTCATCGAGGCGTCCCAGGCCGGGGTGAAGGTGGAGATGGTCATTCGCGGCATCTGCTGTATGGTGTCCGGCATCCCCCACTATACCGACAACATCCGTGTGGTCAGCATCGTGGGCCGCTATCTGGAGCACGCCAGAATTTACCTCTTCGGCCAGGGCGACGAGGGACGGGTCTACATCTCCTCGGCGGACTTCATGACCCGCAACACCACCCGCCGAGTGGAGGTGGCCGCCCCCATCTACGACCCCGCCCTGAAAGAGCGCATCCGAGGCCTGTTCCGCACCATGATGAACGACAACGTCAAGGCCCGCGCCCAGCAGTCCGACGGCACCTATCAGCGGCCCGTGGTCAAGGGGGAGAAGCTGAACGCCCAGGAGTATTTCTTCGCCCAGGCATACCAGGCGGCGGAGAAGGCCCTGCCCCAGCGCAAAGCGCCTGTTGCCCCTCGCGCCGCCGCTGTGCCGGTGATGGCTCCGGCGGAGCCGGAACCCGCCGTGGAGGGACCTGTTGCCGCAGACGCGGAACCGACTGTGGAAGCTGTCTCCCCTGTGGCGCAGCCCACGGCGGAGGAACCGAAGGTTGCCGCAGAAGCGCCTGCCGCCACTCAGCCGGTGGAATCTGCTCCCGCAGAGCAGCCGGAACCGGCGCAGAACCCCGCCTCCTATCAGCCGTCCTATCGCCCGGCCTCTGGCAAAGAGGAGCGCCCCTCCGGTCTGGCGCGGCTGGCGGCGTTCTTCGGCTTCGGAAGAAAGAAATAAGGCAGCGCTCGCTTATTCAAAGTTTCTTCTTATTTTCTTTGCAATTTGTCCAACAATTCGCTCCCCGTTTTTGGTATTGTATAGTCACGGGGAGCGAACAGGGCAACGCAAACCGCACAACACTTTTTCATTTTTTCTCCTTTCTTTTCTTTTCTCTCTCTTTCTCAAAAAAAGGCCGCCGGGCGCAAGCCCGGCGGTTCTTTTTTGCTGTTTGCACTGTTTATTTGGAGATTTTTACATTTTTCGTGCTGCTCCAGGCGGAGTAATATTTGGTGCCGGAGACCGTCTTATAAGCCCGCACCCGGACATAATACTTTTTTCCTTTGGTCAGGCTGGAAATGGTTTTGCTGACGGTCTTGTAGCTGGTGACCGTCACGGTCTTGTAGCTGGAAAAGCTGCTGGAGGTGGAATACTGGATCTGATACCCGGTAGCCTTGCTGTTTTTGCCCCACTTGACGGTCATCTTCTTGGAACTGCTGTTTTTCAGGCTGGAGATGGTGGGACGGGTCAGGCGGTAGGTGACCTTTCCTGTACTGTTGTAAGGCCCCCAGCAGGTGGAGCCGGTGGCCTTGGAATAGGCTCGGACCGTGTAGGTGTACTTGGTGCCATTGCTGACGCTGGTATCCGTCCAGGACAGGGTGGAGCCGCCGGAAACCGTTTTGACTGCGGTCCAACTGGAGGCGGACCCGGCTTTGCGGTAGATGCGGTAGCCCTGTGCGCCGGTGACCTTTGTCCAGGTCACAGTGATGCCACTGGAGGCATTGGTCACACCGCTGAGGGTGGGTGCATTCAAGCGGGTAATGGATTTGCCGGACGTGTCATAGCTGCCCCAGACGTTGGAGCCGTTCACCTTTGCATAAGCCCGAACGGTGTAGGAGTAGACCGTTCCGCTCTGGGCGGTGGTGTCGGTGTAGCTGGTGGAGGTGGTGCTGCTCTTCACGGCGGTCCACGAGGTCTCTCCGTCGGCCTTGCGGTAGACCCTGTAACCCGTAGCGCCGCTGACCTTGCCCCAGGTCACTTTGACGCCGGAGGACGTGTTGGTGACGCTGGAAAGGGTGGGGGCGGCGCAGCGGATAGAGAAGGTGGTGGTAACAGAACCGGTGTACGCGCCTTTGCCCGTGACGGTCACAGTGGCGGTGCCGATGTTGATGTTGTCACTGTATGCGACAGTATAATCCGTACCTTTGGTCAGGGTGCTGCCGGCTGCGTTTTTCACGGTGACAGTGGGCTTCTGGGCGGCGCCGCTGTAGGCGCAGGTGGTCTGCGACAATGTGACTGTGCAGTCAGCGAGGTCGGTAAAGAGGTCCGAAAGACCGGTCACACAGCCCCAGCCGTAATACTTATCCTTACCCGTATCCCCCAAGTCGGTGACGCAGCTTTGCAGGGTGCTGTACAGCTCATCCACGGTGGCATCGGGACAGGCGGTGATGGCGTAAGTCATTGCGGCGGTCATCGCGGCGGCGGCCATAGAGGTGCCAGACTTGGAGGTGGTGCCTCCACCCACCAAAGCGCTGACGATGGAGGACCCCGGCGCACAGAAGTCGATGCCTGTGCCGTAGTTAGAATAGCTGCTGGCGAAGGCTCCCTTGGAATTGATGGCGGAGACGGCGATGGTCAGAGTGTTGCAGGCGGGATAGACGGAGGACACATCCGTTTTGCTGTTGCCGGCGGCGCAACAGACAGGCACGTCCGCGTTATAGGCGGCCTGGATCACACTGTCCAAATAGGTGTACGTGGTGCCGGAGCTGGTGAGGCCCAGGCTCAGGTTGATCACATCTGCCCCGTGTTCCAGGGCGTACTGCATGGCGGTGTTGACCAGCAGCAGAGATGCCTCTCCCGCTTCATTCAAAACGCGCAGCACCAGCAGTTCCACGTTGTCCGGTGTGCCCTCGGCGATGATGCCCGCCACATGGGTGCCGTGGCCGTAGGGGTCGGAGAGGTCTGTGGTGTCCTCTAAGAAGTCGTAGCTATCGGATGTAATGGTGCGGCCCTCAAAAAATTCATGGTCCGCGTCGATGCCAGAGTCCACGATGGCCACCGTTACGGTGTCGTTGTCGGTGGAGACGGTGGATTTCAGCGTATCCAGCCCCATGTAAGTGGTGCCCCAGGAGTAAGTCGTTGTGGTGTCCTCTTCGTCGGAGAAAAACAGGTCGTCCGCCATGATAATCTGGTCCACATAGCAGGCTTCCGCGCCGTAGCAGTCCACGATCTGCTCATAGGCGGCCCGGGTGTCCTCCGCCGTGGCGAACTGCAAAACATACTCGTTGTAAGCGCTGTATTCCAGGATGGTCTCTGCACCGTAGTCCTCAGTCAGAGCATCGGCATACAAAACCACCCGGCAGGTCTGGTAGGGCGCGGTGACGGAAACCGTCCCGCCGGACTGGGTCTCCGTCTCATAAGCGGTATCCGCAAAGTATTCCTCGACGGCGGCGGCAGAGACGAGAATTTTTTCCGCCTCGTCTTCTGTCACATCGTCGAACACTTCTGAGAAGTCCGCCGATTTGCCATCCAGTGTGACCTGATTCCGATTGGTGTCCACGACAGCCTCCTGGAAGTAGTCGTCGCTCCAGTTGTCCCGGATCAGTTGGGCGATTTCGGTGGAATCGCTGACCCGGACCCAGGTGGTCTCCGCTGCGGCCTCCGGTTCCTCCTTCTGCGCTTTCTCATTGGCGTCAGAGAGCGTGCCAGTCTCTTTCTCATTGGCGGAGGCGTCCTCTTTCCCGGCTGTCTCGGTTTCCTCTCCGGTGGAACGGTCCCCTTCGTCCGCCGCGGCAGATTCTTCCTCGGCGGAATTAGTCGCAGTATCGGAGGTGACTTCCGCCGCAACGGTCTGCGCTTCCTCCAGTTCCTCTGCCAGGGCAGGGGCCGGGAGGCAGGTGAACAGCAGAGCGCAAATCAACAGCAGGGCCAACGGAGAACGAAATTTTCGGAACATATGCAATACCTCTCTGTTAAAATCAGGCAAAAACCTTATCTTTTTTGATTATACACGTTTGTCTCCAGGGATGCAAGGGGAAAAAGACTTTTTTATCGTAATATAGGAGATTCGTCGATGGAATTTACCCGATTTTGAATTTTTTCCACAAGCAAACAGAGCGCCCGGACCAAACGGTCCGGGCGCTTTCATCTAAATAAGGCTGTAAATTACTGGTCACCGAAGGAGATGCCCAGCATCCGGGCCTCGGTGATGATGTCGTTGTCCAGAGGCACCACCTTGAGCTTCCCTGCCACCTCGGACAGAGGGACGCTGGTGACGGTGCGGTCGCTGATGGAGACCATCTTGCCGAACTCGCCCCGGTCGATCATCAGAGCGGCGTAGGTCCCCAGGCGGCTGGAGAGCACCCGGTCGTAGGCGTTGGGCTGGCCGCCCCGCTGCATGTGGCCGGGGACAGTGACCCGGCACTCCTGCCCGGTGGCCTCCTTGATCTGGTCGGCGATCTCGTAGGAGATGGAGGGATAGACCTTGAGCATATCGGCCACCCGGCGCTTGTACTCCTTCTTTTTCAGCTTGGCATCGTCCTTGCTCATGGCGCCCTCGGCCACGGCGATGATGGTGAAGCCACGGCCCCGCTTGTTGCGCCGCCGGACCGCCTCGACCACATAGTTGATGTCGTAGGGGATCTCCGGGATGAGGATGATGTCTGCGCCGCCGGCGATGCCCGCGTTCAGGGTCAACCAGCCCGCCCGGTGGCCCATGACCTCCACGATGAAGCAGCGGTTGTGGGAGGCGGCGGTGGTGTGAACACAGTCAAAGGCGTTGGTCGCCACGTCCACGGCGCTCTGGAACCCGAAGGTCATGTCGGTGCCCCACAGGTCGTTGTCGATGGTCTTGGGCAGGCCGATGACGTTCAGCCCCTCCTGGCTCAGCAGGTTGGCGGTCTTTTGGGAGCCGTTGCCTCCCAGCACACACAGGCAGTCCAGCTTCATCTGGCGGTAGGTGGTTTTCATGGCCTCCACCTTGTCCAGTCCGTTTTCGTCCGGCTCCCGCATCAGTTTGAAGGGCTGGCGGCTGGTGCCCAGGAAGGTGCCGCCCACCGTCAGGATGCCGGAGAAATCCAGGGGGGTCAGCACCCGGTAATTCTGGTACATCAGGCCCTTGTAGCCGTCCAGGAAACCGATGATCTCCACCTCATCGTCATACATTTGATAGAGGGCCTTGGCAATGCCCCGCATGGTGGCGTTCAGGGCCTGGCAGTCCCCGCCGGAGGTCAGCATACCGATTCTTTTCATCTTAATAAAGCATCTCCTTTTGACGTTCCTTTTTTGGCCCGCCGCAGGGAGGGTCATCGCACGCCTTTCTCACAAATAGCATCATAGCACAAAGATATAAAAAATACAATGTGTTTTTTGTTTGTTTTCCGAATGTCGAAGAATTTCTTACCGCAGATTTGGCATGAACAGACAAAAAGAACCGTTCGCCTGTGGTGTTTTTCGGCGAAACGGCATGGAATCACGCCCGATTCCGTGGTATAATGGGCGAAGCTCGTATAAAGGAGAGAGAAAAATGAACGAGAAAACCCGTATCCTGTGCCGGACCGCTTTGCTGTTGGCCCTGGCCGTCATCAGTCAGTTTTTCAAGAACACCTCGGTGTACATCACCGGCCCCATCGTCAACTGCATTTTGCTCATCGCGGTCCTGTCCTGCGGACTGGCCAGCTCCACCGCCCTGTCACTCATCACCCCCATCACCTCCTGGGTCATCACTGGCAACCCCATCATGAGCGCCATGCCGGTGATCCCCTTCTGTATCATGGGCGGCAACTTCCTGCTGGTGCTGTGTACCTGGCTGTTTGTGCGGAAAAAGGAAACCAATGGCAGCCTGATTTCAGGCATGGTCGTCGGCTCCGTGGTAAAGGCCGCTTTTATGGCCGTCACCATCGTGCTGCTGGTATTGCAGCTTCTGGGACCGTCCTCCGGTCTGCCGGAGGCAGCGCTGACCGTCGCCAAGACCACCTTCTCCGTCACCCAGCTCATCACCTCGCTGCTGGGTTCCCTGCTGGCCTTCCTGGTGTGGCAGCCGCTGAAAAACGTCCTGAAACGCCCGTAATGACTTAATATCGCCAAATCTGATTACTTTTTACTTCGTCATGAAACCCCTCCGCCACCGCCTGCGGCGGCGGCCCTCCTCCCCTTTCAGGGGAGGCAAGGGGGATAGTGCTTGTCTGCTGCGCTTATTGGAACCAGGGTCGCTTGAAGAAAATGCTGTCATTTATTAACAAAAGGTTCTATGTCAAGAGTTGGGGCAGAGAAGAATAACCCGCAAAAATAGTGAA
>JAJPXR010000171.1 GCA_021205375.1 Clostridiales bacterium | reverse complement strand
CATCAATATTTGGCCCTTGAGTCTGTGAAAACGAAATGACACGAATATAGATTGATTTGTTTTTATTTCTGGTTTTATACGCGGTATTATCTATGTTTAGAGATGAATTTAATCACGTTTATTAGCACCCCACAAAAAGCGAGGTATCCCAATGGAAATCAAACCTTACATTCACAACGCGAAATACTACGAGACCGACCAGATGGCCATTGTCCACCACAGCAACTACATCCGCTGGTTCGAGGAGGCCCGCGTGGACTGGATGGCCCAGGTGGGCATCCCCTTCCGGGAGGTGGAGGCCAGAGGCATCGTGGTGCCGGTGGTCAGCGTCTCCGCTCAGTACAAGACCATGACCCACTTCGACGACACCGTGTCCATCACCGTCAAACTGACCTATTACAACAGCGTCCGCTTCAAGTTCCGCTATGAGGTGCGGGACGCCGATACCGGCGAGCTGCGGGCCACCGGCGAGAGTGAGCACTGCCTGCTGGACAGCGCGGGCCGGGTCATCAGCCTCCGGCGCAAGGCCCCGGACTTCCACCAGCGGTTCGCGGACAACCTGGAGCCGGAGGAGTAAGCCGGAACAATTCCGTCGGAAAAGGTGCAAATACCACAGGATTTGACAGAATCGAATTTTGTAAAAGACAGAACAAAAAAGAATGAAATCCTTCGGTGCAAGCAGTTCTGCATTTTGCGGGTTGCATACACAAATTATGCAGAAAAAACGTTCAATTCTGCAAGATAACTGTCAGTATTGCAAAAAATCGAAATTTTACTTGCAATTTGGCAGAAAATGATGTACTATAATCGGGACGGCAAAGGGGTCGCTCAGATGAGCCTTTTGTGCGGAATGATTTTTCGGAGTTGTTTCCGCTTTTTCAGCCTTTTCTGGATGGGCGCAAGCCCTTCACGGGAGGCCGGTACAAAGGTGCAGGGTGGCGGACCCAGTCCTGCGCCGGATGACCGGCCTGTATTCAACCGTGTGGGGTTTCGTACCGCCCCGCCAGGAAAGGATGTTTTATTTATGGCAATCAACAACGCTTATCTGAACAGTGTCTATGAGGACCTGGCAGCCCGCTATGCGGAGCAGTCCGAGTTCCTGGAGGCCGTCCACGAGGTCCTGGAGACCCTGGTCCCTGTGGTGGAAGCTGACCCCCGCTATGAGGAGCAGAACATCGTCGGCCGCATGGTCGAGCCGGAGCGCGTCATCATCTTCCGCGTGCCCTGGGTGGACGACAACGGCAAGGTGCAGGTGAACCGCGGCTATCGAGTCCAGTTCAACTCCGCCATCGGCCCCTACAAGGGCGGCCTGCGTTTCCGCGAGAACGTCAACCTGTCCATCATCAAGTTCCTGGGCTTCGAGCAGATTTTCAAGAACGCTCTGACCACCCTGCCCATGGGCGGCGGCAAGGGCGGCTCCGACTTCGACCCCAAGGGCAAGAGCGACGCCGAGGTCATGCGTTTCTGCCAGAGCTTCATGACCGAGCTGGTCAAGCACATCGGTCCCGATACCGACGTGCCCGCCGGTGACATCGGCGTGGGCGGCCGCGAGATCGGCTATATGTTCGGCCAGTACAAGCGCCTAACCAACACCTGGACCGGCGTCCTCACCGGCAAGGGCCTGACCTACGGCGGCTCCCTGGCCCGTACCGAGGCCACCGGCTTCGGCCTGTGCTACTTCGCCAACGCCCAGATGAAGGCCAACGGCAAGAGCTTCCAGGGCAAGAAGGTCATCATCTCCGGCTCCGGCAACGTGGCCATCTACGCCAACCAGAAGGCCACCCAGCTGGGCGGCAAGGTCATCGCCATGTCCGACTCCAACGGCTATATCGTGGACGAGAACGGCATCGACTACAAGGTCATCCAGGTCATCAAGGAGCAGAAGCGGGACCGCATCAGCACCTATCTGAACTATGTCCCCACCGCCAAGTATGTCCAGGGCTGCTCCGGCATCTGGACCGTCAAGGCTGACATCGCTCTGCCCTGCGCTACTCAGAACGAGATCGACGAGGCTTCCGCTCAGGCTCTGGTCAAGAACGGCGTCATCGGCGTGTTCGAAGGCTCCAACATGCCCTGCACCCCCGAAGCCATCGCGGTCATCAAGGGCAACGGCCTGCTCTACAGCCCCGGCAAGGCTTCCAACGCCGGCGGCGTGGCCACCTCCGGTCTGGAGATGAGCCAGAACTCCGAGCGCCTGAGCTGGACCTTCGAAGAGGTCGATTCCAAGCTCCAGGGCATCATGGAGTCCATCTACGATTCCTGCGCCGCCGCTGCCGAGAAGTACGGTATGCCCGGCGACATTCAGGCGGGCGCCAACATCGCCGGCTTCCTGAAGGTCGCTGACGCTATGCTGGCCCAGGGCGTGTGCTACTAATCGTAAAATAAACTAAGCGTATTGAGGCCGCTGGCGGGGTTCCGTCAGCGGCCTTTTCTCGCGCCCTCCACAAGCGCAGGTTTTCTACAGAGAACCGCCGTTTGACAACTGGCCCCCGTCTCCCTGGAAGGGCCAGAAGGGGCAGCGCCGTTTGACGGCGGAGGGATTCTGTGTACCACCAAAAAAAGGTTCTAAAATCCACAAAACCCAGCTATCCCGGTAACAGGACGGCTGGGTTTGTTCCATTTTATCGAATTGGGTGGCGTCACCCCTGCGCCGCGAAGTAGTCGCGGGTCTGCTGGGCGTTGCGCATGACCTCGTCCCGGAGGGCCTCCACGCTGGGGAACTTCCGCTCCCCCCGCAGGTGGCGGTAAAACTCCACCCGCAGCTCCTTGCCGTAGAGGTCGCCGGAGAAGTCCAGCAGAAACGCCTCCACGTTGACCTGTTGGGTGTCCTCCACCGTGGGGCGCACGCCCACGTTGGTCACGGCGATATAGCACTGTCCCTCCACGTAGACCTTGGTGGCGTAGACCCCACGGGCGGGAACCAGCACTCCCGGCTGGAATTGCAGATTCACCGTGGGGAAGCCCAGGGTGCGGCCCAGGTGCTTGCCCTGGCCCACCCGGTTGGTGAGCATATGGGGGTGGCCCAGGTAGCGGTTGGCCTGCTCCATCTCTCCGGCAGTGATGAGGTCCCGTATCAGGGTGGAGTGGATCTGTTGCCCGTCCATCTCCACCATGCCGACGATCTCGCAGCCGATGCCCATTTGGGCGCACTTCTCCCGGAGCCGTTGGGCGTCCCCCGCCCCCGGTCGCCAAACCGGAAGT
>JAJPXR010000093.1 GCA_021205375.1 Clostridiales bacterium | reverse complement strand
CCTAAAGGCGGCGGCCCTCCTCCCCTTTCAGGGGAGGCAAGAGGGGTGGTCAGTTACCCAAAGGGTGTTTTCTGAGGAAAA
The DNA here is from genome assembly GCA_021205375.1 of Clostridiales bacterium. Lineage (GTDB taxonomy): Bacteria > Bacillota > Clostridia > Oscillospirales > Oscillospiraceae > Onthomonas. Next base: position 3,132 of record JAJPXR010000093.1, on the reverse strand, counting down.
CTTGTACTATGCTGGACAAAAATGCTGACCAAACAGGAAGAACTATCCCCCCTCGCCTCCCCTGAAAGGGGAGGGGGACCATGCGAAGCATGGTGGAGGGGTTTCTCGCTGAAATCATTGCCAAAGCTGATTCAAAGGGGCAACCAATAAGAAGAATCCCCACTTTCCCGTTCCCACCCAGAGAAAAGACCCAAACGATGCAAGGAGTTCGATGATATGAAGCTGTATAATTCCCTGACCCGCCGGAAGGAGATTTTCACCCCCCGGTTTGAAAACAAGGTGAGCATGTACACCTGCGGCCCCACCGTCTACCACTACGCCCACATCGGCAACCTGCGCAGCTACATCATGGAGGATGTGCTGGAGAAGGCCCTGCGGTACGAGGGCTACGACGTGAAGCGGGTGATGAACATCACCGACGTGGGCCACCTGGCCAGCGACGCCGACACCGGCGAGGACAAAATGCTCAAGGGCGCCCGCCGGGAGCACAAGACCGTGATGGAGATCGCCCAGTTCTACACCGACGCCTTCTTTGCCGACTGCGCCAAGCTGAACATCAAGACCCCCGACGTGGTGGAGCCGGCCACCAACTGCATCGACGACTATATCGACATGATCACCGTCCTGCTGGACAAGGGCTATGCCTACGCCGCCGGCGGCAACATCTACTTCGACACCTCCAAGCTGGAAAAGTATTACGTCTTTAACGACCACGAGGAAGAGGACCTGGCCGTGGGCGTTCGGGAGGACGTGGAGGAGGACACCAACAAGCGCCACAAGGCCGACTTCGTGCTGTGGTTCACCAAGTCCAAGTTTGAGGACCAGGCCCTGAAATGGGACTCTCCCTGGGGAGTGGGCTACCCCGGCTGGCACATTGAATGCTCCTGCATCAGCAAAAAGCACCTGGGCGAGTACCTGGACCTCCACTGCGGCGGCATCGACAACATGTTCCCCCACCACACCAACGAGATCGCCCAGAGCGAGTCCTACCTGGGCCATGAGTGGTGCCACTACTGGTTCCACGTCCACCACCTGAACACCACCAGCGGCAAGATGAGCAAGTCCAAGGGCGAATTTTTGACCGTCTCCCTGCTGGAGCAGAAGGGGTATGACCCGCTGGTGTACCGGCTGTTCTGCCTCCAGTCCCACTACCGCAAGGGGTTGGTGTTCACCTGGGAGAACCTGGACAACGCCGCCGTCACCTACAATAAGCTGCTGAGCCGCATCGCCGCCCTGGACCCGAATACCGGCGCAGAGCCGGACCAGGAGGCCGCCAAGCCCTATCAGGCGAGGTTCCAGAAGGCGCTGGACAACGACCTGAATACCTCCCTCGCCATTACCAGCGTCTACGACGTGCTGAAGGGCAAGGGGCTGGACGACGCTACCAAGCTGTACTTGCTGGACGACTTTGACCGGGTGTTGTCCCTGGACCTGCTGGCCGGAGCCGTAAAGGTCCGGGCCGCCGCCAAGACCGAGAACCACGCGGAAAGTGCGTATTACACCCTCACCGGCCCTGCCGACGCCGCCCCCGAAGCGGCCGAGCAGGTCCGCGCCCTGCTGCTGGAGCGGGCCGAGGCCCGGAAGAACAAAAACTGGGGCAGATCGGACGAGATCCGGGACCAGCTCAAAGAACAGGGCATCGTCCTGAAAGATTCCAAGCAGGGGGTCCAGTGGTCGAAGGCGTGACGACGGCTTGATTGCAAAAGTCCGGCGTATTTTTCCCGTGTAACCCGTGAAAAATAACATGAATTTCACGTAAATGAGAATGGGAGAGCCTTTAATCGTTTTTCACAGAAAAAGTATTCCAAAATCGTGCGTTTTTTTACAGTTCGTTATGTTGACTTTTTCTGCATGATTCCATATAATCATCATAATGATGTTACCGCGGCGTCGCCAAGACGCCGCTGGATTGGAGGATTTTCATGTTATCCGAAAACGAAGCCAAGCTCCGCGCCCTGCTGGGCGATGAAGCTCTGAGCGAGCAGGTCCTCGCCGTCATCCGGGAAGATGAAGCAATGCGTCACGCCGACCTGGTCCGCCGCCAGAGCGAGGGCTTGAAAAACGCCCGGGAGCGGGGGGTACGTCTGGGCCGCCCGCCAGCGAAACGTCCCCGTAAGTTCCAGTCAGTTTACGCTATGTACCAGGCCGGGGAGATCAGTGCCCGGGCCGCGTCCCAGATGCTCCACGTCTCCCCCGGCACCTTCAAGCGCTGGACGCTGGAGGAAAGCGGACAGAACGCAAAGAACGCACAGAACGCAAAGTAAAGCAAAATTTTCCAAAGCAATTCCCGCCCTTCGGCACCAGCCGGAGGGCGAACTTTTTTGCCGGAGGGTTTACATTTCCCCACGTCCCCGATATAATAGAACCAACAACCTTCTAAAGAGGTAGGAATTGACTGCCATGCTGCACCCAAAACTGGAACACATCAACCCCAACGAGGTCCTGCTCTACCTGGGGTACAACGGCGGGGAGGTGCCGCCGGAGCTGGAGGCGGACATCGCCGCCTGTTCCCAGCGTATCCTGCAAACCGCCCGGCCCCGGCTGACCTACCGGGTCTTTCCTCTGGACGGGGGACGGTTCCGGGGGACGGACTTCGCCCTGGAGGGGCAGGACATCCAGACTCTGCTGGCGGGGTGCGGCGAGGCGGTGCTGATGGCCGCCACCCTGGGGCCGGACGTGGAGACGCTGCTCATGCGCGCCCAGGTGACGGACATGGCAAAGGCGCTGATTTTAGATAGCTGCGCCAGCACCGCCATAGAAGCGGTTTGCGACAACTTCGAGGCCGATTTGAAGCGGGAGTACGCCGCCCGTGGCCTCCACCTGACGGACCGGTTCAGCCCCGGCTACGGCGACCTGCCCATCGGTCAGCAGCGGGGGTTCTGCGAGCTGCTGGACACCCGGCGGCGCATTGGCCTGACCGTCAGCCAGAGCGGGATCTTGATTCCCCGCAAGTCGGTGACGGCAGTGCTGGGCGCGGCAGACAGCCCCCGGCCCCACCGGGAGCCAAGCTGCGCCAATTGCGGGCTGTTCCGGAGCTGCCAGTTGCGGAGGAACGGGAAAACCTGCGGCAGGCACAATTAGGGAACCTCTGATTAAATCTCACGCATCCCCCGAAATATGCTATAATAGAAA
>JAJPXR010000108.1 GCA_021205375.1 Clostridiales bacterium | reverse complement strand
TTGCGCCGTGCCACCTCCCCTTTCAGGGGAGGCAAGAGGGGTGGTCGGTTATGGAACGGTAGCTTTCTACGGAGAAGTTGTACGATGCTGGGTGAAATCGCCGCCCAAACATCTATATAAAATTCCCCACGAGTTAGTTATGACTAACCTGTGGGGAATTTGTTTGCCGCAGGCTGCAACTGCGGCATTTTGACTGTGGGCCGGGAACTGCTATGGCCTCAGTCCCCGGCGCAAGGCTCCAAAAGTGAGGAATCATTTGGAGGAGGAGGAAGCCAGCTAACAACCACTTGCCGGAGAAAGGAGGAACAACAAGCGGTTTGCTTTTGCTAACTGTTGAGAGTATACGATAAAAAGCGCGAGTTGTCAATGGGTAACTCGAAAATTTTTTCGTAAAATCCATGTAAGGATTCTGCAAAGAAATGTGATGTCCTTCTCTGGCAATGCGTATCCCATTGTGCTATACTATATAGTTACCGCCGGGACGGTCAGACCGCAGGATACCCCAGCACACCACGTCCCGGACGCCCAGGTTGCAGCGCGCCGCCTGGCGCAGCACGCCCTCTTTCCGCAGGCCGCACTTGGCCATCACCCGGCCAGAGGCGGGGTTCTCCGGGTCGTGCTGGGCAGTGACCCGGTTGACGCCCACCCGGTCAAAGAGGAAGTCCAGCACGGCGGAAAACGCCTCCGTCATGATACCCTGGCCCCACCAGGCCCGGCCCACGCAGTAGCCCACCTCCACGCTGTTCACCCGGAGGTCCTGATGGACCGCAGAGATGGAGCCGACGGGTTGGCCCAGCTCCCGCGGGACGATGGCCCAGGTGTAGCGGTCCTCCTGCTGGTACTCCCCGGCCAGGTTCGTCAGGTAGCGTCTGACATCCTCCGGGCTTTTATACGGCGGCCAGGTCAGGAACTTCGTCACCTCCGGATCGCTGGCCCAGTTGTCAAACATGGCCTGGGCGTCCTCCGGCCGGAACCGGCGCAGGAGCAGCCGCTCTGTCTGGAGGGGCTGGGTGCCGAGGTTGTTCATGGAGGTTTTCGCCTCTTGCTGCTGCCTTTGAAAGACATTCTCAAACCCTCCCCGCTGCGAAAATTCCAAAATCAGGTGTGCTGTGGAGCGAATCACTTCCTCGTAGTAAGCGATTTCCTCCTGGGTGAAACCGTGGTTGTCCTCCCACTGGTAGCCTGGAATCCAGCAAACGGCATTGTGGAAAAAATCCTCGTCATCCGGTTTTTCCACATAGACCTTGACCCGGCCATCTGGTTTCATTTCGGAGTGGACGATTTCAGTGTTGTCGTACAGCGTCAGAAATGGATACATCATTGCGCGAACCTCCTTTCGCGGAGTGGATAAAGAAAGTATACCACACCTCCGGCGCCCCCGGCAACGCCGGAAAAAACTTTTCAAATTTTTTTGAGATCTCTGCAATAAAACGGACCCTTCCCGCATTGTTATAGTGAAAGGGCAAACAAGAACCGGTTGTACAACTCAGAAAGGAATAAAAAGCTATGGCACATACTACGGCGGCGGCCAGTTGGGGCAGCCATACCCACCCGGCCGTAGACGACCTGCTGATTCAGCGGATCGCCGAAGGTGACCACGACGCTCTGCACACACTCTATGAAAGCGTGGGAAGCAACGTCTACGGTTTCGCTCTTTCAATCACCAAAAACACCCATGACGCGGAGGACGTACTCCAGGAGACCATCCTGTCCGTCTACCACAAGGCGGCGGACTACCAGGGCAAGGGCAAGCCGATGGCGTGGATCTTCACCATCGCCCGCAACTTCTCCCTGATGAAGCTGCGTGAGCACCAAAAAACCACCTCCCTGGAGGACAACGAAATTCTAAACAGCGCCAGTTACTCCCACATCGACTCGGCGGAGCTGCGGATGACCTTACAGTCAGTCCTGAAGCTGCTGGACAGCAAGGAACAGCAAATCGTGATGCTCCACGCCGTAGAGGGAATGAAAAACCGGGAGATCGCTGAAATCATGCAGATCCCCCTGAACACTGTGCTTTCGAAATACCACCGCGCCATCAAGAAGCTGAGAAAGCATTTGGAGGGACAAATCGAATGAAGAATCGAATTGAAACGAACCTTTCCGCTGCTCTCTCCCAAATGGTTCCAGATGATATGTTTGATCGTATCATGGAAGACGTAGACTCCATTCCAGAAAGGAACGTGACGCCTATGAAGCGGCAAAATCAGAATACCAGCGCAGCGGATCGCACCCGCACCAATCATAATCGCCCCCTCCGCCTGTTGAGCATGGCGGTGGCCGCCTGCCTGATATTGGCGGTGGGCCTCTGGGGAGGCAGATACTACCAATACAACTTCGTGACCGACTCCATCGTGGACATCGACGTGAACCCCAGCGTGGAGCTGACCACCAACCGCAACAACAAGGTCCTTGAGGCCGAAGCCGTCAACGAGGACGGAGCCGAAATTCTCGAAGAACTGAACCTGAAGGGCACCGACCTGAACGTGGCGGTCTACGCCGTCATCGGAGCCATGGTTCAAAACGGCTACCTGACCGGTGACGACGGCAGTATCCTCATCTCCGTCCAGAACGACGACCAGGAGCGGGCGCAAACCGTTCGGAACCTGGTTCTCTCCGATGTGGACGCCTCCCTCAAGAGCAGCGAGGTGACCGCCTCCGTCCTCAACCAGACCGTCACCACGACCACCACAGACGCACAGACCTTCGCCGACGAAAACAACATCTCCCTGGGCAAGGCGGTGTTCGTGCTCAACCTGGCCTCCAAGGACGACCCCCTGGACGCCAACGAACTGGCCGCCATGACCCTCAAGGAGATGGCCGAGCTGGTCACCGAGCGGGGCATCGACATCAGCGACATCGTTGACTACGACGCAGACGACTCCATCTGGGAGAACATCACCGACGCCGTGGAGGAGGTCAACGAGAACGGCACGACCGCCACCGACACCACCGGGCTTATCACCACCGCCGAGGCCAAGGAGATCGCCCTTGACCACGCGGGCATCGCTGAAGCCGACGCCACCTTCATCACCGCCAAGCTGGAATACGACGACGGCATCCAAGTCTACGACATCGAGTTCTACGCAGGCGGCATGGAGTACGACTACGAGATCAACGCCACCACCGGCGCGATCATCGGCACCGAACAGGACGCAGAGCGGACCACCACCACGACCACCAACAATACGACGACCACCGCCGCCACCATCACCGCTGATGAGGCCAGGGAAGCCGCCCTGAACCACGCGGGCGTCACTGAGAGCAACGCCAGGGAGATGGAGGTCGAG
>JAJPXR010000057.1:1853-19668 GCA_021205375.1 Clostridiales bacterium | reverse complement strand
AATTTGGGGCCAGGTGCTTTACCTGACCCCAACATTTATTATAGAACCGAAAAAAACAAGAATTTCAGAAATTTTTGTTTTCGGAAAGGGAGAGGTTTTGCAGGCTGTGACCGTGACGTGACCTGTGGTCACAATCTTACACGCTTTTCTCCTAAATGTTGGTAAATATAAGGTGAAAAAGAGGCTCCCCAACTGTTAAGTCAGGAAGCCTCTATAATGAGATTTAAGAACTTCTAGGAACTAAAAACGCCGATATTGTTTATTTACAGCGGTTTCTTAGAACTATCCACACAAAATAGGGTTAATCCTTCAGGGCCTCTGCGACGGCGACGGCCACAGCGACAGTAGCGCCGACCATGGGGTTGTTGCCCATGCCCAGGAAACCCATCATCTCCACGTGAGCGGGGACGGAGGAGGAACCGGCGAACTGAGCGTCAGAGTGCATACGGCCCATGGTGTCGGTCATGCCGTAAGAGGCGGGGCCGGCGGCCATGTTGTCGGGATGCAGGGTACGGCCGGTGCCGCCGCCGGAAGCGACGGAGAAGTACTTCTTGCCCTGCTGGATGCACTCCTTCTTGTAGGTGCCGGCCACAGGATGCTGGAAGCGGGTGGGGTTGGTGGAGTTGCCGGTGATGGAGACATCGACGCCCTCCATGTGCATGATGGCCACGCCTTCACGGACGTCGTCCGCGCCGAAGCAGCGGACAGCGGCCCGCTCGCCGTCGGAATAGGCGGTCTCCTTGACCACTTCCACCTTGCCGGTGTAGTAGTCAAACTTGGTCTGCACGTAAGTAAAGCCGTTGATACGGGAGATGATCTGAGCGGCGTCCTTGCCCAGGCCGTTCAGGATGACGCGCAGGGGCTCCTTGCGGGCTTTGTTGGCGTTGCGGGCGATGCCGATGGCGCCCTCAGCGGCGGCGAAGGACTCGTGGCCGGCCAGGAAGGCGAAGCACTTGGTCTCGTCCCGGAGGAGCATGGCGCCCAGGCCGCCGTGGCCGATGCCGACCTTGCGGTCGTCAGCGACGGAGCCGGGGATGCAGAAGGACTGGAGGCCGATGCCGATGGCGTCGGCGGCGTCAGCGGCGGTCTTTACGCCCTTTTTGATGGCGATGGCCGCGCCCACGCAGTAGGCCCAGCGAGCGTTCTCGAAGGAGATGGGCTGGATGCCGGCGACGATCTCATAGGGGTCGAAGCCCTTCGCCTGGCAGATCTCCCGGCACTCCTCCACGGAGGAGATGCCATACTCGGCCAGCACAGGCTGGATCTGGCCGATTCTTCTATCGTAAGATTCAAACAGTGCCATGTTCGTTCACCTTATTCCTTTCTGGGGTCGATGTACTTGGCGGCGTTGGCAAACTGGCCGTAAGTACCCTTCGCCTTCTCCAGGGCCTCGTTCGCGTCCACGCCCTTCTTGATGGACTCCATCATCTTTCCAAGGTGGACGAACTCGTAGCCGCAGATCTCGGAATTGGCATCCAGAGCCAGGCGGGTGATGTAACCTTCAGTCAGGGTCAGGTAACGGGGGCCTTTGGCCTTGGTGGCGAAGATGGTGCCAACCTGGCCGCACAGGCCCTTGCCCAAATCCTCCAGAGAGGTGCCGATGGGCAGGCCGCCCTCGGAGAACGCGGTCTGGGTACGGCCATAGACGATCTGCAGGAACAGCTCGCGCATGGCGGTGTTGATGGCGTCGCAGACCAGGTCGGTGTTCAGCGCCTCCAGGATGGTCTTGCCGATGAGGATCTCACCGGCCATAGCAGCGGAGTGGGTCATGCCGGTGCAGCCCAGGGTCTCCACCAGGGCCTCCTCGATGATACCGTCCTTGACGTTCAGGGACAGCTTGCAGGCGCCCTGCTGAGGGGCACACCAGCCGACACCATGGGTAAAGCCGGAGATGTCCTTGATCTCCATGGCCTGGACCCACTTGCCCTCCTCGGGGATAGGAGCGGGACCGTGATAGGCGCCTTTGGTGACGGAGCACATGTTTTGCACTTCTGCGGAATAAATCATGAGATGTTCCTTCCTTTCTTCGATATACAGCCAACGGACCCAGTCAGCAAATCCGTATGGCAACGCAGGCGGTGGACAGTTCCTTAAAGAAATCTCACTTCTAAAAGAATTATAGGACAAAATCCGGGGCTTGTCAATACAGAAGAAGCTTTTAGCTTTTAGCTATTAGCTCTTAGCTGTTAGCCTGGCGGTGCTTTATTTGAAGCACTGCGCTTCTCTATCTTGGTGTTGGTTCCTGTCTGACAGTTGGCAGCGTTTTACGAACGGCTCTTTCCGCGTTTGGCATTGAGTTGTTCGTTTTTTATCAGCAGCACCTAACTAACAGCTAATAGCTCACGGCTAACAGCTTAAATATCGGGATTTTGCCCAAAAAAGTGACCGCGGGTTTTCCCGTTCTTCTTGAATAGCCCTTGACAGTTCCAAAGAGACTGTGTAATATAGTATCAAAAACTAGATTCCCTGATTTAGAGCTTTATTTCTTATTTTGGAGGTCCTGATTATGGATGAAATTGTAATCGTCAGCGCCGCCCGGACGCCCTTTGGCAAGTTCGGCGGCAGTCTCGCGTCTTTTACCGCCCCCCAACTGGGCGGTTTGGCCATCAAAGAGGCCCTGCGCCGGGCTGACCTGACCGGCGACCAGGTGGACGAGGCCATTATGGGCATTGTGGTCCCCGCGGGCGTGGGGCAGGTCCCCGCACGGCAGGCGGCTGTGGCCGGAGGCATCCCCCACAACGTCCCCTCTTTTACCTTAAATAAGGTCTGCGGCAGCGCATTGAAGGCCGTGACCCTGGGGACCCAGATCATCAAGGCGGGCGACGCCGACACCATCGTGGCGGGCGGCATGGAGAGTATGAGCAACGCCCCCTATCTGGTGCCTGGCGCGCGCTGGGGCCAGCGGATGTTCGACGGCAAGCTGGTGGACGCCATGGTGAAGGACGGCCTGTGGTGCCCTGACAATGACGTTCACATGGCGGTCATCGGCGGGCAGGTGGCTCTGGAATCCGGCGTGACGAGAGACATGCAGGATCGCTGGGCGCAGCGCAGCCAGGAGCGGTGGGCCGCAGGCGAGGCCAAGGGTGCCTTTGACCAGGAGCGGTTCCCCGTGGAAATCAAGTCCAAGCGCAAGACCTTCACCCTGGAAAAGGACGAAGGCCCCCGCCCCACCTCCACTCTGGAGGGGCTGCAAAAGCTCAAGCCCCTGTTCGTCCCCGACGGCTGCGTCACCGCGGGCAACGCCCCCGGCGTCAACGACGGTGCGGCGGCGGTGGTCATCATGCGCCGCAGCCACGCCGAGGCGGTGGGCGCGCCCATTTTGGCTACCATTAAAGGATACGCCCAGGTCTCCCGCGAGAGCCGGTATATCTCCACCGCGCCGGGCCTCTCCATCCAGGCTCTGATGGAAAAATACGACCGGACCCTGTCCGACTTCGACATCATCGAGATCAACGAAGCCTTTGCCGCCGTGCCTCTGGTTTCCTGCCTGAAGATTCTGGGCATGAGCTGGGAGGAAATGGACGAGAAGGTCAACGTCAACGGCAGCGCCGTGGCGGTGGGCCACCCCATCGGGGCCAGCGGCGCACGTATCCTGATGACCATGATCTGGGAGCTGAAGCGCCGGGGCCAGAAGAACGGCGTCTGCGCCATCTGCTCCGGCATGGGCCAGGGCGACGCGGTCTGGATCGAAGTGGAGTAAAGCGAGGGGGAAATTGCAATGAAAATCATGGTCGTTGGAGCCGGACAGATGGGCCTGGGCATCGCCCAGGTCATGGCGGACGCCGGTCACATCACGCTGCTGAACAATCTGGACCACACGCCCCCGGAGCAGGGCATCCGCCAGGTGGCGGAGCGGCTGGCCCGTGCGGTAGTCAAGGGCCGCAGGACCCAGGAGTCGGTGGATGCCGCCCTCTCCGGCTTCACCCCCTCCCACAGCCTGAAAGACGCGGCGGACTGCGACATGGTCTTTGAGGCCCTGGCCGAGGATCAGGACGTGAAAGAGTACGCTCTCCGGGAGCTGGACAAGGTGTGCAAGCCGGAGTGCATCTTCGCCACCAACACCTCCTCCCTGCCCATCACCAAGCTGGCCAGTTTCACGAACCGCCCGGAGAAGGTGGTGGGGATGCACTTTATGAACCCCGTCCCCGTGATGAAGCTGGTGGAGGTCATCCCCGGCCTCGCCACCAGCAAGGACACCTTGCAGAAGGTCCACATGCTGGCGAAAGAGCTGGGCAAGACCCCCGTGGAGGTCCGGGACGTGCCGGGCTTTGTCTCCAACCGGGTGTTACAGGCCCTCATCAACGAGGCGGTGTGGTGTGTCTACGAGGGCGTGGGCGACGCCGAGGCGGTGGACACCATCATGCGCCTGGGCATGAACCACCCCATGGGTCCCCTGGAGACCGCCGACCTCATCGGGCTGGACACGGTGCTTTCCATCCAGCAGACCATGTACGAAGGCTACGGTCAGGAGAAGTACCACCCCTGTCCCCTGCTCCAGCAGTATGTCAACGCCGGGTGGCTGGGCAAAAAGTCCGGCCGAGGCTTTTATGAGTACGAAAACGGCAGAAAGAAGTCCTGAGCCATGTTTGAACTGAAACCGGAATACCTGCTCATCCAGAAAATGGCCAGGGAGTTCGCCCAGAACGAGGTCAAGCCCCTGGCGGCGGAGATCGACAAGACCGAGCGCTTCCCCACCGAGACGGTGGAGAAGCTGTTCCGCACTGGGTTATTCGGCACCATCTGTCCCAAAGAGTACGGCGGACAAGGGGGCGACACCATGGCCTATGTGCTGGCCCTGGAGGAAGTGGCCAAGTGCTGCGCCACCACAGCGGTGATTTGGTCGGTCCACGGAGGACTGTGCATGTACCTGCTGAACCGCTACGGCACAGAGGCGCAGAAGCGCCGGTGGCTCCCCAAGATGAACCGGGACACCCTCTGCGCCTTTGCCCTGACCGAGCCGGACGCGGGCACCGACGCCTCCACCGTCTCCACCGTGGCGGTGCGGGACGGGGACGACTATATTCTCAACGGCACCAAGACCTTTATCACCAACGCGGGGCAGGCGGGGCTGTATATCATCCTGGCCAGCACCGACCGGAGCAAAAAGACCAGGGGCATCACCGCCTTTCTGGTGTCCGCCGACAACCCCGGCCTGACCGTCGGCCCGCCGGAGGACAAAATGGGCATCCGGGCCAGCGCCACCTGTGAGGTGGTGCTCACTGACTGCCGGGTCCCCGCCGCAGACATTCTGGGCGCTGAGGGCCAGGGGTTCAAGCTGGCCCTCGCCGGGCTGGACTGCGGTCGCATTGGAATCGGCACCCAGGCGGTGGGCATCGCCCAGGGCGCTATCGACGAGACTATCTCTTACGTGAACACCCGGGTCCAGTTTGGTCAGCGGCTGAGCCAGATGCAAAACACTCAATTCGTGTTGGCGGGGCTGCAAACCAAGGTGGACGCGGCCCGGCTGCTGGTGTGGCGGGCGGCCTCCCTCCGGGACAACGGCCAGCCCTTCGGCAAGGAGGCGGCTATGGCGAAGCTCTTCGCCAGCGAGACGGCCAACGAGGTCACCCGGGCCTGCGTCCAGCTCTTCGGGGGCTACGGCTACACCCGGGCCTATCCCATCGAGCGGATGATGCGGGACGCGAAAATTACGGAAATCTACGAAGGCACCAGCGAGGCCCAGAAGATCGTCATTTCAAGGGCAATCGGGGTGAAGTAAGCGAGTGGCTGTTCGTTGAACTCAGCCAATACCAGATAAATACCCCCTTCCCCGTGGTGAGAGAACCACCGGGGAGGGGGGTTTTCGTTTTGGGGAGCATTTGTCCGCAAGGGCAATCCTTCCTCAAAATGAAATTTTCATTAAAAAAAGAAGTTTCCCTTTACAAGTGCCTCTGTTCACGGTATAATTGATATAAGCATCATCATACAGATATTCAGATTCAGACAAAAACCGTGAGGAGGGGCATTATGAAACGTCAAATCAGCGCTTTGTTGGCTGTCAGTCTGCTGCTGTGGGGACTGACAGGTTGTTCCGGCTCTACGATAGCGACGACCGGGGTGCCGGTGCAGACGGTGGCCTCTCTCCTGGGCTACGACCTCTCCGGCAACAACCGCTATGCCGGGGTGGTGGAGTCCCGGGAGGCCCAGGCCGTCAAAAAGGACGAGGACAAGGTCATCGACCAGGTCAACGTCCAGGAGGGGGACGAGGTCAAACAGGGGGACGTTCTCTTTTCCTACGACGCGGAGACGCTCCAGTTGGAGTTGGAGACCGCTCAGTTGGAGTTGGAGCAAATTGAGAACAACATCTCCTCTTACCAGACCCAGGTGAACGAGCTGACCAAGGAGAAAAAGAAAGCCTCCAGCTCTGACCAACTCTCCTACAGCATCCAAATCCAGGAGGCCCAGTTGAACATCTCCGAAGAGCAGTACAACCAGAAGAAAAAGCAGGCAGAGATTCAGGACCTCCAGGAGGACCTGTCCCACGTGGACGTGCTGGCGGAGGTGGACGGCGTGGTGCAGTCCATCTCCGAGGACAGCGGCTCCGCCTACATGACCATTATGGAGACCGGCGTGCTCCAGGTGAAGGGCACCGCCAGCGAGATGACCCTCTGGTCCCTGACTGAGGGGGAGGCCATGACCGTCCGCTCCCGGCTGGACGAAAACCAGACCTGGAGCGGCGTCATCAGCGCCATCAACACCGACAGCACCGAGGACGACAGTGAGAGCGACTATTATTACGACGACGGCGCTTCCGGCGAAAGCGCCTCCAAGTACAGCTTTACCGTCACCCTGAACAGCTCCGACGGGCTGATGATCGGGCAGCACGTCTACCTGGAACTGGGCGGCGCGGACAGCGACGGCATGGCCCTGTCCGCCTCGTACATCGTTCTGGAGGAGGACGGCAGCGCCTGGGTCTGGGCGGCGGACAGCAGCGACCGGCTGAAGAAGCGCTCCGTCACTCTGGGAACCTACGATGAGGAGATGGACACCTACGAAATTTTGGACGGGCTGGCGCTGACGGACGAGTTGGCCTTCCCGGACGAGAGCCTGGAGGTGGGGCAGAGCGTCGTTCTCTACGATGCCAGCGCCTATTCTGAGGAAGGCGACTTCGGAGACAGCAGCTACGCCTATGAGGAAGGATTTGACGAGGAATTTTTCGCGGAGGAGGAGCCGGAAACCGAAGAATATGAGACCTATGAGGACGAGGGCGCCACTGTGGTGATCGGAGGGGAGACGACATGAGCAGGATTTTAGAATGTCAGGACGTTTCCAAGGACTACGCCAGGGGCAAGCTGCCCGTCCCCGTGCTGAAGCACGTCAGCTTCTCCGTGGAGCAGGGGGAGTACATCGCCATTATGGGGCCTTCCGGCTCCGGCAAAACCACGCTGATGAACCTGCTGGGCTGTTTGGACGTGCCCACCTCCGGCAAATACGTGCTGGACGGGGAGGAAATTGGACACCTGTCGGACAACCGCATGGCGGACATCCGCAACCAGACCCTGGGCTTCGTCTTTCAGAACGCCGACCTGCTGCCGGGGTTGACCGCCCTGGACAACGTGGCGCTGCCCCTGCTCTACCGGGGTGTCCGCAAGAAGGAGCGCCGCCGGATGGCCGCCGCCGTGCTGGAAAAGGTGGGGCTCAGTGACCGGATGGACTTCCGCTCCAACCAGCTCTCCGGCGGCCAGTGCCAGCGGGTGGCCATCGCCAGAGCCATCGTGGGCGGGCCGAAGCTGCTGCTGGCCGACGAACCCACCGGCGCGCTGGACAGTCAGTCCGGCAGACAGGTGATGGAGCTGTTTCGCCAACTGAACGAAGAGGGCATTACCATTATTATGATCACCCACGCCCCGGAGATCGCGGCCCAGGCCAAAAAGCGGTTCCTGATTCAGGACGGGGTGTTGCAGGAGGAGGCGACGATGGCATGAAAAAACTTTCCAAACGCATTTTGGCGGTGCTGCTGGCCGTTTTGGTGGCGTCTGGGTGCGTCTTTGGCGCGTATCAGGTCTATCGCAGCAACTTCGGCGGGGCGGTGGCCGTCTATTCGATGGACGACTTTACCATGACCAACTATTACGAGGACAACCCGGAGTATGACGGCGAAGTGACTACCGAGGGGATGCAGGCCATCACCCTCTCTGACACCCAGACGGTGCAGGAGGTCATGGTGCAGGTGGGCGACCAAGTGAAAGCCGGCGACACCTTATTCTCCTACGACAGCACACTGACTGAAATCGACCTGCAAAAGCAGGCGCTGTCCCTCCAGCAACTGGAGCTGGATTTGGTGGCGGCGAAAAAGCAGTATAAGACCATCGCCTCCTACCGGCCCGGCGTAGCCATCCCCGGCAGCAAGTCCAGCGGCGGCACGATTTCCTCTTTTACCCCCAGCGTGGAGACCGAGGAAGAAGTCGTTCCCACCGTGGAGGGGCTGGAGCTGCTGGAGGGGGACGGCACCGAGGAGACACCCTATGTCTACGACTGGCAGGAGTCCTTCTCCTACACCACCCTCTTCATCACCGCCGCCATGCAGGGGGACCGGGAGGCGTTCGTCACCTTCCGGCTGGACGGCGAGACCCTCCAACTGATGAACGGGGACGTGCCTCTGGAACCGGACGGCCAGGATGACCCGGACGAACCGGGTGCGCCAACAGACCCCGCCGATCCTGACACACCCACGGAACCAACAGAACCGGATACCCCGGACGAACCGGGCGAGCCGACAGAGCCGGAAATCCCGGACGAACCGGTGGACCCTGACCCATCCGGCGGAGACGATGGGGACGCTTCCACCGACCCCGGCGATGGAAGCACGTCAGCAGAGGGGTTGTCCGCCCGCGGTACAGCGGGATACGCGGTCTCCCTCTCTGCCGCAGGTAGCGAGGAGGGCAGCGAAACGCAGGAGCCGGACGAGCCGACAGACCCCGGCGACAGCAGCTACCCGGACCCTGAACCGGACGCCTCTCAGCCGGATGACGGCGACAGCTCCGAAGAGTCGGAGGGCGTCAACTACGCCCTGTCCTGGACCATCCAGTTCCAGCGGACGGGGACCGAGTGCCAGTATCAGCTCATTTCCATCCACATCGGCGGCGACACCGAGACGGACGGCATCACCCAGAACATCGCGGACCCCCTGCCTCCGTTGGAGGACGAGGACTGCACGGACACCGCCACAGACGACTGGTTTGCCGACAGCTATGAGGACCCCGGCATCGTCTACACCCGGGCAGAGCTGAACGAAATGCTCCAGGAACAGGAGCAGACGGTGAAAAATTTAGACCTGCAACTGCGCCAGGGCAAGTTGGCCTACAAAAAGCTGGAAAATGAGTTGAACAACAGCGCGGTTTACAGCGAATTGGACGGTGTGGTGTCCTACATCGGGGAGGAAACGGAGACCGGCGTTACGTACATGAAAATCTATGCCGGGGGCGGCTATGTGGTCCAGGTGGGCATCAGCGAACTGGTGCTGGACACGGTGGAGATTGGACAGACCGTCACCGTCAACGACTACTACACCGGCAACGTCTATGAGGGGACGGTGAAGGCCATCAGCGAGTTTCCCAGTAGCGACAGCGGGTGGTACGGCAACAGCAATGCCTCCTACTACCCGGTGACGGTGGCGGTGGACCAGTCTGAGGACCTGGAGGAGTACAACTGGGTAGGCGTGCAACTGGTGAACGCCGAGGAAAGCTCCAACACCTTTTACCTGGAAAACGCCTTCCTCCGCACAGAAAATGGCCGCAGCTACGTCTATGTCCAGGGGGCCGATGGCGCCCTGGAGCGCCGCTGGGTCAGCGTAGGCAAAAGCCTCTGGGGGTATTATACCGAGATCAAGTCGGGTATCGCTCTGGACGAACTGATTGCCTTCCCCTACGGCAAAAACGTGCGGGAAGGGGCCGCCACCAGGGAAGGCAGCATCGAGGAATTTTACGGCTACTGACAGGAGGAGTGCGCTATGGGAGAAAACCTGCGCCTGGCGTTTCAGGGCATTTGGAGCCACAAGCTGCGCTCCCTGCTGACCATGCTGGGCATTATCATCGGCATCGCGTCCATCATCGCCATTGTCTCCACCATCAAGGGCACCAACGAGCAGATCAAGCAAAACCTCATCGGCGCGGGCAACAACGTGGTGGAAATACAGCTCTGCGTGGACGACCGGGCGCTGGAGCCGGAGTACGAGGCCATCCCGGAGGGGGTGCCGGTCATCACCGAAGGCGTCCGGGACCGGCTGGAGGGGCTGAACACGGTGGAGAGCGCCACCCTCTACCGGCAGCGGGAGTACACCTACAACACCTATTACCAGAACACCAGCTTCAACGGCGCCATTACGGGCATTGACGACCACTATCTGGAAGTTTACGGCTACCAGGTGCCTCTGGGCCGCCCCTTCACCCAGCGGGACTACGACGAATACCACAAAGTCGCCCTGGTAGACCAGGCGGCGGCCAGCACCCTGTTCAGCGGGGAGAACCCGGTGGGCAAGGTCATTGAAATCAGCGGCGACCCCTTCACCGTGGTGGGCCTGGTGGAGCTGACCAGCACCAGCGAGCCGGTCATCAACAGCTATTCCGATTACTACACCTACGTCAGCTCGTCCAGCGGGACGGTGCTGATCCCCGCCACCCTCTGGCCGGAAATTTATCAGTACGACGAGCCGCAAAACGCGGCGGTCCGGGCCACCAGCACCGACGACATGACCACCGCCGGGAAAAAGGCGGCGGAAATCCTCAACGCCAATCTCTCTGACACGGTGGACCCCACCTATTCCTACCAAAGCACCGATTTGGAGGAAGCAGCGCGCAGTCTCCAACAGATGTCCGCCACCTCCAACCAGCAGCTCATCTGGATCGCCAGCATCTCCCTGCTGGTGGGCGGCATCGGCGTGATGAACATTATGCTGGTCTCCGTCACCGAGCGGACACGGGAAATCGGCCTGAAAAAGGCGCTGGGCGCCAAGCGGGGCCGCATCCTCTGGCAGTTTTTGACCGAGGCGGCGGTGCTGACCAGCATCGGCGGCCTGTTGGGGGTAGGCACCGGCCTGGGCCTGGCCCGGGTCATCAGCAGCCTGACCGGGACGCCCACGGCGGTGAGCCCGCTCTCCATCCTGGTAGCGGTGCTGTTCTCCGTCGTCATCGGCGTGGCGTTCGGCCTGCTCCCAGCGGTGAAGGCCGCCAATTTGAACCCCATCGACGCTCTGCGGCGGGAGTAATCCTGCGCTTCGCAGAGCGCTGGGACGGTTTCCGTTTTGGAAAAAACGCCACAGTCTGCCACAACACGACAAAAACCGGTCAGGAATCGACCTGACCGGTTTTTCATTTCGTTTGACGCTTTTCAAAGGCTGCGGCGGTTGCAGCAGCCGCAGACCGCCGCGCCTCGCTCGTTCTTTGCTGTTCGCTTTTGGTCAGCGGGACCTTACGGACCGCTCACCAAAGGGGCTGCGCGAACTCAGTAATTTTCCGCCCGGACCTCAAAGAAGGACTGGGGATGATTGCACACGGGGCACACCTCAGGGGCCTTGACCGCCAGCACCATATGGCCACAGTTGCGGCATTCCCACAGGGTCACGCCGCTCTTTTCGAACACTTCCTTGGCCTCCACGTTGTGGAGCAGTTTGCGGTAACGCTCCTCGTGGGACTTCTCGATGGCGGCCACGCCCCGGAACTGCGCGGCCAGGTCGAGGAAGCCTTCCTCCTCCGCGTCCTTGGCCATCCGGTCGTACATGTCGGTCCACTCGTAGTTCTCGCCCTCGGCGGCGTGGAGCAGGTTCTCGGCGGTGTCGCCCACCTCGCCCAGCGCCTTGAACCACAGCTCGGCGTGTTCCTTCTCGTTGGCGGCGGTTTTCAGGAAGATGTCCGCGATCTGCTCGAACCCGGCCTTCTTGGCGACGCTGGCGAAGAAGGTGTACTTGTTGCGGGCCTGGGACTCCCCGGCAAACGCTTCCCACAGGTTCTTTTCGGTCTTGGTCCCGGCATAGGGGTTCTTGGCGGAAGCGGCGGGGGCGGCCTCCTGGATCTTCTCGAACTTGCTGGCGGGGGCCTTGCACAGCGGGCAGCGGTAGTCCGCGGGCAGTTCCCCTTCGTAGATGTAGCCGCAGATGGTACACTTCCACTTTTCCACCTGGACCTCGGCGGCGGGGGCCTCAGCGGGAGCGGCCTCCTCCTCGATTTTCACGAACTTGCTGGCAGGCACCTTGCACAGCGGGCAGCGGAAGCTCTCCGGCAGGGGGCCTTCGTGGATGTAACCACAGACGGTGCATTTCCATTTTTCCATAGTTGATTCCTCCGTTTTTTAGATTTTGGTTGTATGCGTTGGTGTTTCGTTCCATTCAATCAGTCGTTGCAGTGCCCGTGGCGGCACTCGTGGCCTTCCCCGTGGTGGTGGCCGCCGCAGCCTCCCTGTCCCTCGTGGTGACTGCACCGGACGTCGGGGTCATAGGCCAGATTTCCCGCCAGCAGCGCCTCCACAGCGGCATCTGCCTCGCCGGCGACGCCGCCGTACAGCCGGATACCCGCAGAGGCGAGGGCAACCTGTGCGCCGCCGCCGATGCCGCCGCAAATCAGAGTGTCTGCCTGCAATGCGTTCAGGACTTCCGCCAACGCGCCGTGGCCCTGGCCGTTGGTGCTGACCACCTGGGAAGAGACGACTTTGCCGTCCTCCACGTCGTAGACTTTAAACTGCTCAGTGTGGCCAAAGTGCTGGAACACCTGGCCGTTTTCATAGGTGACTGCGATTCGCATAATGTTGTCTCCCTTCGGCTGATAAAAGGTCTGATGGATCTGCCGCTTAAAGCAGCCCGCGCCGCAGAACTGGCTCCCGCCGGGGCAGAGCCGGTATTCCCCGCCCTCGATTTTCAGGGGTCGCCCTTCCACCAGCACGTCCGCCAGCTTTGTCCGGGCGGAGTCGTAGATTTTCTGGGCGGTGGTCCGGGCCACCTGCATCCGCTGGCTACACTGCTCCTGAGACAGCCCCTCCCGGTCGATCAGGCGGATGGCCTCGTATTCGTCCAGGGTCAGGACCACCGGCTCATTCCCCTCTTCACCCGCCGCCGGATGAAACTCCAGCGTCGGCGGGAAGCGGCAAATCGTTCTGCATTTGGTGGGGCGCGACATCTCATCACCTCTCGTCTTTCTCTATCCTCATCATACACGTATTTGTGGCATATGTCAAGAATTATTTTTAGCATATGCCAGAAAAGTTTTTGTAAAGTGCGGCCCTCTGGTATGGAGGCACAGACAGCATTTTTTGTACCAAACACGAAAAAAGATGCTTGACAGCGGCGGAAAAGTATAGTATAGTAATTGGGCGTTGTAAAGCGCGGACGCTTTACAAATGCGGAGGAGGCGCGACGGTGGCAGACATGAACGACAAACATTCCGCGTTCCGCATGACCATGCTCTACGATTTCTACGGCGAGCTGCTCACCGACCGACAGCGGGAGTTTTACGACCTCTACCACAACGAGGATTTCTCCCTGGCCGAGATCGCGGAGAACGCCGGTATCACCCGGCAGGGTGTCCGGGACGTCATCGTCCGGGCCGAGGCCATCCTCAACGAAATGGAAGAAAAAACAGGCATCGTGGCCCGTTTCCTGGAGGTGCGGGAGGGGCTGAACGATATCCGCCGCAGCGCGGAACAGATTTCCGCCCTGAACCGCACCCGGTTCCACAGTCCCGAGCTGGAACAACTGGCCAGGGACATTCAGGACAAGGCCGCGGAGATGCAGAAATAGAGAACAGAGAACACAAAGGAGTAATTCAATGGCGTTTGAAGGCTTGACAGAACGCCTGACATCGGTATTCAATAAACTCCGCAGCAAAGGCCGTCTGACCGAGGCCGATGTGAAGGAGGCCATGCGGGAGATCCGCCTGGCCCTGTTGGAGGCAGATGTCAGTTATAAGGTGGTCAAAGACTTCGTCAACAAGGTGACGGAGCGGGCCATCGGCCAGGACGTGATGGAATCGCTGACGCCGGGCCAGATGGTGGTCAAAATCGTCAACGAGGAACTGACCGCCCTGATGGGCGGCGAGGCCGCCACCATCACCCTGAACCCCAAACCGCCCACGGTCATCATGATGGTGGGCCTCCAGGGGGCGGGCAAAACTACCAACGCCGCCAAGCTGGCGGCTTACCTGCGCAGCAAGACGGGCCGCCGCCCCCTGCTGGTGGCCTGCGACGTGTACCGTCCCGCCGCCATCAAGCAGTTGGAAGTGGTGGGCGAACAGGTGGGCGTCCCCGTGTTCCAGATGGGCCAGGGCGACCCGGTGGAGATCGCCAAAGCCTCCATCGACCACGCCCGGCAGCACGGCAACGACATCGTCCTGCTGGACACCGCCGGACGGCTCCACGTGGACAACGTCCTGATGGACGAGCTGAAAAACATCAAGGCCGCCGTCAACCCGGATGAAATCCTGCTGGTGGTGGACGCCATGATCGGCCAGGACGCGGTGAACGCGGCTGTGGCCTTCGACGAGGCGCTGGACATCACTGGCGTCATGCTGACCAAGCTGGACGGCGACGCACGAGGCGGCGCGGCCCTCTCCATCCGGGCCACCACCGGCAAGCCCATCAAGTTCTGCGGCGTAGGCGAAAAGCTGGACGCCATCGAAGTGTTCCACCCGGACCGCATGGCCAGCCGTATTTTGGGCATGGGCGATGTGCTGACCCTCATCGAGAACGCCCAGGAGCGTCTGGACGAACAGCAGGCCGAGCAGATGTCCCAGAAGATCCGGGCCAACCGGTTCACCTTGCAGGACTACTACGACCAGCTCAAGGAGACCCGCAAGATGGGTTCCATGGCGGACATCCTCCAGAAGATGCCCGGTATGGCGGGCAAGGTGGACGAGTCCCAGATCGACGAGAAGGTTTTGGACCGCACCGAGGCCATGATCCTTTCCATGACCAAAGCCGAGCGGGAGAATCCCTCCATCCTGAACGCCAGCCGCAAGCGGCGCATCGCCGCCGGTTCCGGCACCACCGTCCAGGACATCAACAAACTCATCAAACAGTATGAGATGATGCAGTCCCTGACCAAGCAGATGACCCGCGGACGTATCCCCCGGGCGCTGCGGGGCATTATGGGCGGCGACGACCCCTCTTCCATGCCCGACATGAGCAGCTTCCTCAACGGCGGGCGGGGACCCGGCATGGGCGCTCACAGCGGCGGCCGTCAGCGCAAAAATATGAAGCGCAAAAAGAAAAGACGCTGATTCGCGGAGCATTTTCCGCTTATCATAGATCATTATGAAGAATCTTTGGAGGTGAATGATAAATGGTTAAAATCAGACTGCGCCGCATGGGTGCAAAGAAGGCCCCTTTCTATCGCATCGTGGTGGCCGACTCCCGGTATCCCCGTGACGGTCGTTTCATTGAGCAGCTTGGCACCTACAACCCTCTGACCGAGCCGGCAGAGGTCAAGGTGGACGCCGAGCGCACCCTGGCCTGGATCAAGACCGGTGCCCAGCCCACCGATACCGTCAAGCGTCTGCTCAAGCAGGCCAACGTCCTGTAATCGCAGGAGGAATACTGCATGAAAGAGCTCTTGACTTATATCGCACAGAATCTCGTGTCGCAGCCAGATCAGGTCAGCGTCAAGGAGATCGACTGCGATGGTGAGATCGTTCTGGAGCTGCGCGTCGCCCCGGAGGACATGGGAAAGGTGATTGGACGGCAGGGCCGAATCGCTAAGGAAATTCGCGCCGTCGTCCGCTCCCTGGCGCAGCGGAACAACACACGGGTCACAGTGGACATTGTGGACTGAGAGAAGCAAAGACAGGGCTGCGGAAGCAGCTCTGTCTTTTTTACGGAGGCTTTTATGAAAAATCCCATGTTAGAGGCGGGAAAGATCGTCAACACCCACGGCGTCCATGGGGAGGTCAAGGTGGAATCCTGGCTGGACGATCCCGCCCTGTTCGGCTTCCTGACCGACCTGACGGTGAACGGCACGGTCTACCCCATCCGCTCTGCGCGGGTGCAGGGCCGGTTCGCCCTGGTGACGCTGGAGGGCGTGACCTCCATCGACGACGCGCTGCCCCTGAAGGGCAAAACCGCCCTGGCCCGCCGGGAGGAAATTCCCCTGGAGGAAGGGGCGCATTTCGTGGCCGACCTGATCGGGCTGGACGCGGTGGACGCGGACAGCGGCCGAGTGTTCGGCCAGGTGGTGGACGTCCACGAATACCCCGCCCAGGACGTGTACGAGGTCCGGGGGGAGCGGTTGTATTTCATCCCCGACGTGCCGGACTTCGTGGAGGACATCGATGAGACGGCAGGCTGCATCCGCTTCCGCCGGGTGGAGGAGCTGGCACAATGAGTGAGGAAATCACCTACCGCTATCGGGTGGACATCATCACCCTGTTCCCGGAGACCACCGGGGACGTGCTCAGCGAGTCCATTTTGGGCCGGGCGCAGGAGCGGGACTACCTGAAAATCGAGTGCCACCAGCTCCGGGACTACACCACCAACAAGCAGAACCAGGTGGACGACTACCCCTACGGCGGCGGCCACGGGGCCATTTTGCAGGCGGACCCCCTTTATCGCTGCTGGAAGCACATCTGCGACAGCACCGGGGAGCGGGCGCACACCATTTTTATGTCCCCCTGCGGCGTCACCTTCACCCAGGCGGAGGCCAAGCGGCTGGTGCGGGACTACAAGCACCTGATTTTGGTCTGTGGCCACTACGAGGGCATCGACCAGCGGTTCATCGACGAGTGCGTGGACGAGGAGCTGAGTTTGGGGGACTTCGTCCTCACCGGCGGCGAAATTGCGGCCATGGCGGTGACGGACGCGGTGTGCCGGATGGTGCCGGGGGTACTGTCCGACCCGGAGTGCTACGAAAACGAGAGCCACTGGGACAACCTGCTGGAATACCCCCAATATTCCCGGCCGGAGGTGTGGCACGACAGGGCGGTGCCGAAAATTTTGCTCTCCGGCCACCACGCCAACATCGCCAAGTGGCGGCGGAAGATGTCCCTAGTGCGGACGAAAGAGCGCCGCCCCGACCTGTACGAGCAGTTGGACCTGTCTTCCAAGGCGGACCAGAAGCTGCTGAAGGAAATCGAAGAGGGCAAATGGGAGTGACCCCGTTGGGTGAGCTGTTAGCCGTTAGCTGTTAGCTGTTAGTAAGGTATTGCAACCGGAAAACGAACAACGAAAAAGGGAGCTGAGAGCAAACCCACCGGTTTATAAGGGAATACAAACGAGAAGCGCAGCGCCTGAAAGAAAGCACCGCCAAGCTAAAAGCTAAGAGCCAATAGCTAGAGGCTAACTCCCTAAGGTTGCGGTTGACTTACCGCCCCTTCCTGTGCTAAACTGCAAAGCAATTCAAGTCAGGCGCATTGCCGGGCAACCACGTTGCAGCAGAAGAGAAACATACATCTGCGGGACAGAACCCAATCTCTGCCCGCGGGTGTATTTTTATTTTCTGGACAGCTCTTTGAACTAGCTTGTTTTATACTTCTGGCCAGAAAACCCCTCCACCATGCTTCGCATGGTCCCCCTCCCCTTTCAGGGGAGGCGAGAGGGGTGGTCAGTTATCGTATGATGTTCTTTGTGGAAAAGTTGTACAGCATTGAACGAACATTCCTCCTTGCAAATCGCCAAAAAGGAGAAAAATGGAACTTATTAGCCGTTTTGCGAAAAACTTGTCATATATTAGGCAAAAACGTAGAACAACCGACAAGCACTATCCCCCTTGCCTCCCCTGAAAGGGGAGGAGGGCCGCCGCCGTCGGCGGTGGCGGAGGGGTTTCCCGGCTGGAATTACCAATAAGTCTGATTTGAAGAGGATAACCAGTTTTTTTCATAACAACCGCACAGGGAGGTACCGT
>JAJPXR010000057.1:0-1843 GCA_021205375.1 Clostridiales bacterium | reverse complement strand
ACTTACCGCCCTGAGCTGTGCTAAACTGCAAAGCAACTCAGTCAGGCACATTGCCGGGCAACGCCAGTTGCAGCAGAACAAAGAGACATACATCTGCGGGACAGATTTTACCCCTCTGCCCGCGGATGTATTTTATTTTCTGTGTGCAAGCCAACCAGGAGGCTCTGTTATGGAACTCGACCCCAAAACCAAAGCAAAAATCGCCTACCGGGTGTCCTGGACCAGCGTCTGGGGGAACGTCCTGCTGGCCGCCTTCAAGCTGGCGGCGGGCCTGTTGGCCCACTCCAGCGCCATGGTCTCCGACGCCGTCCACTCCGCCAGCGATGTGTTCTCCACCTTCACGGTGATGATCGGCGTGAAACTGTCCTCCCGGCAGGCGGACGCCGACCACGAGTACGGCCACGAGCGGCTGGAGTGCATCGCGTCCCTGCTGCTGGCGGCGCTGCTGGCCGTCACCGGTCTGGGCATCGGCTACAGCGGCATCCAGAAGATCGCCCAGGCCAGCTACGGCCAGTTGGAGGCCCCAGGGCGGCTGGCGCTGGTGGCCGCGGTGGTGTCCATCGTCTGCAAGGAGGCCATGTACTGGTACACCCGCCGGGCCGCCAAACAGACCGGTTCCTCCGCGCTGCTGGCCGACGCCTGGCACCACCGCTCCGACGCGCTGTCGTCCATCGGCTCCCTCATCGGCATCTGGGGGGCGCGGATGGGCTGGCCGGTGCTGGACCCGGCAGTGTCGCTGGTCATCTGCCTGTTCATCCTCAAGGTCAGCTACGACGTGTTCCGCCAGGCGGTGAACGAGCTGACCGACCGCTCTTGCCCCGCCTACATCGAGGAGGAAATGCGGCTCTCCATCCTCCGGCAGGCGGGGGTGGAGCGGCTGGACCTGCTGCGCACCCGGCAGTTCGGTACGCGGGTCTATGTGGATGTGGAGATCGCTGCCGACGGCGACCTGCCCCTGACCCAGGCCCACGGCATCGCCCAGCGGGTCCACGATACCATCGAGCGGGAGTTCCCCAGCGTCAAGCACTGTATGGTGCATGTGAACCCTATTTCACAGCCAGAAACGGATTAACTCCATTTTTTTCGAAAAATGTCGAACAGGTGCTTGCAATCGGCGAGTTTTTTTGTTAAAATTAATTTGTGTTTTATGCAAGGCGGCAAACTGAATGCCGGACACCTGATTCGCAACCTCAATAGCGCTTTGCCCTTGCACAGTAAGTTTGTTGCAGCGAAGGTTCATTTTCGGAAAAAGAGAGGTACATCATGTTTAAAAAATCGGACTTTGGCATCGTCTTTAATACCCTGTTTTCGCTTGCGTTTTCGGCTGCGCTGACGTTGTTCGTCCAGTTCATGAACGGCAGTCTGACCTTCGATACTTTTTGTATGGGGCTGGTCCCAGCTTTCTCCATCAATTTTGTCCTCGGCTCCTACATTCCGCTAGTCAAGATGGGCAACGGGTTTGCGGGTCTTTTCCTCAAAGACGAAAATCACCCGCTGTTCTATTTCCTGCGGATGCTGGCCATCGTGGTCGTCATGACGGTGGCGATGAGCTTTTTATGTATGTTCTACGAGATGGGATTTGACCCGGCGCTCCCCATTGCCTTTGTCAGTTCCCTTCCCTTGACTTTGGTCTTTGCCTATGTGGTGGCCTGCATCATTTTCCCCTTCCTTTTGAAAGGGGCGACGGCTCTGTGCAAAAAGGAGGGCTAAGAGCTTCTTCACAGCGGGTTCGAAATGACCGACTAAAAGCACCTGAACGGCAGCGTTTGGGTGCTTTTTGCTGTGATGAAAGGTTCTATAATAAATGTTGGGGTCAGGTAAAGCACCTGGCCCCAAATTCATA
>JAJPXR010000248.1 GCA_021205375.1 Clostridiales bacterium | reverse complement strand
CGTTTTTTTCAATGTGCTAATTGTTCTCCAGCAGCTTCACGACCTCCTCCGGGTCGGCGCCCCTGGCTGGGACCACAAAGGCTTCGTCGTCGGAGGGGCAGCCCTGTCGGGAGGCCACCAGGACGATGAGACCCGCCTGGTTCATCAGCCGGGCAGTCTCCGCCAGGCGGTTGGCGTTCCAGGCCAGACTGTTGCCGTCCAGGGTCATGGTGTGGCGGCCCAGGGCGAAGAGGTGTTTCTCCACCCGCCGGGCCACCTCTGCGCTGCCGCTCTGGAACCAGACGGTTTTGGGCCGCTGGCCCTTCTGACTGGCACGGAGGGCGGGAGTGACCTCGCCGGTGTCCTCGCTGCGGCTGGTCAGGTCGCCGGTGACGACGCCGCAGGCGGAGGTCATGTGGGAGACCCGGTCGATGAGGATGAGGGACCCCAGGTCCTGGCTGTTGTCGAACAGGTCAAAGACGACCTTCTCTGAAACCACCAGCTCGCACGCCGCCAGCTCGTTTTTCGAGAGGGTGTCGGCGGGGATGCGTTCTCCGGTGTTCACGTCGATTTTGTACTGAATGTTGCTGATGATCGCGGGCTTTTTCTGGGTGCCGATGCGCAGCAGGTAGTTTTTGCCCTCGGCCAGCGGCTCGTCGTCCATCCACAGCAGGCGCACGGCGATTTGGTCCCCCAGATAAGGTTTCGCACCACAGGCCAGCACGCAGCCACGGGAGATGTCCACCTCCCGGTCCAGTTGGAGGGTGACGGCCTGGCCCTTGGCGGCGGAGGAAGCCTCCGCTCCGGCGTTGAGGATCTTCGTCACCTTCGCCTGCTCCATGGAGGGCAGGGCGGTGACTTCGTCCCCCACCTGGATCTGGCCGGAGGCGATTTGCCCCTGGAAGCCCCGGAAGGTGCGGTCGGGGCGGCACACCCGCTGCACCGGCATCGTGAAGCCGGTCTCGCTGTCCACAGTGGACACGTCCACCGTCTCCAGGAAGGAAAGCAGCGTCCCATCGTGATACCAGGGCATGTTGACGGAGGGTTTGGTGATGTTGTCCCCCTCCGTGGCGGAGACGGGGATGATCTTCACGGTGTCGCAGTGGAACTCCCGGATGAGGCCGTCGATCTCCCTGGCGATCTCCTCAAAGCGGCTCTGACTGTAGCCGGTCAGGTCCATTTTGTTCACCGCAAAGACGAAGTGGCGAATGCCCATCAGGGAGCAGATGCGGGCGTGGCGGCGGGTCTGCACCAGCACGCCCTGGGAGGCGTCCACCAGAATCACCGCCAGGTCCGCGAAGGAAGCCCCCACCGCCATGTTGCGGGTATACTCCTCGTGGCCGGGGGTGTCCGCCACGATAAAGCTGCGGCGCTCAGTGGTGAAGTAGCGGTACGCCACGTCGATGGTGATGCCCTGCTCCCGCTCGGCCATCAGGCCGTCCAGCAGCAGCGAATAGTCGATCTTGCCGCCGCGGGAGCCGACTTTGCTTTCCAACTCCAGAGAGCGGGCCTGGTCCGCGAAGAGCAGCTTGGCGTCGTAGAGCATATGACCGATAAGAGTGGACTTGCCGTCATCCACGCTGCCGCAGGTGATAAATTTAAGCAGTCCGTTCATTAAAAATACCCTTCTCTCTTGCGCTTTTCCATGCTGGCGGAGCCGCCGTCGTGGTCGATGACCCGGCTGGTGCGCTCGCTCTCCACGGCGCTGAGCGTTTCCTCGATGATGGCGTCCAGGGTGTCCGCTTCGCT
The DNA here is from genome assembly GCA_021205375.1 of Clostridiales bacterium. Taxonomy (GTDB): domain Bacteria; phylum Bacillota; class Clostridia; order Oscillospirales; family Oscillospiraceae; genus Onthomonas. The sequence continues at coordinate 1,589 of JAJPXR010000248.1, read as the reverse complement.
CTCCACGCCGCCGGTCAGGGGATAGCAGCCCAGGGTGCGGAACCGGACTTTTTTGGTCTCGACCTTCTCGCCGGGGCGCAGGTGCTGCAAAATGCGGTCGTCGTCCACCATGATGATGTCCCCGTCCCGCTCGATGACGGGCCGCTCGGCGGCGAAGTACAGGGGTACGATTTCGATGTTCTCCCGCTTGATATACTGCCAGATGTCCTTTTCCGTCCAGTTGGAGATGGGGAACACCCGGATGCTCTCGCCCTGGTAAATCTCGGTGTTGTAGAGCTTCCACATCTCCGGGCGCTGGTTCTTGGGGTCCCAGGCGTGGTTGGCGTTGCGGAAGGAGAAAATGCGCTCCTTGGCCCGGCTCTTCTCTTCGTCCCGGCGGCCTCCGCCGAAGGCGGCGGTGAAGCCGTATTTGTTCAGGGCCTGTTTCAGGGCCTGGGTTTTCATGATATCGGTATAGGACGCCCCGTGGTCAAAGGGGTTGATGCCCTGGGCCACGCCCTCCTGATTGATATACTCGATCATCTCGATGCCATATTTCTCCGCCGTTTTGTCCCGGAACTCGATCATTTCGTGGAACTTCCAGGTGGTATTGACGTGGAGGAAGGGGAAGGGGGGCTTCTCCGGGTAAAAGGCTTTCAGGGCCAGGTGCAGCATAACGGAGGAATCCTTGCCAATGGAATAGAGCATAACAGGGCGCTCACACTCCGCGGCTACCTCCCGCATGATGTAGATCGCCTCTGCCTCCAGCTCGTCTAAATGTGACATTGCGCTCATGGTCACGGCTCCTTCTGTCTCTTGTGGTACGGCGCAGGGCCTGGTTTTTACCAGACCTTCACCATTCTTTCATATGATTTTAATCAATTCGCAAAGGAAAATCAACCGTTATTTTGCGTATTTTTTGTAAACAGCGGGGATTTGCGCGATTTCCGTTTTTCTGTCCCCGCCCAGCGGGTTTTTTCGGGGCAGACACTCCCCCCTTTTTCGTCGCTGTTCGTCAAATGTGTGTCTTTTCCCGTCAATAATACCCCTTTTTTAAAAGGTTCCTTTCAAAAAGCTAGTAGGATTTTGCCAAAAATCCCGCCCTTTGCCGCGCAATCTTATACATTTCGGTGTTTGACAATACATTTCTTTGCGAATATAATAGGAAACAGCGGAGGCGTGAACTTTTTTCGTTCTTTTCTGTTGAAATGCCTCCTTTCATATAGATTTCCCATTGGCCCACATCTTTTACCAGAGAGGTTATGAGTTTATGCCTAGAAAAGCAACTACGAAAGCTGCGGCAACCAAGGCCGCGAAAGCGGAAGCGCCCAAGCGCACCGCCCCGATGAAGCCCCAGGTCTATCTCCAGTATGACGCGAATCAGGTGGAGATCGACGCCATTGTCGCCGCAGCCAAGGCCGCGTTCAAGGCCGAGAAGGGTCGCGTCGCCATCAAGAGCCTCGACGTTTACCTGAAGCCCCAGGAAGGCGCCGCCTATTACGTCATCAACGAGGACTTTACCGGCAAGATCGACCTGTAAGCCTACATTGAAACGAAAGGTTCTATGTCAAGAGTTGGGGCAGAGAAGAATAACCCGCAAAAATAGTGAA
>JAJPXR010000209.1 GCA_021205375.1 Clostridiales bacterium | reverse complement strand
TTTTGCGGGTTATTTTTCTCTGCCCCAACTCTTGACATAGAACCTTTTTTTGTCATTCTTATGGTTATCGCAAAAATCCTCAGCGACAGGCGTAGACTGCCTCCCGCGCGGCGGCGTCGGCCTCCAGCACCTGCTCCAGGGTGTCGGCGGGGCCGTCGGGCACCGCCTCCAGCGCACGGGCCACCAGCTCACCGATCTCCAGGAACTTGATTTTGTCCTGCAAGAACAGGCCAACCGCCGCTTCGTTGGCGCCGTTCAGCACGGCGCAGGCCACGCCGGGCTTCCGGGCCGCGCCCAGCGCCAGCTTCAGGCACTGGAAGGTCTCCATGTCCGGCTTCTGGAAGGACAGAGGCGGGCAGTCGAACAGGTCCAGCTCCTTTGCCACGCCCTCCGTCCGGGCGGGGTAGGTCAGGGCGTATTGGATGGGCAGGCGCATATCCGGCACGCCCAACTGGGCGAGAATGGCGTTGTCCCGGAACTCCACCAGGGAGTGAACGATGCTCTGTCGGTGAATGGCGATGGTGATTTGTTCCGGGGCCACCTGATAGAGCCGCATGGCCTCGATGAACTCTAGGCCCTTGTTCATCAGGGTGGCGCAGTCGATGGTGATTTTGGCCCCCATCTTCCAGGTGGGGTGTTTCAGCGCGTCGGCGCGGGTGTAATGGGCCAATTCCTCCCGCGTCTTGCCGAAGAAGGGGCCGCCAGAGCAGGTCAAAATCAGCCGTTTCAGCTCTCCGTGGTCGTGGCTGCCCTGGAGACACTGGAACAGGGCGGAGTGTTCGCTGTCCACGGGGATGATTTCTGCGCCGTACTCCTTCGCGGTGCGCATGACCAGCTCTCCGGCACAGACCAGGGTCTCCTTGTTGGCCAGGGCGATGCGCTTTTTCTCCCGCAGAGCGGCCAGTGTGGGCCGCAGGCCCACCATACCCACCACGGCGGTGAGGACGGTGTCCGCTTCCGGCAGGGTGGCGGCTTCCAGCAGCCCTTCCATCCCGGAGGCCACCCGAACATCGGTGTCCGCCAGGCGGAGTTTCAACTCTGCGGCGGCGGCGGGGTCATAGCAGACCACCAGCTTGGGATGGAACTGCCGGGCCTGCTGCTCCAGCAGGTCCACGCTGCGGTTGGCGGTCAGGGCTGCCACCGACATCCCGGAGGCGGCAATCACGTCCAGGGACTGCCGCCCGATGGAGCCGGTGGAACCCAGCAATGAAATGGTTCTCATACACTCACCTTTCAAAATTGAAAGAAGGGGAACACCGTCACCATGAGATAGGTGAACGGCGCACAGAAAATGACGCTGTCAAACCGGTCCAGGATGCCGCCGTGACCGGGCAGCAGGTGGCCGTAGTCCTTGATGCCGGACTCTCGCTTGATATAGGAGAAGAACAGGTCCCCCAGTTGGGAGAGCAGGCTGCCCACCAGCCCGTAGAGCACCAGCACCGGCAGGTTGGGGGCGTAGCCCCAGAAGTATTGCACGATAAAACCGTACACCACGCAGCACAGCACCGAGCCGAAGAACCCGCCCAGACTGCCCTCCACCGTCTTTTTGGGGGAGAGCTTGGGGGCCAGCTTGTGTTTGCCGCAGGCCATGCCCACAAAGAGGGCGAAGGCGTCGCTGGTGAAGGCGGAGACGAAGGGCAGCAGAATGAAAAACTTCTCATGGTCCAAATCTGCTATCAGCACAAACACTGACAGCAGTGAGGGGATGACAAACGCCGCAAAAGTGGCAATGCCGATTTGCCCAAAGGTCACCTGTCGGTCGCTGGCGATGGCAAAAGAGCCGGCGGCAACCAGGAAGCCGAACGCCAGGGCCATGCCCACAATGGGTTCCGCGCCAAAATAGAACCAGAAGGGGATGAGCATTGCCACCACCATAGAAGTGACGATAAGCCCCTTGTTTTTCACCTCGCCGGTGGCGTACATGACCTCGTGGACGGTGATGGCGCACATCACCGCCAGGATGATGGGCAGGCACACTGGCGGACAGGCCAGCAATACCGCGATCAGCACCGGAATGCAGATCACGGCCACCAGGATACGACTGAGCATGGGTCAAACACCTCCATAGCGGCGGGAACGCTTTTGGTAAGATGCGATGGCGGCCAGCAGATCGTCCTTGGAGAAGTCCGGCCACAGCACATCGGTGAAATAAAACTCGGCATAGGCCGACTGCCACAGCAAAAAGTTGGAGGTGCGAATCTCCCCGCTAGGCCGGATGATGAGGTCCGGGTCGGGGATGTCCTTCGAGTAAAGGTACTGGGAGAAGCTGGTCTCCGTCAGCTCCGCCGGGTCAGCCCGGCCTGCGGCGCAGTCCGCCTGCCACGCCTTCATGCCCCGGATGATCTCATCTCTGCCGCCGTAGTTCAGGCAGACGTTCACCTGATAGCCCTCGTACCGCTTGGAGATCTCCTGGGTCTCAGCGCACAGGGTTTGCAGCTCCGGGGAGAGCCGGGTCAGGTCGCCGAAGAAGTTCAGCTTGATGTGGTCCTTCTCCATCGTCTCGATGGCCTCTCCCAGGTACTTTTTCAGCAGCGACATGATGGCGTTGACCTCCTCCGGAGGCCGTTTCCAGTTTTCGGTGGAGTAGGCGTAGACGGTCAGGTAGTCCAGGCCGATGTCCTTGCCGTAGGTGGCGATGGTGCGAAAGGTCTCTGCGCCCACGGCGTGGCCCGCCGTCCGGGGCAGACCGCGCTTTTTGGCCCAGCGCCCGTTGCCGTCCATGATAATGGCCACGTGGCGGGGCAGGTGGTCAAAATCTACCTCTACAGTTGTTTCTTTGCTTTTGAATAGTGCCATAACGATGCTCCAATAATGACAGAGAGACCAGAAGTCTCTCTGCCATGATTTGCGTATGTTTGGGTTAAACGCTCATCAGTTCCTTTTCCTTGGCTGCGGTCAGGCCGTCGATTTCCTTGCACCGCTTGTCGGTCAGGGTCTGCAATTCCTTCTCGTAATCCTTGGCCATGTCCTCGGTGATCTCGGACTTCTTTTTCATGGCCTTGATCTTGTCCATGGCGTCCCGGCGGATGTTGCGCACGGCCACCTTGCCGTTTTCGCCGTACTTGCGGACCTGCTTGGTCAAATCCTTACGGCGTTCCTCGGTCAACTGGGGGAAGTTCAGCCGGATAACGCGGCCGTCGTTCTGGGGGTTGATGCCCAGGTCGGAGGTGTTGATGGCCTTCTCAATGGCCTTGAGCAGGGAGCGGTCCCAGGGCTGGATGAGCAACTGCCGGGGGTCGGGAGAGGAGATGGACGCCACCTGGTTCAGAGGGGTGGGAGTGCCGTAATACTCCACGGTGATGCGGTCCAGCACCTGGGCGTTGGCCCGGCCCGCCCGGAC
>JAJPXR010000197.1 GCA_021205375.1 Clostridiales bacterium | reverse complement strand
ACATCCTCTCCGGCACCACCGGCGAGAACACCCTGGCCGAAACCGTCACCACCGGAGCCACCGTCAGCGCCGTGGGCGTGCTGTACATGCACCCGGAGACCCTGGCCACCGACAGCGACACCTTCGGCGAAGAGGTCGCGGTGCTCCGTGTGAGAGACTGCGACGAGATCGTAGTCACGGCTGCTGCCGTTACCGTTGATACCACCGCCCTGACCGCCGCCATCGAGCAGGCCGAGGCTCTGACCGGGAGCGACTACACCGCCACCACCTGGTCCGCACTGGAAACCGCGCTGACTGCCGCTAAGGATGTGGCCGCCAACGCCGACGCCACCCAGACCGAGGTGGACGAGGCTGCCGCCGCCCTGACCGCCGCCATCGACGCACTGGAAGAGGCCGAGGAAGAGGTCACAGTCCCCGCCGCCACCAAGATCACCTCCCTGACCAATACGGCCAAGGGCATCAAGGTCACCTGGAACGCCGTGGACGGCGCCACCAGCTACCAGGTCTACCGCAAGATCGGCAGCGGTAGCTGGAAGAAGGTCAAGACCACTTCCTCCACCTCCTGGACCGACACCGCCGCCAAGAAGAACGGCACCAAGTATCAATACAAGGTTTACGCGGTGAACGAGGCCGGAAAGAGCAAGGCTTCCGCCACTGAGACCATCTACCGTCTGACCGCCAAGAAGTTTACCCGCGCCAAGAACGTCAGCAGCAAGAAGATCAGCCTCAAGTGGACCCGGAACACCAAGGCCACCGGCTACATCATCGAGTATTCCACCAGCAAGAGCTTCACCAGCTCCACCACCAAGACCGTCAAGATCAAGGGCAACAAGAACGTCACTACCACCCTCAAGAACCTGACCAAGGGCAAGACTTACTACATCCGTATGCGGCCCTACAAGACCTCTGGAAGCGTGACCTCTTACGCCGGCTGGAGCAAGGTCAAGACCGTCAAGGTCAAGAAGTAACCACATCACACCACAGAAAGCAACCAAAAACCAACAAGCGGGGCAGGGGCTGCGGCCCCTGCCCCATCTGTTTGACACAGTTTTGCGCAAATTTGAGTATCCCTCTTTTTCTTTCTACTAGGAAGTGAAACCCCTCCGCCACCGCCAAAGGCGGCGGCCCTCCTCCCCTTTCAGGGGAGGCAAGCGGGGTGGTCAATAACGGAATTGCAGTTTTTTATGAAAAACGGGTCAAATGCTTAGCGTTTCTTTGTTATTCACTAGAATTTCGGCTACTTCAAAGGGATACCAAAATTCATTATTTTCCCTGTTTTCCCACACCAAGAGGAGTTTTGAGCTATGGAGAAGAAAGAGAAAGCCCCCGGCCCCATCCGTTCGCTGGACCGGGCGGCGCGGGGGCGGGCGGTGAAGGTCATCGTCATCCTCGTGCTGGCCGTGGTCTACCTGTTCGCCCTGCGCTGGGCCAACACCGGCTGGAACGGCTACACCACCACCGACAGCAGCGGCACCGAGTACGAAAGCGCCAAGGTCCTCTCTGTGCTGGAGGACAACACCGTCACCGACGAGAACTATGAAAACTATTCCGTGGGCAGCACGGTGCTGGAGTTGAAAATCAAGTCCGGCCGCTACAAAGGGGATGTGGTGCAGGTCACAAACTACCTCAGCGCCCTCTATAACGTGGACGTGGGAGAGGGGGACTGGGTCACAGTCCGCATCGACACCACCGGTACGGGGGTGTACACCGTCTCCATTTATAACTACTACCGGACGCCCTGGCTGCTGCTGTTCGTGGCGCTGTTCGCTCTGGCGCTCATCGCCCTGGGCGGGTTCCAGGGGCTGATGGCCTTCCTGGGGTTGGCGTTTGCCTTTGTCAGCACCGTGTTCCTTCTGGTGCCGCTGACCCTCCGGGGCTACCCCTCGGTGCCGCTGACCCTGGTACTGGTGGCCGCCGCCACGGTGGTGGGCTTTTACCTGCTGGGGGGCTGGCAGCCCAAGACCATCGGCGGGGCGCTGGGCTGCATCTGCGGCGTGGGCTGCGCCGCCCTGCTGGGGACCATCGCGGTGGGACTGGTGCATATTTCCGCCTACCAGTCCGATGAGGCGGAGGCCCTGATGCTGGTCCAGGCGGAAAACGGCCTGCACATCCGGGGCCTGCTGCTCAGCAGCATTTTGCTGACCGCCCTGGGCGCGGTGATGGACATCGCCATGAGCGTGGCCTCCTCCATGGACGAGCTGAAACAGAAGCGACCGGACATCACCACCCGCGAATTGTTCCTCTCCGGCATGAAGGTGGGCCGGGACGCCACCGGCACCATGGCCAATACCCTTGTGCTGGCCGTCGCGGGCGCGTCGTTCAACATGATGGTGCTGATTTACTCCTATCAGGTGTCCTTCACCCAACTGATGAACACGGATTTTGTCGCCATTGAGCTGATCCGGGCCATTGCGGGCAGCTTGGGCATTGTGCTGGCCGTCCCCTGCGTGGCGGCGTTTACCGCCCTGCTGCTGAGCCGCTGGAAGGGCACGGAAGCGGAGCAGGAGCTGTCCCAGTAGACAGAAAATCCCCGGACGGGCGGCAGAGGCCGCCGTTCCGGGGCTGCACTTTCCATGTGGCGTATGGCGTATACGCATGGACGAGCAACGATAACGGGTTTTAAACGGAAAAAGGAGCAAAGCCGTGAACATCATCCCCTTTGAGGAACGCTACCGACAGGCGTTTATCGACTTCAACACCGACTGGATCGTCTCCAACTTCGGCTCGCTGGAGGAGCCGGACTTGGAACTGTTCGCCAACCTGGACAGAGAGCTGGACAGAGGCGCGATGATTTTCTTCGCCGTGGAGGGGGAGACCCCGCTGGCCACCTGCATGGCGACACCCATGGAAGGGACCACGTGGGAGATCTGCAAGCTGGGTTCCAACAGCGCCCTCCCCCACAAAGGCGCGGGGACCGCCGTGTTCGAGGCGGCAATGGATTGGGCGCTGGTCCACGGGGCCAAACGGCTCTTTATGCTCTCCAACCGCAAGCTGAAAATCGCCCTGCACATCTACGAGAAGCACAGCTTCCGGGAGGTCAGGCTGCAAAATTACGAGTACGAGCGTGGCGACATCGCCCTGGAATATATCATCGATGAGAATGACGGCAAAAAAAGAATGTGAAAAAACCGAAAAAAACGCTTGCATTTCCGGGAAAGCTGTGGTAAGATAATCAAGTCGCCAGGGAACAGGCGATATGCGCGAGTAGCTCAGTTGGATAGAGTGTTTGGCTACGAACCAAAAGGTCGGGGGTTCGAGTCCCTTCTCGCGTACCAGGAAAACCGGTGTGATTGGCGACAGTCACACCGGTTTTCTTTGGTTCTATGTCAAGAGTTGGGGCAGAGAAAAATAACCCGCAAAAATAGTGAA
>JAJPXR010000243.1 GCA_021205375.1 Clostridiales bacterium | reverse complement strand
GTGAAGACCTTCTGAAGGAGTGCGTCGCCTTTGTACTTCTCGTTGGTGAGGATGCTGTTGATGACCGCTGAACCCCAGACCTTCTTGCCACCCGGAGTCGGCACACCCTCTGCAGTCAGCTGTTTGGCAATGCTGTAGGGTGAATGTCCCTGCAGGAACAATCCGTAAATCCTGCGGACAACGGCAGCCTGTTCTTCGTTGACCACCATCTTGCCGTCCGGTCCCTTTTCGTATCCGAGGAACCGTCCGTAGGGAACCGAAACCTTGCCGTCAGAGAAGCGTTTCCGCTGTCCCCAGGTGGTGTTCTCTGAAATGGAGCGTGATTCCTCCTGTGCAAGGCTGGACATGATCGTCAAGAGCAGCTCGCCTTTGCCGTCGAAAGTCCAGATTTGCTCCTTCTCGAAGTAGACCTCGACGCCTTTTTCCTTCAGCTTTCGAATGGTGCTGAGGGAATCGACCGTGTTCCTCGCAAACCGGCTCACCGACTTCGTTACAATCAGGTCGATTTTGCCAGCGAGGGCATCGCTCACCATTGTGTTGAATCCGTCCCTTGCCTTTGTGTTGCAGCCTGTGATGCCTTCGTCTGCGTACACAGAAACGAACTCCCAGTCGTCTCTGCCATTGATGTAATTTGTGTAGTAATCGACCTGTGCCTCGTAGCTGGTCAGCTGTTCTTCGTGGTCTGTGCTGACACGGGCATAGGCGGCTACCTTTCGTTTTTTCACGGCGCTGATTGGAGCAGCAGTGTGCTTGTTCTTCGTCGCTGGAATTGTGATTACCTTTGCCATAGGCTCGTCCTCCCGTCATAAAAATGGTACAGCAGATTCCCGTCCGGCTGCACCGTGATTTTCTCTACCTGCTTATCAAATTCTGCCTCGTCAAATTCGGAAAGTCCCAACATCCAGGCTGAGATGTTCCGGAGCTGGTAGTCAGCGTAGTTCCGGTTGGAGCAGGACATTCCTTTGCGCTTCTTGCCGATGCAGTACCAGTACACCCATTTGTCCGCACTGACCACCCTGTGGTACTCCAAGCCGCAGGCTCCGCAGACCAGCTTTCCCTTAAAGCAGTCGGTCACTGTGGGAACGTGGCGGCTCTCGTTGATGCGGATGTTCTTCCACAGCTTTTTCTCGCCGCCAGTCAGGTGAAACTCAATGCTCCCATTCTCCAGAACCGTCATGTCCAGCACCCGCTGATTGAACTCCTCTTCTGAAAAGCCGTCAGTGCTGAGGACCTTCGCACAAATGTGCTTAAGCTCGGATTCGCTGAAATTGATGCTGGTGCAAGTCATGCCGACTTCTTTCTTAGCGCGGCATATCCAGTGGACGAACTTCTTCCCTTTGATTTTGCTGACTTTCCTTGTGTAGGGCATTCCGCAGATACCACACTTGATTTTCTTCGTAAAGCAGTAGGTCGGATTCAGCAGGGATTCCCGCCTTGCGATTTCTTCCTGAACCTTCGCCCATGTCTCACGGTCGATAATCGCCTCATGGCTGTCCGCCATGTAGTACTTCGGAAGCTCACCTTTGTTCTTCACCTTGTTTTTGGTGAGAGGGTCAGCCATGTAGCTTTTCTGCCGTAAAGTGTCGCCAGCGTAGACTTCGTTGCGAATCATCAGCATCAGCGATGCCTCCTGAAACAGGCATCCGTTAATGGTGCGGTAGCCTTTGTCATTCAGGTCGTCGCAAATCGCCTGCAGGGAAAGCCCGTCAAGGTAAAGCTGGAACATCCTGCGGACGATTACCGCCTCCTCCGAGATTACAACGTATTTGCGCTGCTCCTCATCGTACTGGTAGCCGAGGATGTGCTTGTTTGCGGTTCCGATTTCGCCGGATTCAAACCGTTTGCGGACTCCCCATTTACAATTCTCCGAGATGGAGAGGCTTTCTTCCTGGGCGAATGAAGCGAGGAGGGAAAGCATCAGCTCGCCGTCTTCCGACAGCGAATTGATGTGTTCTTTCTCGAATCTGACCTCAATGCCCAGCTCTTTCAGATGCCGTACCGTTTCCAGAAGGTCAACGGTGTTCCTCGCAAATCGAGAAATGGACTTGCAGAGGACAATGTCAATCTTGCCCTGTTCGCAGTCTTCCACGAGCCGCTGGAACTCTTTTCTCTGTTTAATGCTGGTGCCGGAGATGAAGCTGTCAGCGTACACACCAGCGTATTCCCACTCAGGATTGTTCTGGAGCAGCCTGCTGTAATAGCTGACCTGCGCTGACAGCGAATGTGCCAGCCGTTCAGTTTCCTTTGAAACGCGGGCATAGGCAGCGACCTTTTTCCGCTTTCTGATTTGCGGAATCTTGGGTTGGATTTTTCTGATTTCAGCCATGAAATCACCACCTTTCCGTACCTATTAATCACTCTAAAAGCGAGTTAAGTCAAGCGGATGTCCGATAATAATGTAGCCGAAATCGGGCGGTATTTTTCGAGCAGATTTGTCTGTATTATGGTGAACACAGACTCGTCAATCACGCCTTTTTCGAGCATGGATTTTGCCGCCGCCAGGGAGATGTAATACAGTTTTTCTGCGTCAAATTGCTTTTCACTCATGGCAGCCGCCTCCTTTAAATCGGTCTTTGATATAGCACTCGTGGGAGCAGTACTTCCGGTGGGCATTCCCATAAGCCGAGAAGTCCCTGCCGCAGCAAGGGCAGGTGTAATTATAAACAGCTTTCCGATGAACCGCCTCCGGGTGGCTGTTCCACCATTTCTGGCGGCATTCCCCACAGCAGAATATCTGCTTCTTTGTCTTGGGGTTTTGTTCGATGATGCCGCCGCATTCACGGCACTTGGGCTGTTCATTCTCTGATTTTTTCTTTCGGGAACTACGGCGAAAGAAGGTTTTTAACGTATTCACCGGTATGCCTGTCTCTTCGGAAATCTGCGCATATGTGTTGCCGGCATCGCGCAATCTTAAAATACTGTCGCATTCATTCTTGGTCATAGGTTTTGCCTCCAGTCTGAGGGAGGATGCACCCTTCCTCATTACCTAAAGGACAGGAAAAACGAAAAATTAAAAAATGTGGATAAAGGAAATTTGGCTTTGATATGCAGGCAATAAAAAAGCGCCCGACAGGGAATCCGCAAACTCCTTGGCGGGCATCTTCTTATGGGATCAGCAGCACGGCACCGACACGAATGACTTCTGCTCCCAGTTTATTTGCTGTTTTAATTTCACCGTTCCTTGACCCTTTTCCGAGGGTCTTATCAGACATCTTCCAGAGGGAATCGCCAGCCTCAACATTGTAGAGGGAAGAACCGAACGTGATATATTCGCCGGTCGAATTGGTGATATATGCGTAGCCGCAGTCTGCAGCATCGCATTTGATGCGGTACCAGCCGTCACCGCAGTCCTCCAGAATCTTGATGACAGAACCTTTCTTCAGAACGGTCACCTTGTCCGCATCCAGTGAATTTCCGCTGCGGACATTCATCAGCGTGTTCAGCTTGCCGTATTTGATGGTTTCTGTGTTGCCGTC
>JAJPXR010000053.1 GCA_021205375.1 Clostridiales bacterium | reverse complement strand
TGAATTTGGGGCCAGGTGCTTTACCTGACCCCAACATTTATTATAGAACCTAAAAAATCCCCTGTACAGAGCTGTACAGGGGATTTTTTAGCGACAGGCTCAAAAAAGAAAACCGGCGCAACTGCTTGCGCCGGAGGTTCTTTGTCTGTTGTCATCCGTAATTTGCCTTGCACACTCACGCACGGGTCACTTTGCCGGAACGGAGGCACCGGGAGCAGACATAAACGTGGGTGGGAGTACCGTCAACGATCGCCTTGACACGCTTCACGTTGGGTTTCCAGGTGCGATTGGAACGGCGATGGGAATGGGACACCTGGATGCCGAAGGTCACGCCTTTGCCGCAGTAGCTGCACTTTGCCATTTTGCATACCTCCTTCTTCTTTTTCGCTTATATACTGAACTTTTGGTTCGGTCAACAAAGTTCACTGAAACAGCGAACATTATAATATCAGAACTGCGGCAAAAAATCAAGACCTTTCCCCTGGAATTTGAAAAAAATATTCGACCACAGGGAGATAAATTTGGCGACATTGGTTGCGAACCGGTGAAAAATAGGGTATACTGACCATATTGACCGCGCATTATTCTATGTTGGTCCTACATGGTTCCCTGCTTTTTGTCAGGCCGCGCTTTCGAGGCGGCCTGCCCCATCCCTATCATACCGTCAAAGGAGGAAGTCCTATGCCAAATACACAGAGCATTTTGCTGAAAACGCTGGTGAAAGAGTTTAACCTGGAGATCCTGCACAAGGGCACGGGATACGAGACCCAGCAGGTGGTCCAGACCAGCATCAACCGGCCGGGCCTGTCCCTGGTGGGGTTCTATGATTATTTCGACAACAACCGCCTCCAACTGATGGGCAAGATGGAGAACACCTACCTGAAAATGATGGGCAGGGAAGAGCGGCTCAAGTGCTTCCGGGACCTGATGTCCCACCCCATCCCGGCGGTGATTCTGGCCCGGAACCTGGCGCCCTACCCGGAGTGCTTGCAGGCGGCGGAGGAGTATGACCGCACTGTCCTGCGCAGCGTCCAGGAGACCGGCGAGCTGATGAGCGACCTGACCACTTCGCTGCGCTCCTATCTCTCCCCCCGCATCACCCGCCACGGCGTGCTGGTGGAGGTCTACGGCGAAGGCATCCTGCTGATGGGCGAGAGCGGCGTGGGCAAGTCCGAGACCGCCATCGAACTCATCAAGCGGGGCCACCGGCTCATCGCTGACGACGCGGTGGAAATTCAGCGGGTACACCCCAACAAGCTGATGGGCTCCGCCCCGGAGTTGATCCGCTACTATGTGGAAATGCGGGGCATCGGCGTCATTGACGTGCGGCAGTTGTTCGGCATGTCCGCCATCAAGGACAGCCAGTATATCGACATGATCATCAACCTGGAGCAGTGGCGAGAGGGCATGATCTACGACCGGCTGGGGCTGGACGACTTCTGGACCAACATCCTGGACGTGGAGATCCCCACCCTGACCATCCCGGTGAAGCCCGGACGGAACCTGGCCGTTATCATCGAAGTGGCCGCCATGAACAACCGCCACAAGAAGATGGGTTACAACGCCGCCCAGGAGTTTACCGACCGCATCAACGCCCATTTCAGCGAGCAAATGGCCGAGGCCGACGGGGATGCCCCGGAAACCTGACAAGGAGGCCGCGATAGGAAATGAACATCGAAATACGAGCCTGTGAGCGGGAGGACCTGCCCGCCGCCTGCGCCATCTGGAACCGGGTGGTGGAGGACGGCGTGGCCTTCCCCCAGATGGAGGCGTTGGACGAGGACAGCGGCGGGTCGTTTTTCGCCCAGCAGTCCTTCACCGGCGTGGCGGCAGACGCCGAGACCGGCCAGGTGGTGGGGCTGTACATCCTGCACCCCAACAACGTGGGCCGCTGTGGGCACATCTGCAACGCCAGCTACGCGGTGCGGGCCGATCTGCGGGGCCAGCACATCGGGGAGGCGCTGGTGCGCCACAGCCTGACAAAGGGCCGGGAGCTGGGGTTCCGGGTCCTTCAGTTCAACGCGGTGGTGTGCAGCAATGTCCACGCCCTCCGGCTCTATGAGAAGCTGGGCTTCGTCCGGCTGGGGGTGGTCCCCGGTGGGTTCCTCCGCAAGGATGGGGTGTATGAGGACATCACGCTGATGTATCATACGCTGTAAAGGAAAATTTTGTATAACAAAACGCATCGCACAAAAAACGTGCGGTGCGTTTTCTTTTGGGTATTTTGCGGACACAGCGGAAACCACGACAATCGCACATTGCACATTGCTAATTGCAAATTGCTAATTGTCCTCCGGCTCCGCCGCCCGGAAGTCCGCCAGCGTAACCTGCATCAGGTCGTCCACCGTGACCTCCTCCAACTGGGCCACCCGGTCCGACTGGGCGGAGATGAGCTTTTCAAAGAGGTTGCGCACGTCCCGGCCATTGCCGAAGTTGTCGTCCCGCTCCGCGTACATCTGGTCGAAGAAACCGGGCAGGAAGTCGGACAGCTCCTGGTCGGGCTTGTAGCCGTTTTTCTCGCACATGCCCAGGAAGATTTGGGTCAACTGAGGGCCGGTGTAGTCCTCAAAGTAGAAATACTTGTTGAACCGGGACTCCAAACCGGGGTTGGACTGGAGGAATCGGGCCATAGGCCCCTCGTAGCCCGCCACGATGACCACCAGCTCGTCCCGGTGGTCCTCCATGGCCTTGAGGATGGTGTCGATGGCCTCGTAGCCGAAGTCGTTGGCTCCCTGACCCGCCAGGGAATAGGCTTCGTCGATGAACAGCACACCGCCCAGGGCGGATTGAATGACCTTCTGGGTCTGAATGGCGGTCTGGCCCACGTAGCCAGCCACAAGGCCGGAGCGGTCCACCTCCACAAGCTGGCCTTTGGACAGCACGCCAATGGCCCGGTACAGCCCCGCCAGCAGCCGGGCCACGGTGGTCTTGCCGGTGCCGGGGTTGCCCATAAAGACCAGGTGCAGGCTCATGGGCGGCACAGGCAGGTCGTGCTCCTTCCGCAGGGTGCGGATTTTGATGAGGTTGATGAGGCTGCGCACGTCCTTCTTCACCTTGTCCAGGCCACAGAGGGCGTCCAGTTGGGCCAGCAGTTCCTCGGTGGTGGGCAGCGGCTCCTCCTGGGCCGCCTCCGGCGCTTCGGCGGTTTCGGACTGGGTCTGGGCAGCGGTGGAGCCGGGCTGCTCCTGCTCAGGCTTGGGGGTAGGGGAGACCGGCTTGACGTTTTCCGCAGGCTTCCCCGCCAGGGCGGTCAGGGCAGAAAGGCAGTCGGTGATATACTCCGCCTCTGCGGGAGAGACCTCGTCGTCCACCGAGGCCAGCAGGGTCAGCACCACATTGCACAGGTCGATGAACTGCCCTGCCCGGTTGCGCTGGGTGCCCCGGTCTGCGGCGATGATCTCCTGGAAGAACCCCGGCGGCTGGAAGGCAGGCGGCTCCGCAGCCCCGGCGCTGACCTCAAAGAACAGGGCCTGGGTGGGGGTGTGGC
>JAJPXR010000158.1 GCA_021205375.1 Clostridiales bacterium | reverse complement strand
CCACTGCGGCCCCGTGGCCGTCCATGTACTTGGTGGTGGAGTGGGTGACGATGTCCGCGCCCCACTCGATGGGGCGGCAGTTCACCGGGGTGGGGAAGGTGTTGTCCACGATGAGAGGCACCCCGTGGGCATGGGCGGCCTTGGCGAACTTCTCGATGTCCAGCACCGTCAGGGCGGGGTTGGCGATGGTCTCGCCGAACACGGCGCGGGTGTTGTCCTGGAAAGCGGCCTCCAGCTCCTCCTCGGTGCAGTCGGGGGAGACGAAGGTGGTGGTGATACCCATTTTCGCCATGGTGACGGAGATCAGGTTGAAGGTGCCGCCGTAGATGGAGGAGGAGGCCACGATGTGGCTGCCGCACTCGCAGATATTGAACAGGGCGAAGAAGTTGGCCGCCTGGCCGGAGGAGGTCAGCATACCGGCGGTGCCGCCCTCCAGGTCGGCGATTTTGGCCGCCACGTAGTCGTTGGTGGGGTTTTGCAGCCGGGTGTAGAAGTAACCGGAGGCTTCCAGGTCAAACAGCTTGCCCATGTCCTCGCTGGTGTCGTACTTGAAGGTGGTGGACTGGATGATGGGGATCTGGCGGGGTTCGCCGTTGCCGGGGGTGTAGCCGGACTGGACGCATTTGGTGTTGATTTTGTAGTTGCTCATGGTACTAACCTTCCTTTTTGGTAGGATAAACTACCTTTTTTTTAGAACGATGCACCACAAAGAGTATAGCATTTTTCCGGGGTGGATGTCAATCTACGGCGGACATTTCCCTTGACAGTCCCCCTCCCCGCCGGTATAATAAACCCAGAGTGACAGCGAAAGCGCCACGAAGGGGCATACCACCGCGGGTATGATTCTTCGTGACGCCTTTGTTTTTACATTCTAATTCAAAAATGAGAAAAGGAGAAACCGACTATGAACCATTCCTCTACCAAAAAACTGGCCCTGGCCGCGCTGCTGGCCGCCTGCGCCGTTGTGGGCAGCCTCTTTTCCTTCCCGGTGCTGGGGTCCCGGTGCGCGCCGGTGCAGCACATGGTCAACATCATCTGCGCCGTGTTCCTGGGTCCCGCCTACGGCGTGACCGTGGCCTTTGTCGCCAGCCTGCTGCGCAATCTGCTGGGTCTGGGCAGCCTGATGGCCTTTCCGGGGTCCATGATCGGCGCCCTGCTCTGTGGTATGATGTACTATAAGACCAAAAACCTCCCCCTGACGCTGATCGCTGAGGTGTTCGGCACCGGCGTGCTGGGCGGGCTGTGCGCCTACCCGGTGGCGATTTTCCTGATGGGCAAGTCCGCCGGAGACATCGCCTTTTACGCCTACATCGTCCCCTTCCTGGTCTCCACCGTGGGCGGCTCCATCATCGCGGGGCTGGTGCTGACGGCGCTGGAGCGCTCCGGCGCGATGGCCTCCATGCAGGCCATTGTGGAGCGGTGACGGTGGACTGCACCCCGCTGGCCCGACTGCGGCGGGAAGGGCCGCTGGTCCACTGCATCTCCAACCTGGTCACGGTGCAGGACTGCGCCAACCTGCTGCTGGCGGCGGGTGGGCGGCCCATCATGGCCCAGGAGCCACAGGAGATGGCGGAGATCAGCGGCCAGTGCGCCGCCACGGTGCTGAACACCGGCACCCCGGATGACCGTAAATACCTGGCCTGTACCTTGGCGGGGCAGACCGCCAACCGTTTGGGCCACCCGGTCGTGCTGGACCCGGTTGGCGTGGGGGCCTCGGCCTACCGGCTGGAGCGGGTCTCCAAGCTGTTGGAGGAAGTCTCCCCTACCGTCGTCCGGGGCAACCTGGGGGAGGTGCAGGCGCTGCTGCGCCTCGCCAGTCAGGAGAGCGGCGTGGACTGCGCCTCCGACGGGGGCCTGGCCCAGCGGCAGGATTGCGCCCTGCGTCTGGCACGGACGCTAGGCTGCACGGTGTTCCTCTCCGGCGCGGTGGACGTGGTGACCGACGGCCAGCGGCTGGCGCTGCTCTCCGGCGGCTCCGCCCGGATGCGCCAGGTCACCGGAGCGGGCTGTATGCTTTCGGTGCTGCTGGGGGGCTTCGCCGCCGTGACGGATTCCCCCTATGCCGCCGCCCTCTGCGCCGGGGCCTTCTGGAAGGGCTGCGCCGCCTACGCCGAAAAGCAGGGGCCGGGCATGGGCCGGTTCCACGCCGCCCTGTTCGACGGAGCCAGCCTGCTGGAGCCGGAGCAACTGCCGGAGCTGTGCCGGGTGGAGGAAATGTGCAATTAGCAATGTGCAATGTGCAATTATGGGGACGAGGTGCTGGTGCGTGGGCGTGAATCATGCGCATAAAGCGGAGTAAAAGGGATAACCAGTTTTTATACCATTCATTTGACCTATAGAAAGGAAACACCATGAATCCACAGAGAGAAACGGAACTGAAAACCATCCTGGCCCAACTGGAGGACCTGAATCAGCGGCTGGCGCTGCTCCAGGAGCAGGAGGAAAACGCCAAAATGATCTTACCCAAGAAAAGCCCGGAACGCAAGGCGGCAGACGAGCGCATCGACGCCATCGACGACGCCTATGACAGCGTCACCGACGCCATCCATTCCCTGGAGGAGCTGTTCGAGGAGGAGTGAACCCCTCTCCCCTGCTTATCAAAAATCCCGACCACTGCCCTGCACAGCGGTCGGGATTTTTGTGCAAAACTTTCGCTTACATCGGCGGTTTTGGCGTGGTATACTATCACCGTACAAAATCATAACTGCGTGTAGCACACAGGATGTTCGCAAGGCGTATGCCCTTTTTCCGGTTGACGGAAGGGGAATACGCCTTTTTTGTTCGGCTTGTGCTGTACGCTGTCTGCGCAAAACCACTGCTGAAAGAGGAGAGTATTTATGCCAAAAACAAAAGCACAGGGAATTATTTTCGGCCTGCTCATGTCCTATGCCATGGCCTACGGCATGGAGGTCTACAACGTCGCCATTAAAGAGGGCGCGACGCTGGCCGCCGGCGGCCTGAGCAACATGACCAACATCGTGTTCTGGGACGCCCTCGTTGAAGCGTCCTACATGGGTATTTTCGTGTTCATCGTCTCCAACCTGTACGGCAACCGCTTCGGGGCGGCCTTCGCCGCCAAGCACAGCGACCCGGAAAAAGATAACCCGTATGTCTGCCAACTGCTCCGCCAGGGCGCGACGGTGGCGGTCATGTGCCCCTCTATGAGCCTCATCGCCTCGGTGCTGTTCAACGTCTGTCTGGCGGGCGCACCGGTGACGCAGCTCCCCGCCATCTGGGTGGGGACGGTGCTGAAAAACTTCCCCATGGCCTTCTTCTGGAACTTCTTCGCCGCGGCCCCGTTCACTCACTGGCTGTTCGGTAAGCTGTTCCCCAACAAGTAAAAACAAACAAGAATCAACCGCGTGATTTGGCACTTGCCGGGTCACGCGGTTTCGATTTAGAATAGGAGAAAATAGCGAAAATCTATTTATCCAGCATTGCGTAGAAACCCCTCCGCCACCGCCTAAAGGCGGCGGCCCTCCTCCCCTTTCAGGGG
>JAJPXR010000014.1:10233-20476 GCA_021205375.1 Clostridiales bacterium | reverse complement strand
TCACTATTTTTGCGGGTTATTTTTCTCTGCCCCAACTCTTGACATAGAACCTGAAAATTTGAATAAATCTGATAAAATAAGCGTGTTCGCCCTTAGAGGCGACGTTTCACTGCACTTTTGACGAAGGAGAACCAACATGGAACTGACACGGGAAAAGGCGCTGTCCCTGATTCTCAGGGCGTACAGTCCCTGCTACGACCTGGCGTATGTGGACGAGAAAGAGGCCCCTCTGGTGGCTACTGCCGCGTTCCACGAGCACGACACTGGCTATGTGTTGACACAGCGCGCCACAATGTGGACGGCTGACCGACACGAATACGTCTACCTGTTCTCCGTACCGCACCTGACGCTGGAGCTGTACCAGTCCTGTCTGGCAAAGGCCCGCGAACTGGGCGAGCCACTGGTGGACCCCGCGCCGGGTCACATGAGCACCAACATCGTGGCGCTGTTCCTCTGCGACAGCGCCGACGAGGACGCGGTCAAGGCGCTCAGGAAGTGCCATGTCCAAAAATGTTTTCAATTTTCGCTGCGTGGCTGGATGGAGGTTCACACGGCCCTGGTCGAACTGGGGAAGGATTCCTTCACGGCCAACTTCGCCGGTCATAACACAGCGAAATTTTTGAAAAATGTGCTGCATCCCAAGGTGCGGCGCAAACCATTTCCCTATCGAAAGAAAGTAAGGAGTGTAGAAAAACCATGAATTCACTGGTACTTCTGATCATCGGCGTCGCCGTTTTGGTCTGCGGCTACATTTTTTACGGCGGCTGGCTGTGCAAGCAGTGGGGCGTGGGTGAAACCGACGAAGAGACCCCTGCGCACACCATGGAAGACGGCGTGGATTATGTTCCTGCCAAAGCCCCCGTACTGATGGGCCATCACTTTTCCTCCATCGCCGGCGCCGGCCCCATCACCGGCCCCATCAACGCCGCCGCGTTTGGCTGGCTGCCTGTCACCCTGTGGGTGCTGATCGGCGGCATCTTCTTCGGCGGTGTGCATGACTTCGGCGCCCTGTTCGCCTCTGTGCGGCACAAGGGCCAGTCCATCGGTGAGATCATCGCCTCCACCATGGGCCGCCGTGCCAAGCGCCTGTTCCTGATCTTTGCTTACCTGACCCTGGTCCTGGTTGTGGCCGCTTTCGCCTCTATCGTGGCCGGCACCTTCGCCGCTACCGTGGACGAGACCACCGGCCTCATCGACAAGGCCGCTTCCGCCTCTGCCGCTTCCGTGGCTATGATCTCCCTGATGTTCATCGTGGTCGCCATCCTGTTCGGCTTCCTGGTCTATCGCCGGGGCGCTTCCATGGGCGTCTGCACCATCGTCGGAATCCTCGCCATCTGCATCTGCATGGGCGTGGGCATGAACTTCCACCCCATCTACCTGACCAACTCCACCTGGATGATCATCATCGGCATCTACATCGCCATCGCTTCTGTGGCTCCTGTGTGGATCCTGCTCCAGCCCCGTGACTACCTGTCCTCCTTCCTGCTGTACGCCATGCTGGCCGTGGCTCTGGTGGGCGTCATCGGCGCGCATCCCTCCATGGACGCCATGCCCATGTTCGGCGGCTTCAACGTGAACGGCTCCTATCTGTTCCCCGTTCTGTTCACCACCGTGGCCTGCGGCGCCATTTCCGGTTTCCACTCTCTGGTTTCCTCCGGCACCACTTCCAAACAGTTGGACAAAGAGACCGACGCCAAGCCCATCGCCTACGGCGGTATGCTGCTGGAGTGCGTGCTGGCCATCCTGACTCTGTGCGCTGTCGCTTACTCCTATAAGGTCAACGGCGGCACTCTGGACGGCCTGGGCGCTGTCGGCATCTTCGCCGGCGGCATCTCCAAGATGGTCGCCACCATCCCCGGCCTGGCTGGGGCTGAGGGCATCCTCTACAAGCTGCTGAGCCTGGCTTATTCCGCCTTCTGCCTGACCTCTCTGGACACCGCCACCCGTCTGGCCCGCTTCATGTTCCAGGAACTGTGGGTCGATGAGGGCGAGGAGCCTACCGGCTACAAGAAGGTCCTGTCCAACACCTATGTCGCCACCATCATCTCCGTGGTGCTGGGCGTCGGCCTGGGCATGACCGGCTACGCCAAGATCTGGGGCCTGTTCGGTGCCGCCAACCAGTTGCTGGCTGGCCTGGGCCTGCTGGCCGTCGCCACCTGGCTGGGCAACATCGGCAAGAACAACAAGATGTTCCTGTTCCCCATGGGCTTCATGCTGGTGGTCACCATTTGCAGCCTGATCCTGACCATTAAGACTCAGATCGGTCTCATCACCGCCGGCGGCGCTGACTGGGGTCCCTACGCCCAGGTCATCATCGCCTGCCTGCTGGTTGTCCTGGCCGTCATTCTGGCTATCGAGGGCATTCAGACCCTGACCAAACAGTCGAAGGAAAAGGCAAACGCCTGATTCATCGTCGAACCATAACTCCCTTCCTTCCCACGGAAGTTTGGGCGGTATCCGAAATGGATACCGCCCCTTTTGTTTGAGCCTGTCACGGACAGGCTCTCGACCAAAATCACGGATTTTGGTCGAAAATGCGGCCCCGGCAGCGCACGCGCGGAGCGCGCACGTTTGGGGCCTCCCTGTGTGCTTTTGCCGGTACATGCCCGGCTAAAAGCACGGATTTCAATTTATTTTGCCGCAAGCGGCAAAACTCCTGCGGAGGGCTTATGTGTCAAATTGCACATTGCTAATTGCAAATTGCTCATTGCTCTCTGTGCCGCCCAAACCCCAGCAGCCGCCAGAAGCCGCCCAGCAGCATGATAATGACCAGCGCCACCAGCACGCCGGTCACGCCGCCGCCGAAGTCGATCCACCCGTCCCGGACGGAGCCGTTGCGGTTGGCCACGTAGGTTTGCAGCGTCTCGTCCATGTTGGCAACCAGCAGCACCAGAAACAGCGGCCAACTGATGTGGCGAATATAGTGCCGGGTGTAGACCCGGAGGCAAAGGGTGAACCAGAAGGCCAGCAGCGCGTATTCCGCGAAGTGGGCCAGCTTGCGCACCACCGCCTCGGTCAGATACAGCCCCGTGGGGGACAGAAAGCGGTTGAGCAGGGCAGTGACCTCCTGACTTCGGAGCGAGGATACCGCGCCGATCTCCAGGGAGTTGGCAAAGATAAATACCGTGGTGCCCACAGCAAAAAACGTGAAGACCACGCGGAACAGCAGCAGCAAAAAACGCGCAAGGGCGGAGGGGCGTGAGCCAGCCATAGGGAAAGTCCTTTCTGTGAAGTGCGGGCCGGAAGGCCCTGGGGTGGACAGGTTCATATGGTTTGCATTATATCCGCTGAAGCGGGGGAAAACAAGCCCCCATGGACGAGGAGGGCTTTTTTTCATGAAATTTTAACGGATGAATTTCAGGTTGTCATTTCGTTGCTTTTCTGCTACAATCATAACATCACACCCAGAAGGAGAAACGTCACATGGGTATCTCACAGGAAAAAATAGACCGCATCAACGCCCTGGCCCGCAAGAGCAAGGTTGAACCGCTGACAGCGGAGGAGAAAGCGGAGCAGGCCGCCCTGCGGCAGGAGT
The DNA here is from genome assembly GCA_021205375.1 of Clostridiales bacterium. Taxonomy (GTDB): domain Bacteria; phylum Bacillota; class Clostridia; order Oscillospirales; family Oscillospiraceae; genus Onthomonas. The sequence goes on along the minus strand of JAJPXR010000014.1, from coordinate 16,941 downwards.
ATGTGGCGGCGGTGCGCGCCTCCCTCCGGGGACAACTGGACAGCACCTATGTTGTAGACCCCAAGACCGGGGAGAAGCTGGGCGTCCGGGAGGCCAACCGCAAGGCCCATCAGCAGGGAAAACCCGGCGTGAAAATCAAATTGAAATAAGCGCGAACGAAAAACAAACCCTCCGTCCGTATGACCGGGCAGAGGGCTTGTTTTTAAGGAAGGAATATAATGAAAAAGAGAGAGGCACAATCAACAAGAGGGAGATTCATTGATTGCTTATCTATATCCTAGCACAGCCTGCCCCGGAATGTTTGAAGGGTTTGCAAAGAAAATATGAATCTTTTGTGAATGCTGCGTTTTGCTGCCACGCGGTCCCATTGGGAGGAAATTTATGCAAAAAACGGTTTTGATTACCGGCGCCAGCCGGGGCATCGGTGCGGCGACGGCCCGCCGCTTCGCCAGGGAGGGCTGGCGGGTGGCCGTCCATTACCACCGCTCAGAGGCAGAGGCCCTGGCCCTGTGCGGGGAGGTAGGACCGTCGGCGTTCCCCGTTCGGGCGGACGTTTCCAGTTCTGCCCAGGTCAACACTATGGTGGAGACCGTGCTGGACACCTTCGGGCAACTGGACGCGCTGGTGTGCTGCGCCGGGATCGCCTTGCCGGTGGGCCTACTCCAGGACTGCACCGATGAGGACTGGGCGCGGGTGTTCGCTGTGGACGTAAACGGGGTGTTTTACCCTGTTCGGGCGGTGCTGCCCCACATGATCCGCCGCCAGGCCGGGCGCATTGTCACCGTGTCCTCCATGTGGGGGCAGGTGGGAGGCTCCTGCGAGGCGCCCTACTCCGCCGCGAAGGGCGCGGTCATCAGCTTCACCAAGGCCCTGGCGAAGGAGGTCGGCCCCAGCCACATCACCGCCAACTGCATCGCCCCCGGCGTGATTCAGACCGATATGCTCGCTGAGTTCACCCAGGAGACACTGGACGGCCTGGCGGAGGACACCCCTTTGGGACGGCTTGGAACGCCGGAGGACGTGGCGAACCTGGCTTATTTCCTGGCAGGGAAGGAGGCCGGATTTATCACCGGTCAGGTGTTCGGGGTCAACGGCGGGCTGGTCTGCGGGGGATAGCGCTGCGCTGTCGGGAAAATTCCAGAAAAATTTGCGTTCTGGCGCAAAAAGAGGTACAATAAACCCAACCACTGGAATGGAGGACGCCATGGACATTATCACCCGCCACCAGCTCCGCCCGGAGCATTTGAACCACCACAACACCCTCTACGCCGGTCAGATCATGGACTGGATGGCGGAGGCGGCCTTTATCGCTACTGCCCAGACGCGCCGCCGCACCGACCACATCGTCATGGCCGGGGCGGAGGATATCCGTCTGCTGCGGCCCATGGTGCCGGGGGAGATTTTGGAGTTGGGGGTGGAATCGGTGACGCTGGGTGTCACCAGCATCCACCTGCATATCCAGGGCCGGGAGCTGCTCAGCGGGGCCTTGTGCTGCGCCGGGGAGCTGGTGTTCGTTACCGTGGACGATGAGGGGAAGAAATGCCCTCACGGGCTGAAATGAAGGCAACATCACGCCCCAAATGAGGTTTGCAAATCCAGCGACGCTGTGATAAGATAAAAAATCATTCACATTGACATTTATGGGTTGTCGGGAGAAAAGTCATGACCATCAACGAAATTGCAAAAATGGCAGGCGTGTCCAACGCCGCCGTCTCCCGCTACCTGAACGGGGGCAGCCTGAGCCAGGAGAAACGGGAGCGCATTAAGGCGGTCATCGACGAGACCGGCTACCAGCCGGACACCTACGCCCAAATGCTGCGTACCCGGAAGGTCCGGCAAATCGGTGTTATCGTCCCCAAAATCAGCTCCACCGCTGTGGCCGAGGCGACGGCAGGCATCAGCGAAGTGCTCAACCGGGAAAACTATATGTTCCTGCTGGCAAACACCGACAACGACGAGAAAAAGGAGCTGGAGTACCTGAGCCTCTTCGGGGCCAACCGGGCGGCGGGGGTTATTTTGCTGGCAACGGTCATCACGCCGGAGCATGAGGAAATGCTGTCCCATATGCGCATCCCGGTGGTGCTGGTGGGCCAGCGGCACCGGCAATTTCCCTGCGTTTACCACAACGACTACGAGGCCGCCAGGGAGTTGGACGAGCTGGTGCTGAAGAAGGGCCGTCGTCACATCGGGTACATCGGCGTCACCCAGCGGGATGTGGCAGTGGGCTATCTGCGCCGGAAAGCCCTGGTGGACGTCTGCCGGGACTACGGCATTGAAGAAAATCAAATCTGCTTCGCTGAGGGGGATTTCAGCCACGGCAGTGGCTATGAGCAGACCCGGCTGCTGCTGGAGCGGGACCCCGCACTGGACGCCATTGTCTGCGCAACCGACACGGCGGCCATCGGCGCCATTCAAACCGCCAGACAGATGGGACGGCGGGTGCCGGAGGACCTCTCCGTGGTGGGCATTGGAGATAGCTGGGCCTGCCGCGTGGTAGAGCCTGCATTGACCACCGCCCATTACTTTTACGAGGAGAGCGGCCGGGAGGCCGCCCGGATGATGCTTTCGTTGCTGGAGGGGAAGGAGAATTTCCCCGTGCGGCAGACCATGCTGGGATATGAGCTGAAGCTGCGGGATTCGCTGTGAGCGCGTGAAATCAGTCGTGCCCGGATGCAGGACGAGAATGGGATATATCTTAAAACGGCAGGAGCCAGTAAGGGAGGCAATCATCGTGGAGTTAAAGCGCGCAAAGGAGATATTGGAGCTTTTGGCGGACGGCACCGACCCCATGACCGGGGAATTACTGCCAGATGACCACGTCTGCAACAGGCCGGATGTGGTGCGGGCGCTGCACACCGTCCTGCGGAATGTCTCAGAAAAGAAGAAACGGGATTTACCCGCCAACGCCGGTCAGCCGTGGACAGAGGAAGCGGACAACGCTCTGCGGGATATGTTTCTGCGCGGCTGTACCAATCGGGAGATTCAAAACTATTTTCAGCGGACAGAGGGCGCAATCTCCGCCCGTTTGGTGAAGCTGGGGCTGATTGCAAACCGTGACGAATTTCGGATGAAAACGAATAGGACTTCAATGGTATGACGCAATAGAAACGCGCAGGAATCCAAACGGAAACCTGCGCGTTTTTGTTGTTTTTCAGGGAGTTGTTGAACTAATTATTCTTCCATATGGCCCATCTGCGCGGCCTCGGCGATCAGGCCGAACCGCCGCTGGGGGACCTCGCTGAGGGTCTCAACCTTGATGAGGTTGGTGTTGCCGCTCTTGCCGTTGGTCATGCCACCAGTGATGACGATGGTGTCGCCCGCCTTGGCAAGGCCGGAGGCCCGGGCCATGATGACCGCGTGATAGAACAGCACGTCGGTGGAGTAGAACTCCTCCACGATCATGGGCTTAACGTTCCAGCTCAGGGCCAACTGCCGGTAAGCCTTCTCGTTGGTGGTCATGCCGATGATAGGCATGGGGGCGCGGAACCGGCAGATCATCCGGCCCGTGGTGCCGGTGCGGGTGGTGGCCACGATGCAGGTGGCGTTGGTGTCGATGGCCAACTGGCAGGTGGAGTGGGACAGGGCGTCGTTGAGGTTTTTCAGCTCAAAGTTATAGCGCTTGAACCGCTCGGCATAGTGGGTGTTCTTCTCCGCTTCCACAGCGATGTTGGCCATGGCGGCGACGGACTCCACGGGATAGCGGCCCGCGGCGGTCTCGCCGGAGAGCATGATGGCGCTGGTGCCGTCAAAGACGGCGTTGGCCACGTCGGAGATCTCCGCACGGGTGGGACGGGGCTTGGAGATCATGGACTCCAGCATCTCGGTGGCGGTGATGGCCAGGCCACCCTTCAGGCGGCAGATGGTGATGAGGCGCTTCTGAATGGCGGGCAGCTCCACATAGGGAATTTCCACGCCCAGGTCGCCGCGGGCCACCATCAGGCCGGCGGAGTGCTCCAAAATTTCCTCGGCGTTGTCCACGCCGGCCCGGTTCTCCAGCTTGGCGATGAGCTGGATGTCCTTGCCGCCGTTGGCGTCCAGGAAGTTGCGCACGTCGATGACGTCCTGGGCGCAGGAGACGAAGGAGCAGGCCACGAAGTCCACGTCGTTCTGGATGCCGAAGAGCAGGTCGGCCTTGTCCTGCTTGCTGAGATAAACCTGCTTGAGGACCTTGTCCGGGAAGCTCATGCTCTTCCGGTCGGAGAGGGCGCCGCCGATAAGGACATCACAAATCAGGTCGGTGTCGGTCTTTTCCTTCACCTGGAACTTCACCAGGCCGTCGTTGACCAGGATGATGTCGCCCACGTTCAGGTCTTTCACCAGACCCTTATAGGAGACGCTGACCCGCTCCTGGGTGCCCTCCACGCTCTCGGTGGTGAAGGTGAAGGTGTCGCCGTCCTTCAGCTCGATTTTATGGTTTTCAAAGGTGCCGATGCGGTATTCGGGGCCTTTGGTGTCCAGCAGAATGGGAATCGGCTCGCGGAGCTTGTCCCGCACCTTCTTGATGAGGTCGATCTTCACCTGCTGCTCCTCGTGGGTGCCGTGGGAGAAGTTCAGCCGGGCGACGTTCATACCGGCCTGGATCATAGCGGTCAGGGTCTCTTCGTCGGAGCAAGCGGGGCCGATGGTGCAGATGATTTTGGTGCGTTTCATTTGTTGTCTTCCTTTCTGTCATGTGGTTTGAGGCATCGTCTTGAGGACAATCAGTGAATACGGACAGCCATCCTAATTTTCCATTTCCATATCTAAGTATACCCTACTTTGCCGAAACAGACAATGGCATTCTGTTGTATTTTTCGGTAAAAAACTTGTCAGGCGGCAGTGTACCGACCAATTTTCACCGGAAAAATGGAAGGATTTCTCCGACAACTTCCGCCATGCCAAAGGTGCCCGGCAAAAATGCGTTCCCTGTTCTTGACTTTTCCCGCAAATCGGTTACAATACACAGTAAGACACAGCCAGGAACAGGACAGGAGGCAGCGGCATGATTTCCGAGGATGAACGTTTTTACCTGCCAAACCTCTACACCTTCCAGAACGGCAACGGTTTCTATGGCAGTTACCGGGGCCTGCGCTTTTTCGTCAACCCGGAGGAGGGAGACGAGGGCAAGGAACTGGCCTGTCAGGTCTGGTACGGGGAATATTGCCTGGCGGAGAGCCAGGTGGTGGACGCGGCCCGTTTTCCCATGGACGAGGCGGGATACGGTCAGGTGCTGGCCTGGCTGGACGAACAATACCAAGTGTTTTTAGCAGCGGCGCAGTGACGGGCCACGCGCCGCGCAATTTTTCTTTTATCTAGGAGAGTGATGTTCCTTACATGGACAGTCATAGTATCAGCATGGTAATCGCGCTGGTGCTGCTCTGCTGCGGAAGCGCCTTTTTTTCCGCCACAGAGACGGCGTTTAATTCCCTCAACAAAATCCGGTTGAAAAACCGCGCCGAGGACGGCGACCGCAGGGCGGCGGCCACGCTGGCCCTGGCGGAGGACTACAACAAGCTGCTTTCCGGCATTCTCATCGGCAACAACATCGTCAACATTGTGGCCACCACGGTGGCGACGCTGCTGTTCACCCGGTTTTTCTATGGCTACGGTCCCACCATCTCCACCATCGTCATGACGGTGACGGTGCTGATTTTCGGGGAGGTTTCCCCCAAGACCCTGGCGAAGCAGGCCCCGGAGACGGTGGCCATGGCGGTCACGCCCATCCTGCGAGTGATTTTGGTGATTTTGACCCCGCTGACCGCCTTTTTCTCCCTGTGGCAGTCCATGCTGGAGAAGGTGTTTCACTCCGCTGAGGACGACAGCATCACCGGCGAGGAACTGATCACCATGGTCTCCGAGGCGGAAAACGAAGGCGGTCTGGAGGCCGACGAGGGCAAACTGATCCGCAGCGCCATCGAGTTCGGCGACCTGGAGGTGGGCGAGATTTTCGTCCCACGGGTGGACATGGTGGCCGCCGAGGACACGCTGACTGTGCCGGAGCTGGACGCGCTGTTCGAGGAGAGCGACTTCTCCCGCATCCCCGTCTACCACGAGAACCGGGACCATATCCTGGGGCTGATCCACGAAAAGGACTTCCATAAAGCAAAGCTGTCGGAGGACAGCAACTGGCGGCACCTAATTTCCCCCGCCCTCTACACCACCCCCTCGGAGCAGGCGTCCGACGTACTGACCAAAATGCAGCGGGCCAAGATACACATGGCTATCGTGGTGGACGAATTTGGCGGCACCGAGGGCATCATCACTCTGGAGGACATCCTGGAGGAGCTGGTGGGCGAGATTTGGGACGAACACGACGAGGTGGTGGAGGTCATCAAGAAGCAGGAGGACGGCTCCTATCTGATTTCCTGCTCCGCCAACCTGAGCGACGTGTTCGAGCTGCTGAGCATCCGGGAGGACTGCGACGCCGCCACGGTGTCCGGCTGGGTCATCGACGAGCTGGGCCACATCCCCCGCGTGGGCGACCAGTTCCGCTATGAGAACCTGGAGGTCACGGTGACGGCCATCCGGCGGATGCGGGTGCTGGAAATTCGCGTGGTCGTCCTGCCGGAAGAGGACGAGGAACACAATTAGCAATTAGCAATGTGCAATGTGCAATTGCCGGGTTTGCAGGAGGGTTCGGTGCAGAAACGGTCCTGTGTAAGGGGCCACGCTTTTTCGGCGCCGTCGCGTCCTGTGTCAACCACATTTTAGACAATTTGGTTATCCCAT
>JAJPXR010000014.1:0-10223 GCA_021205375.1 Clostridiales bacterium | reverse complement strand
ATGGCCTCCTCGCCCAGCCTGCCCACCGCCATCAGTCCGGCGGCCCCGGCCAGCACCGCCAGGCACACCCCGAAGGCCAGCAGCCCGCCGGTCAAAACGGTGGCCCCTGCCGCCGCGGGGCTGAGCGCCGCTTCCTTTTTCCTCTGCGCCATAAAAAAACACCCTCCCGTCGCCATTCTGCCTGAATGTATGCGCGGGAGGGGGAATTTATGCGGCTGAGCCGCGGTGTTGGTGGAATTACTTTATAGGTTATCCCTATGAATCAGCCAAATTTTCAGTGTTAGTGGCTATATAGAGGGGTCTCTGCTGAAAATCTCGAATTTGTCGCACAAAACCGGCGTCAGACGATAAGCACTTTCCCTCTTGCCTCCCCTGAAAGGGGAGGAGGGCCGCCGCCTTTAGGCGGTGGCGGAGGGGTTTCTAACACAGGGCTGCGTAAGAAGAACAGCCAGAATTACTTTTTCTTGGACTTCTTGTCCTTATCGTCGGTGGGTTCACCCTTGCCGTCCTCGGTGGTCTGGACGCCCTTGGAGGAGACAGCCCACTTCATCAGCTCAAGGCGGACCCGGTCGGCGCCGGTCTCCACCACGATGCTGTTCTCCTTGACGGCGCAGATGGTGCCGACGATACCGCCGATGGTGGTGATCTCATCACCCACCATCAGGCTGTTGCGCATTTCATTGGCCTGCTTTTTCCGCTTGTTCTCCGGGCGGATGAGCAGGAAATAGAAAATGGCGATCATTACAACGATCATGACGATCGAATACATGGTTTCCAAAATAATTACCTCCGTAAATTTGGCCGGCAGCCTCTTTGCCGACACAGCATAGTGCTATTATTATACCGGTTCTCGGCGGCAATAGCAAGGGGTTTTCCGAAAAAATCACAGCCGCCGCTGCAATTTTTCGACGTTCTCCGCCCGGAACGCCTCGAACCGGCCCTCGTCCAGGGCCTGACGGATGCGGGCCATCAGCTCGTTATAAAACCAGAGGTTGTGGATGACCGCCAGGCGCATGGCCAGCATCTCCTCCGCCTTGACCAAATGGCGCAGGTAGGCCCTGGAATAGCTGCGGCAGACGGGACACTGGCAGTTGGGGTCGATGGGCCGGGTGTCCAGCTTGTACTTCTCGTTTTTGATGTTGATGGTGCCCTCCCAGGTGTAGAGCTTGCCGTGGCGGGCGTTGCGGGCGGGCATGACGCAGTCGAAGAAGTCCACCCCCCGGTAGACCCCCTCGATGATGTTCCAGGGGGTGCCCACCCCCATCAGGTAACGGGGCTTGTCGGCGGGCAGGTGTGGCTCCACCGCGTCGATGATGTCGTACATGGTTTGGGTGCTCTCCCCCACCGCCAGGCCGCCGATGGCCACCCCGTCGTAGGAGCCTTCCGGCATGGCGGAGATCTGGTCGGCGTGCCAAATGCGCAGGTCGGGGTAAATGCCCCCCTGGTTGATGGCGAAGAGCATCTGCTCTGGGTTGACGCAGTCGGGCAGGGCGTTGAGCCGCTGATGCTCCGCCACACACCGCTCCAGCCAGCGCTGGGTCCGGCGGCAGGACTGCTCCACATAGTCGTGGGTGGAAGGGTTCTCCACGCACTCGTCAAAGGCCATGGCGATGTCGCTGCCCAGGTTGGATTGGATGCGCATGGACTCCTCCGGCCCCATGAAAATCTTTCGCCCGTCCACGTGGCTGTGGAAGGTGACGCCCGGCTCCTTGATGTCCCGCAGCTTGGCCAGGGAAAACACCTGAAAGCCGCCGCTGTCGGTCAAAATCGGGCCGTCCCAGTGCATCATCTGGTGCAGACCGCCCAACTGCCGCACCACGTCGTCACCGGGGCGGACGTGGAGGTGGTAGGTGTTGGACAGCTCGATTTGACACCCGATTTCCTTCAAATCCCTGGCGGAAAGCCCGCCCTTGATGGCGGCCTGGGTGCCTACGTTCATAAAAACCGGGGTCTGCACCGTGCCGTGGGCGCAGGTGAACACCCCCCGGCGGGCCTTGCCCTCGCGCTTGGTCACTTGAAACAACGAAGTTCCTCCTTGTTTTAACGGTATTCGTTCTCACCTGTTTATTTTAGAAGCGGGTGGGAGGATTGTCAAGACCGCGTTTGCCGGAACGCGCCGCCCTTCGGGACGTGTTCCCCGTGTGGGGACAGCGGCGGGCCATTCGCAGAACGCCAGGCCAACGCGGAACTTTTTGGCGGAAAGGAACGGCAGAACAGAAAACCGGCTCACACCGCGTTTCGCTGGGTGTGAGCCGGTCGGAAGATGCTTTGCTGTTTTGAACGGTCCGGGCGATCACCAGCCGCTGTTGCCGCCGTAGCTGTAGCCGTAGCCCCAGCCGTTCTCGCTGTCGCCGTAGCCGTAGCTGTAACCGTCGGAGGTGCCGTCGTCGGTGGTGCCGCTGTCGTCCTCGGTGGTGGTCTCAGGCTGCTCCTCGTCCAACGTGACCACAAGGGTGATATACTCGCTGTCCCGGTAGACCGTCAGGGTCATTTCCTCCCCGGCCTTGTGGGTGTTCTTGGCGTCGATCAGCTCGGCGCTGCTGGTGATGTCAGCGCCATCCACCTGGGTGATGATGTCACCCGCCTGGAGACCGGCGGTCTCCGCGCAGGAGCCTTCGGTGACGCTGTTCACATAAGCGCCCACCACCATGTTGCTGTACTGCTGGGCGGTCACAGGGGAGACAGTGGAGACGGAGATGCCCAGGTAGGGCTTGCCGGTGACGTAGCCGTACTCCATCAGGTCGCTGAGGATGTCGGTGACGTCGTTGATGGGGATGGAGAAGCCGATGCCCTCGATGGTGGCGGTGCTGGTGTCGTAGGCGGAGGAGGAATACTTGGCGTTGACGATGCCGATGACCTCGCCGTACTGGTTAAAGAGGGGGCCGCCGGAGTTGCCGGAGTTGATGGTGCAGTCGGTCTGGAGCAGGTTCATGACGGTGCCGTCGCTCATGGTGATGGCCCGGTCCAGGGCGCTGACGCTGCCGCTGGTCAGGGTGTTGGACAGGGTGCCCAGAGCGTTGCCGATGGTGCAGACGGTGTCACCCACCGCCAGCAGGCTGCTGTCGCCCAGCACCACGGCGGTCAGGTTTTCGTCCTCCGCCGGTTCGATCTTGATGACCGCCACATCCTGGTCCTCATCGCCGCCGATATAGGTGGCCTCATAGCTGGTGGTGTCGGTCAGGGTGACGGAGATGGCGGTGGCCCCGTCCACCACATGGTAGCAGGTGAGGATATAGCCGTTCTCCGCGTCGGTGATGAAGCCGGTGCCTGCGCCCTCGCCGCTGGAGGTCTCCACGGTGATGCAGACCACCGCGTCGTTATAGGTGGCGTAAATCTCGGAGATGGACATCTCTTCCCCCGCCTCGACGGTGGTGGTGGAAACGCTGGTGCCCTCGGTGCGGTTGCTGACGGTGACGGTGGAGCTGCCGCCGGAGGAGCCGGTGGAGATCAGTCCGTAGGCTGCGGCGGCGTAGAACCCGCCTGCGCCGATGATACCGCCGATGATGGCGAACACCAGCGCCAGGGCGATGATGCCGCCCCTCCCGCCGGACTTCTGCTTGGGCGGCTTGGGAGGCTTCGGCTCCTTGGTCTTTCTGCGCCGCTTTTTCTGCGGCTCTTCGTTGGGGGTGTACTGATAATTGGGGGTATAGCCGCCGTTGGACTGGTTGCTGTAGTTGTTGTAACCATTGTTGTTGGGCTGGCCGTTGTAGCTGTTGTAGCCGTTGTTGTTGGACTGGCCGCTGTAGCTGTTATAGCTGTTGTTGATGGGCTGACCGTTGTAGCTGTTGTAGCCGTTGTTGTTGGACTGCTCTCCATAATTGCCGCTGCCGGTGTTGCTGGCGGCGTTCAGGTCGGGATTATAGCTGCTGCTGCCGGACCCGGCGGTGTAGTGGTACTCGCCGGAGGGGGCGGAGCTGCCGGAGGTGTTCTCCGGCCCGGTGCCGGAAGCGCCCTCGCCGTCAGTGTTGGGGATGGGATTGGTGTTCTCTTGATCGTCGAAATACATATACGCTCACTCCTTACAGTGATGTTGTCGTTTCGTTTTTCCGTGTGGCTTATTCTACCGGAAGAATATGTACAAAGTATGAAGTTCTATTCAACAATCTGTATTCTCCCTTGCCTTATCAAAAAGATACCCTATCGACCTTAAAGATACCTGAAAATTTCGAGAACATTTTTTAAACGGAAGATACGTTTTGTGAAGATTTTGTTTAGTCGGAGAGATACCGCGCCTCGAACCGGCGCAGCGGCTTGTTGATCTGCTTGGAGACCAGTCCAACGCAGACGGCGGCGGCCACGGTGCCCTCCCGGACGCCCTCCAGCCGTCCTAGAAACAGGAAGGACAGCACACAGGCGATGATTACCAACGTCACGTCGAAGGCCACCTTGGTGGGCGGGAACTTGGTGTGGGCCACCCGGCTGATGGCCAAAATCAGGCCCTCTCCGGCCAGGGTGACAACGTTTGCCACCACCTCGCAACTGACGCCGAAGGCCACCAGCACAATGCCGAGGATGCAGAAGATCCACTTCTGCCAGTAAAGGGGACATTCGAGTCCCTGAATGGCCCACACGCCCAGGTCGCACAGCCAGCCAAAGACCAGCGCCACCGGCAGTTGCATCAACTGGACGGGGTCGTAATCCCGCCGCAAAAGGATGATTTGCAGCAGGATAAAGAGACAGTGCATACAGATGGTGGCGGTGCCCACCGTCAGCGGAGTAAACAGGCTGACCACATAGGGGGCGCTGGAGATGGGGGAGGTGCCCAGCGCGCCCTTGATGGAAAAGGCTACGCCAAAGGCCATAACTGCCAGCCCCAAGGCCAGCAGAAGATATCGTTTGATGAGATGGGGTTGTTGGTTTTTCATGGTTTGTGCTCCTAGTTGGGTAAATGCTTCACCGTCGGTCCCGCTGCCGCGTATACTGTCAGAGGTGACATCCACGCGGACGGTACGGCGGCCTTATGCGGCGCTTGAGAGTTTGACGCGGAGGCGCCACAACGGCGAGGGAGGCAGACGATGAGTGATGTGATAAAGGGAATATTGGTCCCGTTTTTGGGGACGGCGCTGGGCGCCGCCTGTGTGTTTTTTCTCCGGGGGGAGCTGCACCGGCTGGTGCAGCGGTCCCTGACCGGCTTCGCCGCCGGGGTGATGACGGCGGCCTCCGTCTGGAGCCTGCTGCTGCCCGCTCTGGAACAGGCGGCGGCTCTGGGGCGGTGGCGATTCCTGCCGGCGGCGGTGGGGTTCTGGCTGGGGGTGTTGTTTTTGTTGGCGTTGGACCACGCCATTCCCCACCTGCACATGTTCAGCGAGCAGGCGGAAGGCCCTCACAGCCGCCTCCAGCGCACCACCATGCTGCTGCTGGCCGTCACCCTCCACAACTTGCCGGAGGGCATGGCGGGGGGGGCGGTCTACGCCGACTGGCTCACCGGCGGCGGGCAGGTGTCCCTCTTTGGGGCGATGGCCCTGTCCCTGGGCATCGCGGCCCAGAACTTCCCGGAGGGGGCCATCATCTCCATGCCCCTGCGGGCGGCGGGGGCCAGACGGCCCAGGGCGTTCCTCTACGGGGTACTCTCCGGTGTGGTGGAACCCATCGGGGCGCTGCTCACCGTAGCGGCGGCGGGGCTGGTGGTGCCGGTGCTGCCCTATCTGCTGAGCTTCGCTGCCGGAGCCATGCTCTACGTGGTGGTGGAGGAGCTGATCCCCGAAATGGCCCAGGGCAGGCACTCCGACGTGGTGACGCTGCTTTTTTCCATGGGGTTCACCCTGATGATGGCCTTAGACGTGGCGCTGGGATAAATGATGATGGTGAATCGGCAGCGCTTCCCCATCTTCCAGGCGGGAGAGGGGCCGGTACACCGTCAGGCACATGGTCGTGAAGCAGGCCAGGCCGCCCACCAACTGGGACACCGCCTCGGCGGTGAACACGCCGGTGCTGCCCATCCAGTGGGCCAGCAGGACCGTCAGCGGCGCGTTGATGATAGCCTTGCGGAACAGGGAGAAGAAAACCGCGTTCTTGGACCGGCCCAAGGCGGTGAACACCGTCTGTCCGGCGATTTGCAGGGACATAAACAGGAACATACAGAAGTAGATGCGCATGGCGGGGATGCCCGCCTCTACCAGCGCCTCTTCCCCGTTGAAGATACGGATGAGCGGACCCGGCAGCAGCATGGTCACCAGCCACACGCAGACGGCGTAGCCGATGGTGCAGGAGACGCTGAACCGGATGGTCTGCCGGACCCGCCCGTAGAGCCTCGCACCGTAGTTGTAGCCCATGACGGGCTGGGCGCCGTTGTTCAGCCCCTGGACGAACATCATGACCACTTCCCGGATGGAGTTCACCACGGTCATGACCCCCACGTACAGGTCGCCGCCGGTGGCCTGGAGGGTGGCGTTGCAGACGATCTGCACCAGGGAGTTGGTCAGGTTCATAAAGAAGCCCGACAGCCCCAGGGCAAAAATGCGCTTCACCCGCCGGGCTTTCAGCCGCAGACCCGCCAGCGTCAGCCGGTGAGGAGTGCTTTTGGCGGTCAGGAACCGCAGCACCCACACGGCGGAGCAGCCCTGGGCGATGATGGTGGCCAGCGCCGCGCCGCGAACCCCCATGCCGCAGGCGAAAATCAGGATGGGGTCCAAAATCAGGTTGATGGCGGCCCCCAGCACCACCGTCAGCATCCCGGTGGTGGCGAAGCCCTGAGCGTTGATGAAGGGGTTCATGCCCAGGCTGATCATGACGAAGATCGTGCCACACAGGTAAATGGTCAGGTAGTCGTTGGCGTAGCTGAAGGTGTCCTCGCTGGCCCCGAAGAGCCACAGCAGCGGCTCCCGCAGCGTCAGCAGCACCGCCGTCACCGCCGCCCCCAACAGAATCAGCAGGGCGAAGGAGTTGCCCAAAATGGCGCGGCACTCGTCGTCGTCCCCCTCGCCCCGGCGGATGGAGAACAGGGAGCCGCCGCCCACGCCGCATAGGTTAGCGAAGCCCATGATGATGGAAATGATGGGCAGGCACAGCCCCAGCCCGGTCAGCTCCAGCCGCCCGGTGACGGGGATCTGCCCGATGAACACCCGGTCCACGATGTTATACAGGATGTTGATGAGCTGGGCCAGCGTCATGGGGGCGGCCATGCGCAGCACCGCGCTACGAACCGACCCCTGGCTGAAGTCGGCGGCCTGTTTGGACATGGGAAAGACCTTCTCTCTGGGAGCCATTGGTTAGCGGAAACAAAACCGGGAAAACAAAAGAAAGAAGCAGTAATTTCAACCGAAATTACTGCCTCTGTCTGGTGCGCAAGGCGGGAGTCGAACCCGCACGCCCGCAATGAGCACTGGCACCTGAAGCCAGCGAGTCTACCAATTCCACCACTTGCGCATATCCAAAAGACTGGCTCGCTCACTGCGAGAATTATAATACCACCCGCTCCGGCGAATGTCAAGCATAAATTTTCTAAAATGCGAAAAGATTTTTACGGAGGTGCGCCGCCTGTATTCCCTATTGACAAAGTGGGTTTAGAGGGTTATACTGGGGTTCAAATCGAACCAGGCGCGGCCTGGACAAAGGAGACGATGACGATGATCCCCACCCCGGAACAGGCATGGGACCTGATGGCAGAGTACAACCAGGGCGAATTCCACCGGAAACACAGCCGCATTGTGGGCGACGTCATGCGCTGGTACGCCCAGGAGCTGGGCTACGGCGACGAGGCCGACTTCTGGGAGGCCGTAGGCATTCTCCATGACCTGGACTTTGAGCAGTTCCCGGAACAGCACTGCATCAAGGAGCAGGAGATCATGCGGCAGCGGGGCATTGACGAGCGCATCATCCACGCCACCGCCAGCCACGGCTACAACCTGACCGTGGACATCAAGCCGGAGCACGAGATGGAGAAGGTGCTGTACGCCGTGGACGAACTGACCGGCCTCATCGGAGCGGTGGCGGTCATGCGGCCCTCCAAGAGCGTCAGCGACCTGCCCGTCAAGTCCGTGAAGAAAAAGTTCAAGGACAAAAAGTTCGCCGCGGGCTGCTCCAGAGACGTGATCCGGGACGGTGCTGCCATGCTGGGCTGGGAGCTGGACGATTTGTTCGCCAAAACCATCGAGGCCATGCGCGCCAGCGACGCGGTGGACTGACAATTTGCAATTTGCACTGGGCAATGTGCAATGGGGCGAAACCCAAACGGGCCGCGCTCTGGGAAAAAGAAATTGACAGGCGTCCCGTTTGCGGGTATAATAGAGACAGGGTAAGGGCGCTGCAACAAGCGGTCAGCTCTGATTATGAGTAATTTCTATTTCTAGAAACCGTCACTTGGCAGAGTGGCGGTTTCTGCGTTTTACGATAATCGTCACCGTGTAGGCTCCGATATGCAATGTAATCCGCATGACATCACCCCCTTTTTCAGGGAGTAGCCAACCGCCTGCCGTTGCGCAGCGCCCGGTTCTCCGAGGAGAACCACAGATAGAATACCATACAATTCGACAAAACGCAACAGAAAACAAACAGAAACGCTCTTGCCCTTTTCCCCGGGAACAGCGCCCTGCGGCTCATAATTTCCAACCTTTCCGGCATACTAACATCAAAATCCCGCATGTGCCGCGCAAACCGCGGTACGCACGGAAAGGGAGTTTCCTTATGATGATTTGCAAAGTGACGGGGGTTGTCACCGCCCCCACCCACGTCTCCGCTCTGGACGGCGCGGCTCTGGTGCTGGCGAAGGTCCCCGGCGGGGGCACGCTGGTGGCGGTGGACCCACTGGGGGCCGCCGTGGGCAGCCATGTGCTGATCTGCCAGGGGGAGGCGGCTCAGGCAGTGCTGGGGGGCCGGTGTCCTGTGGACGCTGCCGTGACCGGCATCGTGCTGGAGTAGCAACGCAGAAAAACGCACCCGGAGGGGCAGTATCGCTCCTCCGGGTGCTATTTCATTGAGGTTTAGGCAATGCTGCCGTTCAATCCTCCAGCGCGGTGTACACCACTGCCGCCAGCGCGCCGCCCACCAACGGGGCCACGATGAAGATCCAAACCTGAGACAGCGCCGCGCCGCCTGCGAACAGGGCGGGCATCAGGCTCCGGGCCGGGTTGACCGAGGTGCCGGTCAGGGCAATGCCGAGGATATGGACCAGGGTCAGGGTCAGGCCGATGACCACGCCGGAGACGGCGCTGTTCTCCTGCTTGCTGGTGACGCCGATGATGGTCAGCACAAACACGAAGGTCAGCACCACTTCCACCAGCAGCGCACCGGCCACAGAGCCGTTGGCCCAGCCCTCCTGAATCTGGTTGGCGCCAAAGCCGCAGTCGAAGCCGAACACAATGCCCAGCACCACGCAGCCCAGGGCGGAGCCGATGAGCTGGGAGATGACGTAACCCACAAAGTCCCCGATGGAGAGCTGCTTCCGAATCAGCATCGCCAGCGACACCGCCGGGTTGACGTGACAGCCGGAGATGTTGCCAATGCTGTAGGCCATGGCGACGATGACCAGTCCAAAGGCCAAAGCGGTCAACAGGTAGCCGCTGCCCGCGTCGCTGGCGCAGCCCACTGCCACGGCGGTGCCGCAGCCGAAGGTCACCAGGACAAAGGTGCCGATGGCCTCAGCCACATATTTTTTGATGTTTTCCATTGTGATACTCCTTTCTGAACGGTGAACAGATAAAAAAGATACATAAGGTGGATTCTCACGGCTTCATTATATCATCACCTGCGAAAAAAGCAAGCTTTCACAACGGAAAAAAGTGGGAGCTGGTGCAAAATGTTTTTCTCAGAATCCGAAAAATCGTTTTACACAGGAGGAGCAGTTGCAAATCCGGCCACTTTCTTTCGGTTTGTAAAAAAACTGAAAAGTGCAAAAAGAACAAAATTTATGAGAGACGGGTCTGCTGCAAGCCCAGAAAATTTTTTGACGAAAAACCGCCCGAATCCGGGCTAAAACCAGGATTCGGGCAGTTTGGGTGTCAACAGGGAACGTTATAACCGGTCTACATACTGCTTCGCTTCCAGCAACTCCATGGCGGTGGCGGAGGGGTTTCCAGGCAGGGGACAGGCTCAAAGAGAGGCAGTCAAGTTGTTTGGAAATGGCAAATACCTTACAGCACGGCCTCCAGCCGCGCCTCCAAGTCCGCCTTCATATCCTCATAGCCAGGCTTGCCGAGCAAAGCAAACATGTTCTTCTTATAGTCCTCGACGCCGGGCTGTGAGCCTGCGGCCCTTGGGCCAAAACGTGCCAGTGGCACGTTTTAGGG
>JAJPXR010000063.1 GCA_021205375.1 Clostridiales bacterium | reverse complement strand
CCTCTTACGGGGACGACGATGACAACCTGACCAGCGGCACCACCTACGTCTACACCGTCCGGGCCTACATCAAGCAGAACGGCGAGAACGTCTGGGGCAGCTACGACAAGACCGGCCTGACCACCCAGTGGCTGGAAGCCCCCGATCTGGATGATGCCAACAATGCCGCCTCCTCCGTCACCGTCAACTGGGAGAAGGTGAAGGGCGCCAGCGGCTACTACATCTACCGCAAGGCCGGGAACGCCACCTCCTGGACCAAGGTCGGCACTGTGAACAGCGGCAGCACCCTCAAGTGGAGCGACACCGACGTCTCCAACGGCACCATGTACACCTACACCGTCAAGGCTTACTCCGGCAGCTACACCAGTGGTTATGAGGCCCAGGGTGAAGAAGTCTACCGCCTGAGCCGCACCAGCATCTCCAGCCTGACCAACAGCTCCTCCAGGAAGATGACCGTCAAGTGGAAGAAGAACTCCAAGGCCACCGGCTATCAAATCCAGTATTCCACCAACAGCAACTTCAAGAACGCCAAGACCGTCAAGGTCACCAACGCCTCCACCCTCTCCAAGACCATCTCCAGCCTGACCAAGGGCAAGAAGTACTATGTCCGGGTCCGGGCTTACAAGACCACCGGCGGCGAGACCTATCGCTCCGCGTGGAGCGCCACCAAGAACGTCTCCATCAACAAGTAAGCAATTCTTCCCTCTGATTTTAACATTAAATACCCAACCGAACCGGGGGCGGCCCCTTGCCGGGGCCGCGCTTTCCTCTGTATAATGATAGCGAACAATATCAGCCAGCGGCTCAAATCCGCGGCAGGCAGAAAGGATGGTCAATGATGGAAACCATTCAAATCAAGGACCTTTACGACCTGAACCACACCCTGGCGGGGGACTACCTGCGCCAGTTCACCTACCCCTGGGAGGCGCTGGACGGCATCGGCGCGCTGATCGCCGCCCTGGGGCCACAGTTGGACCCGGCGGAGTACCAACAGGTGTCTGAGGGCGTTTGGGTGGCCCGCAGCGCCACCGTCGCCCCCACCGCTTACCTGGGCAAAAACTGCATCATCGGCAAAAACACCGAGGTGCGCCACGGGGCCTTCGTCCGGGGCAACGCCCTGGTGGGCGAGGACTGCGTGGTGGGCAACTCCGTGGAGCTGAAAAACGTCATCCTCTTTGACCACGTCCAGACACCTCATTACAACTACGTGGGGGACAGCATCCTGGGCTATTACTCCCACATGGGGGCCGGGTCCATCACCAGCAACGTGAAGAGCGACAAGACCCTGGTGGTGGTCAAGGCCGGGGAGCAGCATTGGGAGACCGGACGGAAAAAGTTCGGGGCCATGCTGGGCGACCACGTAGAGGTGGGGTGCAACTCCGTTTTGAACCCCGGCACGGTCATTGGCCGGGGCAGCCACATCTATCCCCTGTCCTGCGTCCGGGGCGTGGTGCCGCCCAAGAGCATCTACAAGACCGGCGGCGTGGTGGTCCCCCAGCGGTAAAAAACGCGAAAAAATCCCCGGAGAGACGAACTCTCCGGGGAAATACGCGATTCTTGGCGGGCTTGGCTACCCCTCGTCGATGGCCTCCTGGCCTTGGAGGGTCAGGGCAACGCTGCCCGGCTCAAGCTGGGGTTCGGTCCCCAGTGTGGTGACGGACTGGGCGAACTGGCGGTAGAGGGTGGAGCGCTCCCAGGCGGCGTAGTCGAAGCCGGAGAGGGGAACGCCGTAATCCAGGGTGAGGAACCCCCGCCGCTGGAGTTGGAGCAGAGCGGTCCCCGCCATGCGCAGCTCCTCCTGGGTGGTCTCCGGCCCAGAGAGGTAGACCGGTGCGGACATGACAAAAGATAACTCCGGGTTTTCCGGGCTGCGCAGCAGGAACCGGGCCACCGGGAGGAATGCGTTTTGGGCCAGCAGGTCCAGCAGTTGGCGCTCCGGGTCGGTCAGCGGGGCGGGCTTGCCGCACCCGCCGCAGTTGGGACAGGGCATAGGTTGCCTCCTAACAGTTCAAATTGGCTTATGCGGTGGCCTGGCTGTGGATGATCCCCCGCAGATACCAGCCGTCGTTCCGCCAGAGAAACACCAGTTTCAGCGCTGACCAGTCCAGGTTGTCGTCCCCCTGGCCGGGCAGGTAGCAGTCCACAAAGCGGCAGTCAGGGTACGCCTCCGTCACGTTCTCCTGGGCGTTGCCGGTATAGAGAACGGTGTCCACCCCAAACGAGGGGCAGGCGGTGTAATCCGCATCCCACAGGAAGTCGGAGAGAAATTCCGTCACCGTCATCTTCATCGGTTCCCCATCCCCCAGGCTGACGCCCCAAACGTAGCTGGTGGTCTCGGAATCCGCTTTTTTCAGCTCCTTGGCGGTGATGGTCACGTCGGTGGAGAAGTCCACCGTGGAATAGGGGGTGAAGGTCACGCCTACCTCCGGGTCCGCCCAGTCAGACAGGGCAGCGCAATCCTGACTGTTCAGCGCGTCCAGCACGTCCATCGCGGCGCAGAGCAGCGCTGTGTTGCTGCCGCTGCCGTTCTCGCCGGAATCGGACTGGAACACCGCGATCCCATCGCTGCCAGGGGAGAGCAAGCCCCACAAAACACAACCGGCGGCCAGCCCGATGATGAGCGCAAGAATCACTGCAAAAATCGCAGCGCGCCGTGTCATGCAAATCAGCCCCTTTCCTAAGCATACCCATAGATATTAGTATTTTACACGATGGGGCGTTGATATGCAACAACAAATGGTTACAAACAAAAACAAAATGATAGATTTTCCGGTTTATACATCAAACCGCAGAGGAAAGGAATGAAATTTTTATGGCAAGCAGTCAACTGGACCGCCTGGCGGCGGCAATGCTCTCCTATTACGCCGGCGACCCGGCACGCATCCAGCACTTTTTGAAGGTCCACGCCTTCAGTCGGCTCATCGGCCAGGCGGAGGACATGGACAAGACCGCGCTGTACACCCTAGAGGCCGCAGCCTACGTCCACGACATCGGCATCAAGCCCGCCGAGGCCCAGTACGGCAGCTCCGCCGGGCCGTATCAGGAGGCCCTTGGCCCCGCCGAAGCGGAACGGATGCTGGGGGAGTTGGGCTTCGAGGAGCCGCTCATTCGCCGGGTGTGCTACCTGGTGGGACATCACCACACCTATACCAACATCGACGGTCTGGACTATCAGATTTTGGTGGAGGCGGACTT
This sequence comes from Clostridiales bacterium, assembly GCA_021205375.1. GTDB lineage: Bacteria > Bacillota > Clostridia > Oscillospirales > Oscillospiraceae > Onthomonas. The sequence continues at coordinate 313 of JAJPXR010000063.1, read as the reverse complement.
CCTGGTGAATCTCTTCGAGGACAACGCCTCCAAAGCCGCCGTGGAAACGGCCTACACAAAGATTTTCCGCACGGAGACTGGGAAGGCATTCTGCCGGGAGATGTTTGGGCTGTAAAGAACAAAACGTTTATCCCTTTTACTCAGCCTGGTCAGAAAATCCAGCGGAACCCCCGCAGGGAGCGCAGCGGAAGTGCTGCTTGACAGCAGCAGTGCCACTTGACGGCGGAGGCAAGAGGGGTCGTCCATTATGGAATACAGAAAAAACCGGTTCTATGTCAAGAGTTGGGGCAGAGAAAAATAACCCGCAAAAATA
>JAJPXR010000030.1 GCA_021205375.1 Clostridiales bacterium | reverse complement strand
GGGAGGGGCAAAGCCCCGGAAGTGCCGCTTGACGGCGGAGGCAAGAGGGGTGGTCGCTCACTGAATGGCACTTCTCCGTGGGAAATTTGTACTTTTCTCGGCAAAATCGTTGACGAAACAGTAACCACTACCCTGACTAACAACTAATGGCTAACAGCTAATAGCTGATAATAGCGCATTGCTAATTGCTCATTCGTTTCAGGATCTCATCCAGCAGCGCGTCCGCCGCCGCGTCCTTGCTCAGCAGCGGCAGCTCCACCATGTCGGTGGGGGAAATGAGGGTGAGAATGTTGGTGTCCACAGCGAAGCCCGCCCCGGCCACCTTGACGTTGTTGGCGGCGATCAAATCCAGGTTTTTTCGCTCCAGCTTGGCCCGGCTGTTCTCCACCATGTTCTGTGTCTCCATGGAGAAGCCGCACAGGAACTGTCCGGGACGCTTCCGCCGCCCCAGCTCTCCCAAAATGTCCTTCGTCCGGGTCAGCGGGATGGACAAATCGCCGTCCCCCTTCTTCACCTTGTTGTCGGCCACGGTGGAGGGCCGGTAGTCCGCGACGGCGGCGGCCTTGATAACGATATCCATGTCGTCCGCCCGGCTGGTGACGGCATCGTACATCTCCTGCGCGGTGGTGATGTCCACCACCTCCACATAGGGGGGACGGGGCAGGTTCACCGGGCCGGAGACCAGCGTCACTTCTGCGCCGCGGGCGGCGGCGGCCTTCGCCACGGCGTAGCCCATCTTGCCGGTGGATTTGTTGCTCAGGTAGCGCACCGGGTCGATGGCCTCCCGGGTGGGTCCGGCAGTGACCAGCACCCGCAGCCCGGCCATGTCCTTCTCGTGGGAGAGGTAGTGCAGGCAGACCTCCAGCAGCTCCTGTGGCTCCGGCATCCGTCCCGGCCCCACCGCGCCGCAGGCCAGCGAACCCTCGCCGGGGGCCAGCACCTCCCAGCCGTAGTGCCGGAGCTTGGCGATGTTGTCCTGGGTGACGGGATTCAGGTACATTTTGGTGTTCATGGCGGGGGCCGCCACCTTGGAGCAGTCGCAGGCCAGTACTGTGGTGGTCAGCATATCGTCGGCCAGACCGTTGGCGCACTTTGCCAGCACGTTGGCCGTGGCGGGGGCCAGCAGCACCAGGTCGGCCCGGTCCGCGATGGCTACGTGCTCTACCTTGTGGGGGAAGTTCCGGTCAAAGGTGTCCACGCAGACCCGGTTGCCGGTGAGCTGCTCGAAGGTCAGGGGGGCGATGAACTCCGTGGCGTTGCGGGTCATCACCACCTGCACATCGGCGTGCTGCTTCACCAGGGCGGAGGCCAGCATTGCGGATTTGTAGCAGGCGATCCCTCCGGTCACACCCAGGAGGATGGTTTTTCCGTTTAACATAAACTATCACCGTCTTTTGCACTGATTTACAAACAAAAGGGACGGTAATCGTTTTAATTACCGTCCCACAGTGGAGCAGGTGAAGGGAATCGAACCCTCGTGGCCAGCTTGGGAAGCTGGAGTTCTGCCATTGAACTACACCTGCACAACACGGTAATTTTACCACCGTCGGCTGGAGAATGCAAGCGTTTTTTGCGGGTGGAACGAAAATTTTTTCACCGCCGCCGCTTTCCGGTCAGCGTATCCGCCGTGACCTTGTAAACGCAGGTCCGCGCCAGCGTCCCTGCGTCATAGGCGGCGTTCCCCGCCCAGCCGTAGTGGGACATCAGGGCGTCCAGCCCCTTTTGCTTCTCCGCCGGGTCGGTCAGGAACTCCACCGTCCCGGTACCGATGACGCTGGCAAATGCCGCTCCCCAGCGGCAGGGCACGTCGTCCTGCAGCACCTCAAAGGCACAGTCCATCTCGAAGCACACCTGTGGATTCTGCCGCAGAAGGTCCAGCTTGCGGCCCTCCCCGGCGGAGTGGAAGTACAGCGTCAATCTGCCGCCCTCCACCGACCAGCCAAAGCTCAGCGGGACCACATAGGGAGTCTCCCCGTCCGTCATGGCCAGGCGGACCACCTGGCAGCGCTCCACAAGGGCGCAAATCTCCTCGAAGTCTGTGATCTCCCGGTCTTTCCGGCGCATGGCTGGCTCCTTTCTCCGTTTTCTCCCCGTTTGGGGCATAGGACAAGATTCCCCGGTCATAAAACTGGCTGTAACGCCTTTTTGTGAAGGAGGAACTGCTTTTGCACATGGAATCTCTCAAACGGCAGTGGCGAAAGCTGCTGGCCGCCGCTGCCCTGGCTCTCTCCCTGGCGATGTGCGCCGTGGCGGGGCAGATGGGAGCGGTCAGTGCCGTCTCCGGCGAACTGGACGGGGCCACCGCCGAGGCGCGGGCCGCCTACATCGCCTCCCTGGGCTGGGCCGCGTCCCCAGAGGAGGAGCAGGAGCAGGTGACGCTGCCCGCCTCCTTCGGGGACGCTTACGCGGACTATCTGGCCATTCAGGAGGAGTGCGGCTTCGACCTGACGGCCTACGCCGGACAGACCGTCACCCGCTACAGCTACACCGTCACCAACTACCCCACCGGAGAGAGCGGTATACGGCTGGACCTGCTGGTCTGCCAGGGACAAATCGTGGGCGGAGACGTGCGCTCGGCGGACCTGGCCGGATTTATGCACAGCCTGGCCTATCCTGAATAAGCTATTCGCCGTTAGCTGTTAGTCAGGCGCTGCGTACCAATCGTAAACAGCCGCAAATAAAAGCTACCATGCTCACAAGGCTGCGTAAGGGGATAACCCTCACTTTTCCATCATGTGGACGTTCAAATGGTTGTAAGTCATCTCCACGCCGTTGTTGTCAAAGGCGATTTTGATGTTCTCAATCAGGTCGAAGTAAACGGTCCAATAGGCGGCATTGGTGGTCCAGACCCGGACAACGTACTCAATACTGCTCTCTCCGTAGTTGTTCACCCGCGCAAAGGGGGCGGCAGGGGCCTCAGGAACGGTCAGGATACCATTGGTGGCTTCAACAGCCTCCATCAGGGCCTTTTTCGTCAGCTCAATGGGGGCGTCATAGGAGGCGGTCACCTTGTACTCTACCCGGCGGCAGCCCTCTGTGGAGAGGTTGGTGATTGTCTCAGCGGAGATGGTGCCGTTGGGGATGCTGATACGCTTGTTGTCGTAGGTGTTGATCTGGGTGTTCAGCAGGCCGATCTCCAGCACGGTGCCCTCCACGCCACCGGCGGAGATGTAGTCGCCCACCAGGAAGGGTTTGTTGATCAGCAACAGTATACCGCCGAACAGGTTGGCGAGGGAGTTCTGCGCAGCCAGGGCGAAGGCGGCGGATAGCACCGAAACCAGCGCCACCAGCGAGCTGGTCTGGAACCCAATGCGGTCCAGTATGATGAGGACGACCACCACATAGACCACGATGCGGATGACGTTCTTGGCAAACTTCACCAGCGTCATCTCAATGGGCATGGCGTCCAGGGTACGGAATGTGATTTTCAGGATGATTTGGGCGGCGATGTAACAAAAGACGATGGTAAGAATCACGCCCACGATGTTGCTGGAAAGCACTGTTTCCAGCGTAGTCATCACGGCACTGTTTTCCATAGCAAGCTCCCCTTTCCGTTCGAGCGTTGTGCGGATGATTTGAAAA
>JAJPXR010000231.1 GCA_021205375.1 Clostridiales bacterium | reverse complement strand
TTCAGGGGAGGCAAGAGGGGATAGTGTTTACAATTTGGTTGAGATTTTAGTGAGTAAAAAACAGTTTCCCCATACAAAAAAACGGCAGGGCAGCGCTGAGCTGTCCTGCCTGCTTTGGGTTGTCGTTTCAGATGAGCCGGGGCTGGATGCCGAAGCTGACGGCGATGGCCCGGTCCACCTGGTCCATCATCTCGCCCTCCAGGTGGCCCATGCGTTCCCGGAGCCGCCGCTTATCCAGGGTGCGGATCTGTTCCAGCAGCACCACCGAGTCACGGGTCAGGCCGCAGTGCTGGTCGATCAGCTCGATGTGGGTGGGCAGTTTGGCTTTGTTCATCTGGGACGTGATGGCCGCCGCGATGACGGTGGGGCTGTGCCGGTTGCCCATGTCGTTCTGAATGATGAGCACCGGGCGGACGCCGCCCTGCTCGCTGCCCACCACCGGGCTGAGGTCGGCGTAAAAAATATCTCCTCTTCTGACACTGGTATCCACGTTCTCACACTCCGCAGTAAATGGTTCCCTGTTACAGTGCAATCTTATGTAACAGGTCACTCTCATTTTCCCACGGTCTCCGCCGAAATATACCCTCCCGACGGAAGAACCACTCCAGCCTATGCGACAGCCTTCGACTTTGTACCAGTTTGTGTCGGTTTCTGGGAAAACCCCTCCACCATGCTTCGCATGGTCCCCCTCCGCCGTCAAGCGGCACTTCCGCTTCGCTCCCTGCCCTTTCAGGGGAGGCGAGCGGGGTGGTCGGTTACGAGAGAAGCGTTTTTTGTGGAAAATTGGTATTTTGCCGAGTAAAAAGCTGATGAAACGGCAATGTACCAGCCACTGACAGCTAACAGCTAATGGCTCATTACTTCACGTACACCCGCGGCACTCTGGGCGCGATGCGGCACAGCAACTCATAGGTGATGGTCCCCATCTCGTCGGCCTTGTCCTGGAGGGAGCAGCCATCCCCGAAGATGGTCACCTGGTCCCCCACCGTCACGTCCGGCAGGTCGGTCACGTCCACCATGCACATATCCATGCACACCCGGCCAATTTGGGGGGCGGTCTGCCCCCGAATGAGGAAGCTCTGCCGGTTGGAGAGCAGCCGGGGCAGGCCGTCGGCGTAGCCCATGGCCACCGCCGCCACCACGCTGTCCCGCTCCAGGGTGTAGGTGCGGCCATAGCTGACGCAGGTGCCCTTGGGCAGCCGCTTCACCGAGGCCACCCGGCTCTTGACCTCCATCACCGGCTTCACGTCGATCATGCCGTCACAGGCGTGGTCGGGGGAGTAGCCGTAGAGCAGGATACCGGGACGCACCATGTCGTAGTGGGCCCGTGGATAATTTAAGGTGGCGGCTCCGGCGCAGCAATGCCGCAGGGCGAAGGTGCAGCCCCGCTCTTCCAGCGCCCGGAGCAGGGCGTTGTACCGTCTGATTTGCAGCTCGGAGTATTCCGGGCTGGTGTCCGCATCGGCGAAGTGCTGGTAAATGCCCTCCACCTCCAGCCCCGGCAGCCGGTACATCTCCGCCAGGGTGTCCGCCGCCTGGTCCATGTCCTCCTCCCGGCACAGGATACCGAGACGGCTCATGCCGGTGTCGGCTTTCAGGTGGCAGCGCAGCCGCCCACCTGCCGCCAGCGCCGCCTGAGAGAACGCTTTCGCCAGTTCCGGGTCGTAGATGGTCTGGGTGATGTGGTATTTCAGCAGGGCGGGGGTGTCCCCCACCGGGGTATAGCCCAGGATGAGGATGGGCAGCGTGACCCCCGCCTCCCGCAGCTCCAGGGCCTCCGCCAGGTAAGCCACCGCCAGGTAGTCCGCCCCCAGTTCCTCCAGCTTTTGGGCCACCCGGACGGCTCCGTGGCCGTAGGCGTCGGCCTTCACCAGACCCATAAATTTGCTATGGGGAGCGACCTCCCGCAGGCGGTGATAGTTCCAGGCCAGCCGGTCCAGATGGACCTCCGCCCAGCTCCGTTCCGTCTCGCCGCCGAAGTAGTTTTTCATAGTATCGTCTCGCTTCTTTCGTAAATGCACGTTGTTGTTTTCCTGTGCATTGCTTTGCTGTGAAACCCCTCCGCCACCGCCTAAGGGCGGCGGCCCTCCTCCCCTTTCAGGGCAGGGAGGGGCAATGCCCCGGAAGTGCCGCTTGACGGCGGAGGCAAGAGGGGATAGTGCTTGCTGTTTGGTGTGCGTTTTTGCTCCATATAGTGCAGTTTTCCGCAAATATTTCGGTTCCAACACTGGCCTCTCACTCCTGCGCGGCCAGCGTAATGCCGAAGTCAGAGAACACCAGCGTCAGCACGGTGGTCCCGTCCTCGGCCAGCTCTGTGCGTTGGAGAACGTAATTTTCCGCGTCGAACCAACAGGAGACGGTGACGCTCTCGTCCTCCGGGTTCTCCAGCGCGGCATAGAGGACCCCGCCGTCCTCCTCCCAGGCGCACTCCACCAGCGCCCCGGCCCGACAGGAGGCCAGCACAGCGGGGATGGCGTCGGCGGGAGAGAGGCCGCTTTCGCTGAGCGCGCCGGTCTCCAGGGTGGTCTCCTCGTAGGAAAGGGAGGTGGCGTCCTCCGCCCACTGAATCACCGTCCCGGCGATGTTCTCCGGGGATTGTACCGTCAGCGTCCCGGCGGAGACGGTCCCCTCCACCGCGGCGGTGTAGGTGTAGACCCGCTGGCCGTAGTCGGCGGTAATGTCCGCCGCGCCGGAGACGCTCTCCGCATTCTGGTAAAGGCTGCGCATCTCCCGCACCGCGTCCTCCGGCCCGGATGCCCCGCCGCAGCCGCTCAGCAGCAGGCCGAACAAAAAGAATACCACAAAACTTATCCTTTGTACACCCTGTTTCAGGTGCATTTGCGTTTCTCCTATTCTTCCAGCGGTTTTAGCACTGCCCCCAAGTGGGAGATCAGGTCGCTGGGGGTCATGGCCCGCTCTCCCAGCTCGTCCCGGCACAGGTCCCCGGCTCTGCCGTGAATCCAGACCGCCGCCGCCGCCGCGTGGAAGGCGCTCATCCCCTGAGCCAGCAGGGAGACGGTCAGTCCGGCCAGCACGTCGCCGCTGCCGCCTTTCGCCATACCCGCGTTGCCGGTGGTGTTGACGCAGAGGGAACCGCCCGGCTCTGCAATGACGGTGCGGTGGCCCTTGAGGACCACCACGGCCCCGGTCTGCTCCGCCAGCGCCAGCGCTTCGGCCTGGCGGTCCTCCCCCGGCCAGTGGCCGGTGAACCGGGCGAACTCCCCGTCGTGGGGGGTCAGCACAGTGGGGCTTTTCCGCCCCCGCAGGATAGATATATGCCCGCTGACGGCGTTTAGACCATCCGCGTCCAGCACAAGGGGCTTTTCGAGATTTTTTGCCACTTCCCGCGCCAGTTGGTCCGAACCCTCGCTGCGGCCCAGGCCGGGGCCGAGCAGCACCGCGTCGCAGCCCTTTGCCCGCTCCAAAATCAGCGTCAGAGCCTCCGCGCCCAGCTTGCCTCCCTGGTCGGGCAGGGGGGAGGGCATGGCCTCGTCGCACTTGACGGCAATGATGGGGTAGACGCAGCGGGGTACCTGCAAAAAGACCAGTCCCGTTCCGCCCCGGACAGCGGCCCGCGCCGCCAGCACCGGCGCGCCGGTGTAGCCCTCGCAGCCCGCCACGATGTCCACCTTGCCGAAGGTGCC
>JAJPXR010000116.1 GCA_021205375.1 Clostridiales bacterium | reverse complement strand
CCAGTGTGCCGCCTGCCGGGGCATTGACAGCGGCTCCATCCTGGACGTGGTGGAGTTGGACGCCGCCTCCAACAACGGCGTGGACCAGGTCCGCGCCCTGCGGGACGAGGCAGTTTACGCCCCCGCCGCGGTGCGTCGCCGGGTGTATATCATCGACGAGGTTCATATGCTGTCGGTGGCCGCCTTCAACGCCCTGCTGAAAATTCTGGAGGAGCCGCCGGAACATCTGATGTTCATTCTGGCAACCACTGAGCTGCACAAGGTCCCGGCCACCATTTTGTCCCGGTGTCAGCGCTTCTCCTTCAAGCGCATCCAGCCCTCCGACATCCAGAACCGTCTGCGCTACATCGCCCAGGCGGAAGGCATTGACCTGACTGAGGACGGGGCCGCGCTGCTGGCGCGGCTGGCGGACGGCGCCCTGCGGGATGCTCTCTCGCTGCTGGACCAGTGCGCGGTCTCCGGCGGGCGGGTGGACAAGGACGCCGTGCTGGACGCGCTGGGCCTCGCGGGGAACACCAAGACCGCCCATATTATGAACCACATCCGCCGGGGCGACACCGCACAGGCCCTGACCGAGCTGGGGGAGCTGTACGCCGCCGGCAAAGACGTGGGGGCGGTGCTCTCCGAGCTGGCGGGGCTGACCCGCGACCTGCTGCTGCGGCAGACCACCGGCGGCAGCGCCCCCGGCCTGATGGCCGGAGGATACGACGAGGCCACCATGCAGGCCCTGTCGAGGGGGATGTCCAGTCAGCGGCTGCTGCATATGCTGACCCTGCTCCAGGACACCCAGGCCAAGCTGAAAACCAGCGCCAACCGGCGCACCGACGCGGAGCTTTGCATCATCCAACTGTGCGACCGAACGCTGGACGGCTCGGTGCTGAGCCTTTCCGAGCGGCTGAGTTGCCTTGAGGCGGCCTGGGCCAACGGGCAGATACCGTCATCAGACAGGGGAGGAATACGCCGCCCTTTTGAGGGAGCATCCCCGGCAGCGGAGCCAAGAGAAGGACCAATTTCCGAACCAGCCACATCCCAGGAAGAGGCACAAGACCTGCCCACGGACGATGTACCAACGGCGTTCATCACGGAACCGATTGAAGAGCAACCCTTGCCGGACGAATTTCCACCCCTGCCGGAGGAGCCGCCTGTTTTGGAAGGCGTATCGCTGCCGGAGGGACCATCCTTGCCGGAGGCGCAGCCCGCTCCAGCGGCAATGAAACACACCGCCCGATTGGCTCGACCCCCGATGCAAAAGACGAAGCGAAACAAAGCCGTCGGCGGCCATCGGCAGGGCGACCCACGATTCTGGCAGGAGCTGGCCCCCACGCTGCAAAGCGTGGTGGGACCCATCGCGTTCGGATTCATCTCCAAGCAGATGGTGTCGGGGCTGTACGCCGACGGCGTGTTGACCCTGTATGTCTCCGACGACGGGACCAAAAAATGGTTCTCCGGCGAGGACCGGCGGGCCAAACTGGAACAGGCCGCCACCGCAAAGGCCCGCCGCCCGGTGCAGGTGCAATTGGTGGTGGGAAAACCGGAAGAGACCGGTGCAAAGCCGCAGATGCCGCAGACCAGAGCGCACGAAGCAGCCCGGACGCCTGCCCATACAGAGTCAGAGTCTGTTGAGCAAGGCTCTGCGCCGTCCCAAAAGGCCGAACCCGTCCCGGAACCGTCCCCGGCTGAGCCGGACCCGATGGAAGAACTATTGGCCTTCGCCCAGGGTGAGGGGAAGAACATCGTTACGGTAGAGTGAGATACAGATGTAATGTGCAATTTGCAATGAGCAATTAGCAATGGATGGGGTTTTAGCCCGATTCACTGCAAAAGAGTTGCCGGAAATCAAGCTGTATTTCTCGCAGCAAGGCTATGAGAAAAGGCTGGTTTTTGCTATCATTGCACACTGCTAATTGCTAATTAAACAATAGAGGAGTTTGAACCATGGCAAAAGGATACAACAGCCGCAACATGCGGGGCATGGGCGGCGTAGACAAGAACATGCTGCGGCAGGCCCAGAAGATGTCCGCCGATATGCAGAAGAACCAGACCAACCTCCAGAACCGGGAGTACACCTCCCAGTCCGGCGGCGGCACGGTGAAGGTGGTGGTCACGGGCCAGCACCGGCTCAAGTCCATCACCATCGACCCGGAGGCCCTGTCCCCGGAGGACGCGGAGCTGCTTCAGGACATGGTGCTCACCGCCATCAACGACGCCATGGCCCAGGCGGATAAGGACGCCTCCGAGACCATGAACCGCATCACCGGCGGCCTGAACCTGGGCAGTTTGGGACTGTGATCGCTCCCAATCAGGAAACACCCGAAGAAGCAGAAAGGGGCGACAGACCGTGGACTGGTTTCGCAGACAGGAGAAAAAAGCGCCTTCCCGCCCGACCTCGGCTGGCGCTGTGCGGCGGCGGATGGTGTTTCACGGCCAGGTGCAGGGGGTCGGCTTCCGCTGGCAGGCGTCGAACCTGGCCCGCCAGAGAAACCTGACCGGCTGGGTGCGCAACTGCGACGACGGCACGGTGGAGATGGAGGTCCAGGGTCCCAGCGCTGACCTGGACGCGCTGCTGGCGGACCTCCGCCATATGCGCTACGCCAGAGTGGACTGGGTGGATGTGTCAGACATCCCCACGGCGCCGGAGCGGGAGTTCCGGGTCACTTACTGACGGGAGAAGAGGAAAGAGAGATGGGGCTGTGGATCGCGGCGACGCTGTGCGCCTTTTTTGTAAAGGGGCTGTGCGGCTTCGCCAACACGCTGGTTTTCACCGGCATCCTGAGCTTTGCCAACGCTAACGTGGCTATTTCGCCGGTGGAGCTGTTGGTGGTCTACCCCAGCAATTTCATTTTGGTCTGGTCGGAGCGCAAGTCCGTCCAGTGGCACTACTGCGGCCTCCTGAGCCTGCTGGTGCTGGCGGGCAACATCCCCGGCGTGCTGTTGCTGAAAAACGCGGATTCCCAGGCGGTGAAGCTGTTTTTCGGCGTGGTCATCACGGCGCTGGGCGTTGAAATGCTGCTCCGGGAGCGGCAGAAGGAGCAGCGGCAGCAGTCCAAACTGGTGCTGGCGGTCATCGGCGTTCTCTCCGGTGTGCTGTGTGGACTGTACGGCGTGGGCGCGCTGCTGGCGGCCTATGTCAGCCGTGTCACCAGCGACAGCCGGGAGTTTAAGGGCACCATCTGCGCGGTTTTCATCGTGGAGAGCACCTTCCGGGTGGTGGCGTACACTTATTTGGGCATTATCACCGCCCAGGTGGTCCATCAGGCCCTGCTGCTGCTCCCTGTGATGCTGGTGGGGCTGTTTTTGGGCATGAAAAGCAGCCAGCGGCTGGACGAGGCGCTGGCGCGGCGGGTGGTGACGATTGCGCTGATCGTGTTCGGCGTCGCCTTAATTGCTGGAAATCTACCGTTTTAGAAGGACAGGTGACAGAAATGACTGTGCTGTGGGTTCTCATCTTCCTCTGCATTGGGCTGCTGCTGTGGTCGGGTCAGAAGCTCTACCACATCCATATGAGCCAGAAGGACGGCGAAGCGCAGACAGAGGAAACCAAGGCGGCGGAGGACTATGCCCTGAAACGCTCCGGCGTGCTGCTGGGGTGTATGCTGGTGCTGTGCCTGGCGCTGAACATCCTCCGGTGACAGACTGCGCCTGAGCGGACGCAAAGATGATAAAAAGGTTCTATAATAAATGTTGGGGTCAGGTAAAGCACCTGGCCCCAAATTC
>JAJPXR010000253.1 GCA_021205375.1 Clostridiales bacterium | reverse complement strand
TTATGAATTTGGGGCCAGGTGCTTTACCTGACCCCAACATTTATTATAGAACCACGGGAGGGGCAGACGCTTTCGCGGGCGATTCCAAATTTATCTGGGTAAACCTTTACTCACTTGTGAGTATAACTATATGATTTGCCAACTTATTTGTCAATACCCAGTTTAAAATTCGGCAGATTGCATGAGTAAACCTTTACTCTTTTGTGCAAAATGACCATACAAATTTGGAAAATGACGAAATGAGCGGAGCCAGATTACTGCCGCTTAGACTGCACCTGGCGCTCGTATTGTTCCACTTCGTCAATCCACTGCATTCCCACCGGCAGGTCTGACTGCTCGCAGACGTAGTCCCACACCGCGTTGAAGGGCAGGGTCTTGCTCTCCTCCATCATGGCCAGCCGTCTGGTGTAGTTACCTTCCTGCTCTGCCTGGCGGATGGCCTCTGTCGGCTCCAGCAGCGCCCGCAGGAAGCACTTGTCTGCGTTGCGCAAGCCCAGGACTCCGGCAGCCACCCGGTTGATGGAGGCGTCGAAGTAGTCCGTGCCGATGTTGACCCGATCCAGCCAGTGGTTGCGGACGATCTCATTAAAGATGGCCTGGGTCGGGTCGTCGAAGGACACCACATGGTCCGAATCCCACCGCATAGGCCGCGTCACATGGAGCAAAAGCTCGTCGAAGGTCAGCAACAGGGCGGAAATTTTGTTGGAGATGTCCTCTGAGAGGTGGAAGTGGCCCGCGTCCAAACAGAGAGGGATGTGGTTGCGGGCGCCGTAGCCCATGTAAAACTCATGGGAGCCGACGGTGTAGGCCTCCACGCCGATGCCGAACAACTTGGCCTCCAGCGTGTCGATGTTGTATTCCAGGCGGCGAGGGCGGTCAAAGATCTCATCCAGCGACTGCTCCAGCCGTTCTCTGGGGGCGTACATATCCGCCGGGTAATCCTTGTAACCGTCTGGTATCCAATAGTTGGTAATGCAGCGCATCCCCACGGATTCTCCAAGATATTCCGCAATTTCGCTGGCCTTCTTGAAGTGCGTGATCCAGAACCGGCGGACGCCCTCGTCGGCGCTGGCCAGCGTGAACCCACTGGCGGACATGGGGTGTCCCGAACAACTAGGGTTGAAGTCCAGGCCATAGCCGTTTTCCTTTGCCCAATCCACATAGGGCTGGTAGTATTCCTTTTCGATGTTGTCCAAATCCACGCCGGGCTTTTCAGTGGCGATCTGTTTGGACTGCACGCTGAGCTTATGGGTTCCCGGCACCAGAGAAAAGACCTTTTTGGCATCCTGCATCAGCTCTGCCGCGTTTCTGGCGCGGCCCGGATAGTTTCCGGTGGCCATCACGCCACCGCCACCGCTCCGCTCCACTTTCAGGAAGCCCGCATCGTCGTCCAACTGCCAGGCGTTGAAGGTCACAGGCGTTTTCAGCAGGGTGCGGATGGCGCTTTCAGTATCCACGCCCAGCGCCGCATACCGCTCCTGTGCAAGCCGGTAGGCCTGTTCGATTTTTGTTCCCATAGAAACCTCCTTGTTTTTTCTGTTCGTTCTTGGATGGAATCACTCGTTCTAGATTTGAGTAATCCTTTACCCAAGTATAAAGATTAACCAGTTAAATGTCAATCAACCAAAGCAATTTTCGGCGTTTTGCTCAGGTAAACCTTTACTCATTTGTGAAAAACGCACAATACTTTTCCAAGTTCTTTTGATTCCATCATTTCCAGTGGGTCGCCAGGAGCGTTCTCTCTCAGTCTGGCACCAACGCTGCTACCTTGCGCACAGGATAGCGGCGTTGGTGTTCATCGGGTGGTAATTGTCTGTGAGTGCTTGCTGATTTTTACGGTCTTTGCACAGCTTTAAGCGGAACCTTCCTTTGTGCTAGATTTCGCTGTAAAGTCGATCAATTTCCTCGAACTCTGCTTGTAGTCCGTTTTGAATTTTCGCTTCAACGTATTCCCGTTTGATTCGCGCAATGAACCGGACATCCAGGAACAGGTGCGCAACGGTGCTTAACAAACTGCCAATATCAAGGTTTTTCGGATTTGAGCCTGCATGGATAATCGTGCTGGTGGATGCAATAGAGTTGGAAATCAGGAGAATTTTACGGGTCCGCACTTCGTACATCTCTTTTGGCACATCTTTATCACGGAATATGAACCTCTATCTCAACAAGGCACTGGATCAGGCGGTTTGGGAGGGCGTCATTCCCGATGACCCTGCATCCTGAAAAGCAGGAAACCTCGTACTTGTAATTGCTTTTTTATGAAGAAGTATTATGATGGAATGTAGTCCCAAAAAGGATGCGCTCTTTGTGGCGTCCCGGTAGGCGTAGTGGAAGCCAAAAGAAGCACCGCCGGGCAAAATATCACCGCCGTGGAGGAGCAGTCCGCTTGCTATGCCATCAAGCAGCCGGACAAGGTAAAGCGGGGGAAGGTGGCGCAGCTGCACAAATCGTAAAACAGGAGGCAAAAAATGACCAACGTAGAAGAGATCATTCGGAACCGGCGTTCCGTCCGCAAGTTTAACGATACACCGCTTTCGGAGGAGGCGCTGTCCGCCATCGTGGAGGCGGCCCGGGGGGGGCCCCCCGCGGCCCCGGCCCGGCCCCGCCCTGTATAGTGATGACCCCACGGGGGGGGGGGGGTAACCACCCCGGGCGGGGGGAAGAGGCTTTTGCCGGGATGGAGCTTGCCGAAGGGCAGTATCTCAGCATCCAAAACTCCATCAAGCGGTCGAAGCAGGGAGATTATGTCTATGACTACCATGCGCCCGCCCTTGTGGTGGTGGCGAACCGGCGCGGCTACCCCAACGCCATGGCGGATTCCGCCTGCGCCCTGCAAAATATGCTGCTCACCGCGGAGGCGCTGGGCGTCGGCTCCTGCTGGATCAACCAGCTCCACTGGCTGGACGAAAACCCGCTGATAAGGGACTGTCTCGAACCCCTGGGCCTTGGCGGGGACGAGACGATTTGCGCGCGGCTGCCTTTGGAAACTATGACGGGACCTATCCACGGAAACCGAGAACGGGCATGAGGGTGGAGTATATCAGGTGACGACGGAGATTCGCAGTGATGTATTTTCGTCAACGCCTACCGGAACCGCATTCTCAAAAACAAGGATGCTGCTCTGTCAGGCACGCCTCACTCTGTCTCTGGGATGCCGCTGTACGCCCAGACCGATGAGGCAATTCAGCCGGACAACAGCTATCAAATGAGCGGAAACCGAATCGACGTGAAAACACTGGATTTGAATTGCCCGTTCCCCGAAATTTCATCGCAGCTCGATGGTATAGCAAAAGAATTTTTTGGCATTTTAGAATAAGGCTGGCAAAAGGGATGCTTCGCCCGATTGCCAGCCTTATTCTATCACACTTGAGAAGGCAGCGCATCAGGCAGTCTTGATGACGTCCTCCCCGTAGTGGTTGGGGTCCTGCACGGCGATGTACGGCTCCTTCCGCGCAGACCCGCTAACAAGCAATGCACAACAGGCCGCTGCATCATAAAAAGCACCTCGTCCCACTCCATTTGCTGAACACGGCAAGTGGAGTGGGATTTTTTTCAATCATGGGGCTGTGGCGTATCGCTTCATCATACGCCTGTACTGCCGTCCCAGCGGCGTTTTTTTGCGCTTTTGGCAGAAAACCCGCCGCTACCCTCAAGGGGTACTTCTGGCACTTCGTGCCTCCGCCGTCAAGCGGCACTTCCGGGGCGTTGCCCCTCCCTGC
>JAJPXR010000161.1 GCA_021205375.1 Clostridiales bacterium | reverse complement strand
CCCGCCCCCAGGACCGAGGAGCAAAAGGATATGCTTCCCAGGTATCGGCAGGGCACCCAGGCGGGCCGTTCCCCCAGGTTTTCGCTCACCCCCATCGCCTCCGAGGAGGAATTGGCCAGCCGGGTCTGCGAGTTCGACCTGTCCAAGCCGGAGGTGGAGAACTTCCTGATCTCCGCCGCCTTCTTCTGGCTGGAGAAATACCATGTGGACGGGTTCCACTTCACCGGCACCCCCACAGAGGCCGCCGGATTCATCAGCCGCATGAACCAGGTGATGCACGAACGGTTCCCCTTTGTGACCACCTACGCCGGAGAGCCACAGGAGCTGACCGGCTTCGACCACTGCTGGAACACCGACTGGGTGGAAAAAATGCTGGCCCGGCTCACCGACCCCAGGCAGACCACCTCGATCTTCTCTGCGGCTCCAAGGCCCTCCTCCAGTTGCGTCCTCCCCCTTTCCCACGATTTGATCGCCGCGCCCCGGCCCTCGCTGGCCGCCCGGATGCAGGGGGACGACCACACCCAGTTCGCCCAGGTGCGGGCCTTCTACCTCTTTTTCCTGACCCAGCCCGGCAGCAAGCTGACCATGATGGGCACCGAGTTCGGCCAGCGCAACTCCTGGAACTGCCTCCAGTCCCTGGACTGGCACCTGCTCCAGTACGACACCTACCAGAAGCAGCAACGCTTCTTCCGGGAGGCCAACAACTTCTACCTCTCCACCCCCGCCCTGTGGGAGCGGGACGCGGATGAGAGCTTCCGGGTGATCAAAAACGGCGCGCGGGACCAGATGATCGTCTATGTCCGCCAGGGGCACGACGGCTGCGACTACTTCGTTGCCGCCAACTTCTCCGCCACGGTGGAGCAGGCCCGCCACCGCATCAGCATCCCCTGCGGCGGGGCCTACGAGGTGGTCTTTTCCACCGACGACGTGGCCTACGGCGGTCAGGGCCAGATCAGCAGCACCCAGGGAATGCGCTCCGTCCAGAGCTGCGGACCCGGCGGCTCCGGCCTGCTGCTGTCGTTGCCGCCCATGACGGCGGTGGTGCTGCGGTGCGTCCACCGGCGGCCCGAACGGGCGCAGCCCCATTTCCACCACCGCCCCGTGACCCAACTTTGATGTAATTCGGCGCTTTGCCGGTACATATAACAATTAGAAGGACTGATAACACTCCGGTCGATCCGGGAGGGTGTTTCCCCGCAGGCTCCGGCCTGTCGCAGCGCTTTCGCGCAGTGGCAGGGAGCGGCAGCCGGACAGTCTGCGGGGGACCGGCCACTCGGTCAGGCAGAAGTGCCGCCAGAATTTCTAACGAGCAAATCTAGTGTTGAGGTGAACTGACCAATGAAAAAGGAATGTGTGGCCATGCTGCTAGCAGGCGGTCAGGGCAGCCGTTTATACGCGCTGACCCAGAACGTGGCCAAACCTGCCGTCCCCTTCGGCGGCAAGTACCGTATCATCGACTTTCCGCTGTCTAACTGCGTCAACTCCGGCATCGACACCGTCGGCGTGCTGACCCAGTATCAGCCCCTGGAGCTGAATGTCTACCTGGGCAACGGCGAGCCTTGGGACCTGGACCGCGCCAACGGCGGCCTGCACTCCCTGGCCCCCTACTCCACTTCCGGCGGCGACGGCTCCTGGTATGCCGGCACTGCCAACGCCATCTATCAGAACATCGGCTTTATCGACCAGTACGACCCTGAGTACGTCATCGTCCTCTCCGGCGACAACATCTCCAAGATGGACTACACCGAAATGCTGGCCGTCCACAAGGCCAACAACGCCGCCGCCACCATCTCCGTCCTGACCGTTACCATGGAAGAGGCCAAGCGCTTCGGCATCATGAACGTCAACGACGACGACACCATCTATGAGTTCGAGGAGAAGCCCGCTCATCCCAAGAGCAACCTGGCCTCCATGGGTGTGTACTGCTTCACCTGGAGCAAGCTGCGCCAGTACCTCATCGAGGACGAGGCCGACCCCGATTCCTCCAACGACTTCGGCAAGAACATCATCCCCAACATGCTCAACGCCGGTGAGAAGATGATGGTCTATCGGTTCAACGGCTACTGGAAAGACGTGGGCACCATCAACTCCCTGTGGGACGCCAACATGGACATCCTGGACCCCAACGGCGACCTGAACGTCTACGACAAGGAGTGGCCCCTGTTCGCCCGGAACCCCATCCGTCCGCCTCACTCCATCCTGCCCCACGCTTCCCTGAAGCACTCCTTCATCTCCAGCGGCTGCATCATCGACGGCGATGTGGAGAACTCCATCATCTCCGACTCCGTTCAGGTGGGCAACGGCGCTGTCGTCCGTTACTCCATGATCATGCCCGGCGCGGTCATCAAGCCCGGCGCGGTGGTGGAATACGCCATCATCGCTGAGGACGCCGTCATCGGCGCAGGGGCCCACGTTGGCTCCGACCAGGTCTATGATGACCCCAACAAGAAAATCGCCGTTGTCGGCAAGGGCGTCAACATCGCCCCCGGCGCTAAAATCGAGGCCGGCGCTATGCTCTATCCTGAGAAGAAAGGCGGTGACAAATAATGCTTAAGAATCTCCATGCCATTATTTTCACCAATCAGGCTGAATATGATCTGGGTCCGCTGACCGAGATCCGCTCCATGTCCTCCGTTCCCTATGGCGGACGCTATCGTATGATCGACTTCATGCTCTCCAACTGCACCAACGCGGGCATCATCGACGTGGGCCTGGTGCTGGAGGAGAACTATCAGTCCCTGCTGGACCACGTGGAGTCCGGTAAGGATTGGGACCTGACCCGGAAACGCGGCGGCCTGCGCCTGCTGCCTCCCTTCTCCCAGAAGTCCGGTTCCGGCAACCCCCGCGGCCGTATGGAAGCCCTGGCCAACCTGGGCAGCTATGTGGACGACATCCGTCAGGAGTATGTCCTGCTGGCTGACGGCGACCTGGCCGCCAACATCGACCTGGCCGCGGTCTTTGAGGCCCACCTGGCCTCCGGCGCGGACGTGACCCCCGTCTGCACCCACAACTACTCCGGCAAGCCCTCCTGCACCACCTACATCGTTCCCCAGGAGGACGGCAAGGTGGACGTGCTCCGCAACCCCGACGAGGCTGTGGGTCTGGAGTGCCTGAACATCTACATCATGTCCAAGGAGTTCCTGAGCCGCAGCGTCAAGGATTGCGCCGCCCACAACCAGTACTCCCTGTCCCGCCACGTGCTCATCCCCAACAAGGATAAGCTGAAGATCGTCCCCTACATCTTCGACAACTACGCCGCCCGGCTGACCTCCATCCCCGCCTATCTGGAGCGGTCCATGGACCTGCTGAAGCCGGAGGTCATGGCCGACCTGTTCACGCCGGAGCGTCCCATCTACTCCAAGGACCGCACCGACGCCTCCACCTACTACGCTCCCGGCAGCGCGGTGAAGAACTCCGTCATCGCCGACGGCTGCATCATCGAGGGCACCGTGGAGAACTCCATCATCTTCCGTAACGTCAAAGTCGGCAAGGGCGCCGTCGTGAAGAACTCCATCCTCATGAAGGACTGCACCGTGGGCGAGAACGCCGACCTGAACTACGTCATCGGCGACAAGGGCGTCACCTTCTCCGCCAACTCCAGATTGGCCGGACATCAGAACTATCCGCTGCCCATCGCCAAGAACCAAAAGGTCTAATAGAGTTTATTGGTTGTTCCTTTGCTCAGCCATGTGCTGGAAAACCCCTCCACCATGCTTCGCATGGTCCCCCTCCCCTTTCAGGGGAGGCAA
>JAJPXR010000003.1 GCA_021205375.1 Clostridiales bacterium | reverse complement strand
GTACGTGCTGGACCGCAGCACCAACAGCGGATACGTCACCTTCGAGAGCGACTCCCAGATCGTGGACCGGCTGGCTGGGGTATTCCCGGTGTTCTTCTTCCTCATCGCGGCGCTGGTCTGCTCCACCACCACGACTCGGATGGTAGACGATGACCGCACCCAAATCGGCACCATGCGCGCCCTGGGCTATAGCCGCGGCGCCATCCTGACCAAATACTTGCTCTATTCCGGCACGGCGGCGGCACTGGGCTGTCTGCTGGGCTTCTTCCTGGGCGGGTGCCTGTTCCCCTTCGTCATTTGGAAAGCCTATCAGATGATTTACAACATCAATGGCTTCCTCTTTGTGTACGACTACTCGCTGCTGGCGATCTCCATGGCGGCGTCGCTGCTCTGCTCCGCCGGGACCACCTGGTTCGCCTGCCGCCGCACCATGGAGAGCACCCCCGCCGACCTGATTCGTCCGGCGGCCCCAGCAGCGGGCAAGCGCATCTTCCTGGAACGCATCACGCCCCTGTGGAGCCGGCTGAAATTCCTGCATAAAGTGACCCTGCGGAACATTTTCCGCTTTAAAAAGCGGATGTTCATGATGATTTTGGGCATTGCGGGCTGTACCGCCCTGGTGCTCACCGGGTTCGGCATCAACGACTCCATCGCCGACATCGCCAACTATCAATATGACGACATTCAGAAGTATGACCTGACCGTCACCTATGACGACCCCATCACTCAGGACGACCTGGACTGGACCGCGGAAAACTGCGGTGACCAAATCGAAACCCAGGCGGTGGCCCGGATGTGGTCCGGCGACCTGACCGGCAGCGAGGCCACCAAGACGGTGTACTTCGTCGCCTCGGACGACGAGAACATCACCCAGGTCTTTGACCTGCACCTGGACGGCGAGACCGTGGCCTATCCCGGCACGGGAGAAGTCCTCATCACCCAGAAGCTGGCTACTCTGGCCGGGGTGGAAGTGGGCGACACCGTGACCCTCACCGTCAACGACAGCACCAGGGGCGAGGCCACTGTGGTGGGGCTGGTGGAAAACTACGTTTATAACTATGTCTATATGACCGGCGAGACCTACGCCGCCGTTTTCTCTGAGGACTGTGAGCCGGAGACGCTGGTGCTGCGGCTGAACGAGGACGTGGACGAACACAGCGTTTCCGCCGCCTTCTCCGGGCAGGACGCCGTCTCCAACGTCTCCGTGGTGTCGGACACCCGCAGCGCCATCGACAACATGATGAACAGCCTGAACTATGTGGTCATTCTGGTGCTGGCCTGCGCCGGGGCGCTGGCCTTCGTGGTGCTGTTCAACCTGGGCAACATCAACATCTCCGAGCGGGCCAGGGAGATCGCCACCATCAAGGTGCTGGGCTTCCACGCCAGCGAGACGGGGTCCTATGTGTTCCGGGAGAACTTCATCCTCTCTCTGATGGGCATTTGCTGCGGCCTGCCGTTGGGTGTGGCCCTCCACGCCTTTGTCATCGCGCAAATCCAGGTGGATATGGTGTATTTCAAAACCATCCTCAAGCCAGTCAGCTATCTGCTCACCGTGGGCATGGTCATCCTGTTCACCGTGGCCACCGACCTGATCCTCCGGCGGAAGATACGGGGCATCGACATGGCGGAGTCGCTGAAATCTGTGGAGTGAAGCACAAAGCGGCGCAAAACAAATCTGATCACAACAAACATTGGGGCCAGGTGCTTTACCTGACCCCAATGTTTTGCAACAGGATTTTTTATTGTCCCGCCAGATATGTTTGCAGCTCCAGCACCCAGGCAGGGCGGTAATCCCCTTTCAGCAACAGTTCCCCGTTGCGGTACTCTGCCACCTCGACAAAGCCGTTGTAGTTGTCGTAGAACACCGCTTCATCACAATAGGGCAGCACGTCCGCCACAGCGCTCCACCGGGAGGAAAAGCGCCGCTTGACCGTGTCGGTGGGGATATCATGGCCGCCGTGAGCCACCCGGTTTTCGATGCGCTGGAGGCTCTCTTCCAGACTGTCCAAACCCACATAAAACAGGCGGATGTGATACCCGGCGGCAGAGGCCCGCTTCGCGGTGGTGAAGCCGTTGAGCGTCGTCTCCTGTGTAAAGCAGATGCCCTTGTCCAGGCAGTCCTGGATGCGTCGCACCGCGATCCGCCCGCCTTTCAGGTTGTCCCCGCCTGCCTTTGTCGCGGCGATTTTGTCCACATCAATGATGATCCCCAGGTCTTTCAGTTGGCCCTTGAGGACGCCGGTCAGCGAGCTTTTCCCCACGCCGTTGACACCGCCAATGATGGTAAAAGTTTTCATGAGTGGTCTCCTTCCCTGTGCTTACTTCAACACATACATAGAGATCGCCTGGCCGATGGCCACGATGTCGGACGCGCCCGTAAACTCAAACGTGACCTTGCCCACGCCGGAAAAATACAGCTCCAGTTCGCTGTCCAGGTCCAGCGTCCCGGAGGTCTCCACGGAAAAGACCGAGACCTTGCTGTAGGGCATGGAGGTGTAGTCCTTCTTTTTGCCGGTGATGCCCTGGACGTTGACGGAGATGACCCGCTTGTTGGTGAACACGATGTAATCCCGCATGGCGGTGTAGCTGCCCAGCACCTCCTCGCCGGGGATGAGCAGCGCGGCCACCCCCCGCTCCCGTACCGTGGAATCCTTGCGCAGCTTGACAAAAGAGCCGTTGTTAAAGTCGATCATGGTCGTTACCTTCCTTTCGTGGTTGATTCGATAACGTTGAATAAGAACTTCCCGTCAGCCGAAATACTGCTGCATCAGCGATTTTTTCAGCGTTTCCAACTCGTCCAGGCTGGCCCGGATGGTGGATTTGGTCTGGTCGGTGGAGCGGACGAAGGCGGCGAATTGGGTTTGGAGGGCTAATGGGGGCAAAGGCATACGGAAACCTGCTATCGCCTTTCGATTCACTTTAGGCAAATTGGTGCGAGAACTAAATTGGAGAATATACTCCAAGAAGAACTCTGACCGCATTGCTATCGCCAGAAACACCCGATTGCATTTATCCTGTTTTGGCAATATAGGATAAGCATCGGCAGAACACAGCCCATCGAAATTTGGCAAAGCAACCTTATTTAAGTTTGGTCGAATCTTGCTATAAATAATATGTTGCGGTGTGAAAATGTATTTTCCGCTGATAACGCCATCTTCTTTGACAGTACGATACCCTTTAAGTTCACCAGTTCCTTTTTCGATACTATCAATACCGATATGTGGATAATCAGCATATTTTTCGTAATCAGTGGTCATGTTGCAGTCGATAATTGCAAAATCAGAAAATTCTTCCACCGGCCATCCCATCGGGTTTATTTTCAGGTCGCCAAACATCTCGACAAATCGGGCTTTTACCAGTTCGTCCAGCTTGGAAAGTTGTTCCTCTCGTAATGCAATAACTTCACTGATTTTGTCTAATTTTTCAATGACGCTGCGCTGAACATCCAGACTTGGCACTGTTATTTCAACGTTCTGCAAGGTGGCTTTGTTCAGCGTTATCCCCATAACAGCCTTATTGCTGCCTGCTGACCAATTTTTACCACTAAACAGATAGTACGCATATTCCGGTAAAATCTGATACTTGCCAGTTGGAATGAACGCCATAATTGCCTCGTTTGTATAGGTTGGCCTTACGGTAATAGCTGTTTTTCCAATCGACAACTTAAAACTCATAATCACCGTATTTGCTGGAACCGTTTTTATGCCCGATTCTTTGACGGCTACATCTGATATGGTTTCTTTGGTTTTTCCAACATATTTATGGTATGTACTGAGGTCTGCAATAGAAACCC
>JAJPXR010000194.1 GCA_021205375.1 Clostridiales bacterium | reverse complement strand
GGAATTTACCTGGAACGGGGAAACGTGGGTGGTTTCCGGGGTGTTTCAAGGGGCGGCTTCTCTGCTCTATTTGCCTGCGGAGACGGCAGTGGGGGCCACCTGCCTGGAGCTGACCGGAGACATTGGGGACGACCCGGTGGCCGCGGCCAACGACTTTATGGCGATGGCGGGACTGGACGACTGGGCCGGAGCCGTGTACGGCCCCCAGATGGGGTCGCTGCTGCGGCTGCTGAACTGGGTCCCCTTGGTGATTTGCGGAGTCTGGTGCCTCTATGCGCTGAAAAGGCGGTATCCCATCCGGCGGCTGGCCCTCCGCCGGGCGGTGTTCTGGGGAATGGTGTTGCTGGCGGCGGCACTGGTGCCCGTTGGCATGGCACATCTCCCCGGCTGGCTGACCCCGCCCCAGTGGAGCGACTTTGGCTTTTGGGTTCGCCTGTTGCAGGCCGCCGGGAAACGGCTGGAGGACTGGTTTCGTATCATCCCCCAGACAAAGGACATCGCCGCCAAAGAGGCGCTTCTCTGCTGGGCGGCGGGCTGGGGCGGGAGCCTGCTGTGCTGGAGCGAAGGCCGGCTGCGGCTTTCGCTCTGATTTGTTTGCCAGGGCTGCGCAAAAGTATAAATGCTCACGCTTCTGCTATATCCTTATTGTCTTGTATTTTTTTCTGATTCGCAGGATACGGCCCTGCCTATAACAAGGTGCCCCATCCCGCCGGAAGGGAAGATAACTTGGAATAATCGAACAATCAGGCGCGCCCATGAAGGCAATGCTTTGGTGAGTTTGTCGATTTTTAGTTGTCTTTGGATATTCGTTGGGACTTTGCTGATTCTGCTTGACGAAATGGCCTGAAAACGCTTAAAATAAAACAAAGTGAAATAGGATGGAATGGATATCGCGTATACGCTTCATTTTATTTTGCAAATCAATCGTTAGGAGGCAAAACAATGGGCGGCAAATTGGAAACCTTCCAGAAAAAGAAGGACTTCCTCATCTGCGTGGACTCTGATGGTTGCGCAATGGACACCATGGACATCAAGCACATCCGCTGCTTTGGGCCGTGCATGGTGGAGGAATGGGGCCTGCAACAGTGGAAGGACCCCATTCTGACACGCTGGAACGACATCAACCTGTACACCATGACCCGCGGCATCAACCGGTTCAAGGGGCTGGCGCTGATGCTCCGGGAGGTCAACGACCAGTACACCAAAATCGAGGACCTGGAGTCCCTGGAGGACTGGGCGGCCAACAGCGACGAGCTGTCCAACAGCGCCATCGCCAAGGCCATCGAGAAAACCGGCAGCGTCTGCCTGAAAAAGGCCCTGTCCTGGTCGGAAAGCGTCAACGAGAACATCAACGCCCTGCCCTTCGAGGTGAAAAAGCCCTATGAGGGCGTCCGGGAGGGCCTGGCCTATGCCAATGAGCGGGCGGACGTGGTCATCGTCTCCTCTGCCAACCTCCAGGCGGTCATGGAGGAGTGGGAACTGTACAAGCTGCTGGACCATGTGGACCTGGTGCTGGCCCAGGACACCGGCAGCAAAGCCTTCTGCATCCAGGAGCTGCTGAAAAAGGGCTATGACCCGGCCAACGTGCTGATGACCGGCGACGCCCCCGGCGACTACGACGCGGCCACCAAGAACGGCGTCTATTACTACCCCATCCTGGTGAAGCACGAAAAGGAATCCTGGGTGGAGTTCCGGGAGACGGCGGTGGACAAGCTCATCGGCGGCGAATACGGCGGAGCCTATCAGGAGGAGAAGGTCGCGGCCTTCCTCAAGAACCTCTCGTAATGAAAAATTCAACCATAACCAGATGCAAACCATGCGCGTTGTGGGCAAGATGCCCGCAGAAAGGAGCCAATTATGGTCGATTTGAAAGCCAACCCCTATTACCTCTCTGACGAAGACATCAAATGGGTGGAGGACACCATCGCCTCCATGACCGATGAGGAGAAGGTGGGCCAACTGTTCTTCCAGTTGACCGAATCCCAGGATGAAGCCTACCTCAAGACGCTGATGGAGAAATACCACCTGGGCGGCTGCCGGTACAACAACATGCCCGGCAAGAAGGTCCAGGAGCAGAACCACACCCTGCAAACCCACGCCAAGGTGCCCATCTTCATCGCCTGCAACACCGAGGGCGGCGGCGACGGCGCCTGTGCGGACGGCACCGCCATCGGCTCCGGCGTCAAGATCGGCGCCACCGACAAGGTGGAGTACGCCTACGCTCTGGGCAAGATGGCCAACGAGGAGGCAGCCTCCATCGGCTGCAACATGGCCTTTGCCCCCGTCTGCGACATCGCCTATAACTGGGAGAACACCGAGATCATCTGCCGCGCCTTCGGCAACGACCCGGAGAAGGTAGCCAAGATGAGCGCCGCCTATGTCCAGGGCGCGCACACTATCCCCGGCTTTGCCTGCGCCGCCAAGCACTTCCCCGGCAACGGCCAGGACTTCCGGGACGCCCATCTGTCCAACAACGTCAACTATTTCACCCCTGACGAGTGGGACAAGACCTATGGCCTGGTCTACAAGACCCTCATCGACAACGGTCTGGACGCGATCATGGCGGGCCACATCATGCTACCGGAGTACGCCAGAGCCATCAACCCCGACCTGAAGGACGAGGACATGATGCCCGCCACCCTCAGCCCGGAGATCATGAAGGGCCTGCTGCGGGATAAGCTGGGCTTCAACGGCATGGTCGTCACCGACGCCTCCCACATGGTTGGCATGACCGACCGCATGACCCGCCGGGAAATGCTGCCCCGCTGCATCAACGCGGGCTGCGACATGTTCCTGTTCTTCAACGACCCCGACGAGGACTTCGCCACCATGCTGGCCGCCTATCAGGACGGCACCATCAGCGAGGAGCGCATCACCGAGGCCCTGACCCGTATCCTGGGCCTGAAAGCCCACCTGGGGATGCACAAAAAGACCGTGGACGAGCTGGTCCCCTCTCAGGAGGTCGTGGCGGCCACCCTGGGCAAGGCCGAGTACAAGGAAATGCACAAGGCCATCAGCGAGGACTGCATCACCCTGGTCAAGTACAAGGACAAGGACGTGCTGCCCATTACGCCGGAGCGCTACAAGCGCGTCATGATCGTCCACATCAAGGAAGCGGAGAGTGGCATGAGCACCCTGATGAAGCTGCTGGGCGCACCTGCCAAGAAGAGCGCCGCCGAGGTGCTGCGGGACAAGCTCATTGAAAAAGGCTTCGACGCCTTTATCTATGAAAGCCCCATCGACAAGGTGAAGAAGCAGATTGAAGCGGGGGAGCAGCCCAGCCTGAACGTCTACTTCGCCGGCAAGAACGCCATCGACGACTTTGTCAGCGGCCAGGACCTCATCATCACTCTCTGCGACGTTTCCAGCGGACGGCCTGTGTTTGGCTTCTCCAAGGGCGGCGGAGAGATTCCCTGGTATGTGTTCGAACTGCCTGTGGTGGCCATCGGCTGCGGCCAGCCCACCATGCTGGCGGACATTCCCCAGGTCCGCACCTATATCAACACCTACGACTCCAAGAGCGACACCTTCGACGCCCTCATCGACGACCTGATGACCGGGCCGGAGGCGTTCAAGGGCACCGACCCCATCGACAGCTTCTGCGGCCTGTTCGACACCCGGCTGTAAAGGCGTGACCGCCCTCCCCCTGGGGAGCTGATACATAAGAAAACCGACCCGGCCCACAGGCGGGAGGCGCAAAGTCTCCCTGCCTGTGGGTTTTTTTCGATTTGCGTACCGTTCCTGTACAAAAAACCGGTTCTATGTCAAGAGTTGGGGCAGAGAAAAATAACCCGCAAAAATA
>JAJPXR010000075.1 GCA_021205375.1 Clostridiales bacterium | reverse complement strand
TCGCCTCCCCTGAAAGGGGAGGGGGACCATGCGAAGCATGGTGGAGGGGTTTCCGCCGAAAATATCGTAAAGGCTGACTCAAGGGAATAACGAAACAACTAAATTTCCTAACAGAAAAAGGCGGTGACACAATGAAATCAGTCCGTGAGGCAATGCTGCTCTACGCCATCACCGACCGGAGCTGGCTCCGGCCAGGCCAGCCGCTGACGGAGCCGGTGGAGCAGGTGCTTTCCGCCGGTGCCACCTGCCTCCAGCTCCGGGAGAAGGAGCTGGGGGACGAGGACTTTCTCCGGCTGGCCTGGGGGCTGAAGCCCCTCTGCGCCAGGTATGATGTGCCCCTCATCATCAACGACAACGTGGCCGTAGCCAAGGCGGTGGACGCCGACGGCGTCCACGTGGGCCAAGACGACATGGCCATTCAACAGGCCAGAGCCATTCTGGGGCCGGACAAGTGGATCGGCACCAGCGTCCACAACGTGGCCGAGGCCAAAGCCGCGCTTGCAGCGGGGTGCGACTATTTCGGCTCCGGCGCGGTGTTCGGCAGCCACACCAAGCCCAACGTGACGGTGCTGACCCATCAGGGTCTTTCCGAGATTTGCGCCGCCACGCCCCTGCCGGTGGTAGCCATTGGCGGCATCAACGCGGAGAACGTGCTGTCCCTGGCGGGGACGGGCATCGACGGCGTGGCCGTTATCAGCGCCCTTTTTGCACAGCCGGACCCCGCCGCCGCCACCCAGCACATGCTGGCGCTGGCAAAACAGACAGTAGGGGAGGGGAGGACACTATGAAACTGCCCATTGCGTTGACCATCGCCGGGAGCGACTGTTCCGGCGGGGCCGGTATCCAGGCCGACCTGAAAACCATGACCTGCTGCGGGGTCTACGGCATGAGCTGTATCACCGCTTTGACCGCCCAGAACACCACCGGCGTTTACGGGGTGCAGGAGGTCACGCCGGACTTTCTGGCCCAACAGCTCGACTGCGTATTCACCGACATCCGCCCCCAGGCGGTCAAAACCGGGATGGTGTCCTCCGCACCGCTGATCGAGACGATCGCGGACAAGCTGGCCGAGTACCATGTGGAAAACCTGGTGGTGGACCCGGTGATGGTGGCCACTTCCGGCTCCAGGTTGATTTCGGAAGAGGCCATTGAAACGCTGAAACGCCGCCTGTTGCCCCTGGCGACCCTGGCGACGCCCAACCTGGCAGAGGCAGAAGTCCTCTCCGGGCGGAGCATCCGCACGGCAGAGGACATGGTCGCCACCGCCCGCGTCATCAGCGAGGAATGTGGCTGCGCCGTCCTCTGCAAGGGCGGACACCGCACAGGGGACGCCAACGACCTGCTCTACTGGCAGGGCGAAGCCCATTGGTACAGGGGCCAGCGCATCGACAACCCCAATACCCACGGCACCGGCTGCACCCTCTCCTCCGCCATCGCCAGCGGACTGGCGAAGGGCCTGACGCTGGAGAACGCGGTGGCCGAGGCCAAAGCCTACCTCACCGGGACGCTGGAGGCCATGCTGGACCTGGGGCAGGGGAGCGGTCCCCTGTGGCACGGTTGGAACCTGTAAACAACCAAAAACACGAAAAAAACGTCCGGCTGTCAAACAGTCGGACGTTTTTGATATTGTTTCGGAAACCTTCTGGTTTACACCAGCTCCAGGTAAGCCAGTTCAGCGGCGTCGCCCCGGCGGCAGCCAATGCGCACCACACGGGTGTAACCGCCGTTGCGGTCGGCGTACTGGGGACCGATCTGGTCGAAGAGCTTCTTGGCGGTATCCTCCACGGTCAGATAGGCCAGGGCCTGCCGATAGGCGGCCAGGTCGTTCTTCTTGGCCAGGGTGATCATCTTCTCAGCGATGGACTGGACTTCCTTGGCGCGGGTGACAGTGGTCTTGATCTTGCCGTAGGTCAGCAGGTCGGTGGTCAACTGCCGCAGCATGGCCTTCCGCTGGTCGGAAGTCTTGCCAAGTTTACGATAACCGGACATGATTGTTCACTCCTTCGGGCAGCCTGAGGGTTCAGGCGTAATAGTTGCGTGGGTCGCCCCCCAGGGGGCCGCATCCGGCCCCGGCAGGGGAGGCAGGTCAGTTGTTCTCCTCTTTGGACAGGCTCAGGCCCATCATGGCCAGCTTGTTCATGACCTCTTCCAGGCTCTTGCGGCCCAGGTTCCGAACCTTCATCATCTCGTCCTCGGTCTTGGAGATCAAGTCCTCGACGGTGTTGATGTTGGCGCGCTTCAGGCAGTTGAAGGAGCGCACAGACAGGTCCAGCTCTTCGATGGTCATTTCCAGCATCTTGTCGTGCTGGGTCTCCGGCTTCTCCACCACGGTGGAGCGGGTGCCCACGGTGTCAGACAGGTCGGTAAAGAGGACGAAGTGGTCGCAGAGGATCTTTGCGCCCAGCGAAACGGCGTCCCGCGCGGAGATGGTGCCGTCCGTCCAGACCTCCAGGGTCAATTTATCGTAGTCGGTCATGTTGCCAACACGGGTGTTCTCCACCGTGTAGTTGACCTTGATGACCGGGGAATAGATGGAATCTACCGGGATAACGCCGATGATGGTCTGCGCGGGCTTGTTCCGCTCGGCGGGCACATAGCCCCGACCCTGGCTCAGGGTCAGTTCCATGTTCAGGGTAGCGTCAGCGCCCAGGGTGGCGATGAGCAGATCCGGGTTGAGGATCTCCACCTCGCCGTCGGACTTGATGTCCCCGGCGGTGACTTTGCCCTCGCCGCTGGCCTGGATATACACCCGCTTGGTGCCGTTGCCGTGCAGTTTGGCGATGATCTGCTTGACGTTGAGGACGATCTGCGTTACGTCTTCCTTCACGCCGGGGATGGTACAGAACTCGTGCTGCACACCGGCGATTTTGATGGTAGTCACGGCGGTGCCGGGCAGGGAGCTGAGCAGGATACGGCGCAGGGCGTTGCCCAGGGTCGTACCATACCCCCGCTCCAGCGGCTCGACAACATATTTACCATACGAATTGTCGCCAGGGTCTTCGATGCACTCAATGCGCGGCTTTTCGATTTCTACCATATAAGTTTTACCCTCCTCATCTGCGGTACGAGACGTACCTTGTTGGTTTGACAGCTCACCAATATCTGAGGGTTACTAATTACTTAGAGTAAAGCTCGACGATGAGGTGCTCTTCCACGGGGAAGTCGATGTCGGCACGCTCAGGCAGACGAACAATATTAACCTTCAGGTCGTCCTTGACAGGGCGATCGATCCACGCGGGCAGGGTGACGGCGATGGCGTCCTCGCCCAGGAAGCGCTTGAACTTCACGGAAGAGCGGCTCTTGGCCTTGACCTCGACGGTGTCCCCGGCCTTGATGAGGTAGGAGGGGATGTTGACCGACTTGCCATTGACCAGGAAGTGGCCGTGGGAAACCAACTGACGGGCCTCGCGGCGGGTCATAGCGAAACCGGCGCGGAACACCACGTTGTCCAGACGGCGCTCCAGGGTGGTCAGCAGGACCTCACCGGTGATGCCCTTGGCGGCAGCGGCCTTCTCGTAATAGGCGTGGAACTGCTTCTCCTGAACGCCATAGACGAACTTGACCTTCTGCTTCTCGTTGAGCTGCATCCCGTACTCAGACTGCTTGCGGCGCATCTGGCCCTTGGGGTTGCGGTTGGTGGTTTTCTTGGAATACCCCATCACTGCGGGGGACAGGCCCAGCGCCTTGCAGCGCTTGGCAATGGGCTGCATATTTCTTGCCATGTTTCAATATCCTCCTTTGCTGCGATCAGACACGTCTTCTCTTGGGAGGACGGCAGCCATTGTGGGGAACGGGGGTGACATCCTTGATCATGGTGACCTCCAGACCGGCGGCCTGGAGCGCACGGATGGCAGCCTCACGGCCGGCGCCGGGACCCTTCACATAGACCTCGACGCTCTTCAGGCCAAACTCCATAGCGGCCTTGGCAGCGGTCTCGGCAGCGGTCTGGGCGGCGTAGGGAGTGGATTTCCGGGAACCACGGAAGCCCATCTCGCCGGAGGAAGCCCAGGAAAGGGCGTTGCCCTGGGTGTCGGTGATGGTAACCATTGTGTTGTTGAAAGAGGAGCGGATATGCACTGCGCCCTTCTCCACACTCTTACGGTCTTTGCGCTTGCGCACGACCTTCTTCTTGTTAGCGGCCATTGTATATCCCTCCTTTACTTCTTCTTGTTAGCAATGGTCTTCTTGGGGCCCTTGCGGGTACGGGCATTGTTCTTGGAATGCTGACCACGGACGGGCAGGCTCTTGCGGTGACGGGTGCCACGATAGGAGCCGATTTCGATGAGGCGCTTGATGTCCATAGCGACGTTACGGCGCAGATCACCTTCGACGGTGTAGTGCTTGCCGATCTCTTCACGCAGGGCGGACTCTTCTGCCTCGGTCAGGTCCCGGACACGGGTGTCGGGGTTGATGCCGGTGGCGGCCAGGATCTTTCTGGAACTGGTCAGGCCGATACCATAGATATAGGTCAGGCCGATCTCGATTCGTTTATCACGGGGCAGGTCGATGCCGGAAATACGTGCCATTTATCAATACACCTCCTTATTAGCCTTGACGCTGTTTGTGTTTGGGATTTTCACAAATCACCATAACTCTGCCCTTGCGCTTGATGACCTTGCACTTTTCGCACATGGGCTTGACGGACGGTCTTACTTTCATCGTTTTACCTCCTGTTTTGCTGCGTGAAGGGTTCCCTTGTCCAGAGGGCTTCCTCCACCGCACCTGACGACGATGTGGATCAGGTTCATTTGCTTCTCCAGGTGATCCGGCCGCGGGTCAGATCATAAGGAGACATCTGGACTGTCACCTTATCCCCAGGGAGGATCCTGATATAGTTCATGCGGAGCTTGCCGGAGATGTGGGCCAGAATGGTGTGGCCCTTGCCAATGTCAACCATAAAGGTGGTATTGGGCAGCGCCTCAACGACAACACCCTCCAGTTCGATCATATCTTCTTTGGACATGAGAGCGGCCTCCTAAAAGTTGGGATGTTCTGATTCGCGGAAGGCGGCCAGGGCACAACGGATTTGCTTATCAGTGACCGGCTCGCCTCTCTGCAATCGTTGGATTGCCGGATGTGCGCTGGTTCCCACGCCCCGGAGATGCTTGCGCTTTTTCCGTTTGGGCGCGTCCAGCTTTCTCCCCTTTCCGTCCGCCAGCAAGAGATAGTCGCCGTCGCTGCCAATGGCAACGAACAGCTTTCCTTCATCATGGCCGGCTAAGGAGAGAACGATTTCGTAGGGGTGGATGTCTTGCATATATCAGTCTCCGCACAGGGTCAGGACCTCAGGTTCTCCCTCTGTGATGAGAATGGTATTTTCGTAATGGGCAGCGAGCTGGCCGTCTGCGGTCAAAATCACTTCCCAGCCGTCGGGCATAATTTTCTTTCGAATTTTTGCCGTTCCGGCGTTGACCATCGGTTCTACGGCGATGGTCATGTCTTTTTTCAGCCGAGGGTTGCCCTCGGGGTAGTGGTCCATGACGTAGTTGGGGACCTCCGGGGCCAGATGGACCTCGTTGCCGATGCCATGGCCCACGAACTCCCGGACGATGGAAAATCCATTGCCCTCCACGTACTGTTGGACACCTCTGGAGATGTCCGAGACCCGGTTCCCCACCACGGCGTTGCGGATACCCTCCCAGAAGGACTGCTCCGTCACGTCGATGAGCCGCTGGGCCTCCGGGCTGATTTTGCCCACCGGGTAGGTCCCAGCGCAGTCGCCGTGGAACCCGCCGTGAGGCGCGCCCTGTTTATCCAGGTGGTAATCCCCCACGCAGGCCCCCGTGTCGATGGAGATGATGTCTCCCTCCTCCAGCCGCCGGTTGCCGGGAACGCCGTGAATGATCTCATCGTTGATGGACATACAGGCGCTGCCCCGGAAGCCGTACAGGTGGTAGAAGTTTGGGTACCCGCCGTGGCTGCGGATGAACTTATAGAGCGCTTTGTCGATTTCCTTGGTGGTGATGCCGGGCCGCACCAGCGAGGCGGCGTAGGCCCTCGCCTCGCCGGAGAGCTTACCGGCCTTGCGCATCATCTTCCGCCGGTGTTCTTCTACCGGCACCAGACGCAGTACCGCAGCCATTATTCGCCCAGGACTTTCATGATCGCGGCGTTGGTGGCCTCGATGCCGCCCTGGTTGGGGACGAGTTTCAGCAGCCCGCGGGCCTCGTAGAAGCCCTTCAGCGGCTCGGTCTGCTCGTGGTAGGTCACCAGGCGGGCCTTGACGGTCTCAGGCTTGTCGTCCTTGCGCTGGGTCAGGGGCTGACCGCACAGGTCGCAGACGCCTTCCACCTTGGGCGGGTTGGCCACCACATGGTAGGTGGCGCCGCAGGCCAGGCAGGTACGGCGGCCGGTCATGCGCTGCTCGATCTCCTCGTCGGAGACTTCGATGGACACGACGGCGTCGAAGGTGATGCCTGCGGCCTCCATGGCCTCCGCCTGAGCGATGGTGCGGGGCACGCCGTCCAGGATATAACCCTTCTGGCAGTCCGCCTCCTGGAGCCGCTCGTTGATGACGCCGATGATGACCTCATCGGGCACCAGCTTGCCGGCGTCCATATACTCCTTGGCTTTCAGCCCCACGGGGGTGCCGTTTTTCACGGCGGCCCGGAGGATGTTGCCGGTGGAAATGGTGGGGATGTTCAGCTTCTTGCTGATGATCTCAGCCTGGGTGCCTTTGCCCGCGCCGGGCGCGCCCAAAAGAATCAGTTTCATTGCTTTTCCACCTTTCTCTTAGCCCAGGAAGCCTTTGTACTGCTTCATCATCATCTGCGCTTCCAGCGCCCGCTGGGTCTCCAGCGCCACGGAAACGACGATCAGAACGGAGGTGCCGCCGATTGCCAGGGCAGAGACGTTGAAGATCGCGCCGGTGATGTTGGGGATAACAGCGATGACCGCCAGATAAATCGCGCCGAACAGGGTGATGCGGTTCAGCACCTTGCTCAGGAACTCGGCGGTGGGACGGCCCGCCCGGAAGCCGGGGATAAAGCCGCCCTGCTTTTTCAGGTTGTTGGCCACTTCCACGGGGTTGAACTGAATCGTGGCGTAGAAGTAGGAGAACCCGACGATGAGCAGCACGTAAATCACGTTGTAGAGCACCGTATCCGTGTCAAACACCTTCATGAACCAGGAGTTTGCCAGGCTGGGCACAAAGGCCGCGATGGTGGCGGGCAGGGAGGCGATGGTCTGAGCGAAGATGATGGGCATAACGCCGGACATATTCACCTTCATGGGGATGGTGGTGGACTGACCGCCGTACATCTTCCGGCCCACCACGCGCTTGGCGTACTGGACGGGGATGCGGCGCTCGGACAGGGTGATGAACACCACGGCGATGAGGATCGCCGCCACACCGATGATGATGACCGGGATAAAGGCGGGGTGCAGCACCAGGTCGGCGTCGGTATTGCCGGAGAGCCAGTTCTTCGCGCCCACATACATATAGTAGACAGCGTTGGGCACACGGGAGATGATGCCGGCGAACAGCAGAATGGAAATGCCGTTGCCCACACCGTTCTCGGTGATCTGCTCGCCCAGCCACATGACAAAGACACTGCCGGCGGTAAAGGTGGCGATGATGACGATGGCCGCCCAGATGGACTCATCCTCCAGCAGGCTGTTGTAACGGATCAGCATATAGTAGCCGAAGCCTTGCAGCAGGCCCAGACCCAGGGTGGTGTACCGGGTGATCTGCTCCAGGCGTTTCCGCCCGGCCTCGCCGCCTTCCCGCTGCATCCGCTCCAGGGCGGGAATGGCAACGGTCAGCAACTGGATGATGATGGAGGCGTTGATATAGGGCTGGATGGACAGCGCCAGCATGGTGGCCCGGCTGTAGGAGCCGCCGGACATGACGTTCATCAGGCCCAGGATGTTGTTGGAAGCGGCAGTGAAATAGCTCTCCAACCCGGTGGTGTCGATGAAGGGGACGGGGATGTTGTTCCCCAGGCGGAAAATGACCAAGATGAAAGCAACGTAGATGAGTTTTCTGCGCAGTTCTGGAACCTTCCAGGCGTTGCGAATCGTCTCAATCATTTAGATCACCTCAGCCTTTCCTCCTGCGGCTTCGATCTTCTCCTTGGCGGAGGCGGAGAAAGCAGTGGCCTGGACGGTCAGCTTCTTTGTGATCTCACCGTTGCCCAGAACTTTCACGCCGTACTTGCACTGGGTCAGGACCCCCGCGTCCAGCAGGGTCTGGAGGTTGACGGTGGAGCCGTCCTCAAACTTGTTCAGCGCGGAGACGTTGACAGCGTCCAGGCGCTTGGCAAAGATGTTGTTAAAGCCGCGCTTGGGGATGCGGCGGGCCAGAGGCATCTGGCCGCCCTCGAACCCGATGCGGACGCCGCCGCCGGAACGGGCCTTCTGGCCCTTGTGACCACGGCCAGCGGTCTTACCGTTGCCGGAACCGGCGCCGCGGCCCTTGCGCTTGGGGGCGGAGGTGGAGCCGGGCGCGGGAGACAGGTTGTAAAGTTCCATGTTCTGGCCCTCCTTACTGTTCTTCGGTGACCTGGAGCAGGTAACCGATCTGTGCGATCTTGCCCCTGGTGGCGGCGTTGTCGGGCTGGACAGTCACGTCCCCGATCTTCCGCAGGCCCAGGGCGGCGGCAGTCGCCTTGTGGGGGGCGATGCGACCGTTCAGGCTCTTGACGAGCTTAATTTTCAGATTTGCCATTGTCGGTTCCTCCTTACAGCTCTTCCACGTTCTTGCCGCGGGTCTTGGCGACCTGCTCAGGAGTACGCAGGCTCTTCAGGCCGGCGAAGGTGGCGGAGACCACGTTCTGCGGGGTGTTGGAGCGCAGGCACTTGGTACGGATGTCGGAGATACCAGCGGCCTCCATGACGGCACGGACGGGACCGCCGGCGATAACGCCGGTACCGGGGGCAGCGGGCTTCATCAGCACGCGGCCGGCGGAAAACTCGCCGATGACCTCGTGGGGGATGGTGGTACCGGACATGGACACGGTGATCATGTTCTTCTTGGCGTCCTCGATGCCCTTGCGGATGGCTTCGGGGACCTCAGCGGCCTTGCCCAGGCCATAACCCACGCGGCCCTTGCCGTCGCCGATGACCATCAGCGCGGAGAACTTCATGACACGGCCGCCCTTGACGGTCTTGCTGACGCGGTTCAGATAAACCAGCTTCTCAATATATTCGCTGGCCTCTTTTTCATATCTAGGCATGTTCGTTCCTCCTTCGCTTAGAATTGCAGGCCGCCCTCGCGGGCGCCTTCGGCCAGGGCCTGTACGCGGCCGTGATAGACATAACCGCCGCGGTCAAACACCACGGTGTCGATGCCCTTGGCCTTGGCGCGCTCAGCCACGGTCTTGCCCACCTGACGGGCGGCGGCTTTCTTGTCGCCCTCGCAGGTGAAACCCTTCTCCAGGGAGGAAGCGGAGACCAGGGTCACGCCGTTGACATCGTCGATGACCTGAGCGTAGATGTTGGTCTCGCTGCGGAAAACATTCAGGCGGGGTCTCTCGGGCGTGCCGGAGATCTTCGCACGGACGCGCTTATGGCGCTTCAGGCGCTGAGCGTTGGTATTGGGTCGATTAATCATAATTGGCACACCTCCTTATTACTTCTTCTTGGCGCCGGTCTTGCCTTCCTTACGGCGGATGACTTCGTCGGCATACTTGATGCCCTTGCCCTTATAAGGCTCGGGAGGACGCTTGCTGCGGACAACGGCGGCGAACTGGCCGACCTGCTGCTTGTCGCAGCCCTTGATGAGGATCTTGTTGGGGTCGGGCACTTCGATGGTGATACCGGGGACCTCGTCCATCTTGACCTGATGGGAGTAACCGATGTTCATCACCAGGGTCTTGCCCTCTTTGGCCACACGGTAGCCGATACCGTTGACCTGAAGCTCCTTGGTGAAGCCGGTGGAAACGCCCACCACCATGCCGTTCAGGATGGAACGGGTGGTGCCGTGCAGGGCGCGGTTTTCCTTGGCGTCGTTGGGGCGGGTGCAGATGATCTCCGTACCCTCCACCTGGATGCCGATCTGCGGCGCAAAACCGCGGGTCAGCTCACCCTTGGGGCCTTTCACGGTGACGACATTGCCCTCGGCAACGTTCACCGTCACCCCGGCGGGGATGGTGATAGGCATTCTGCCAACTCGAGACATAGTTCGATACCCTCCTTACCAGACGTACGCCAGGACCTCGCCGCCGATATGCGCTTCCCGCGCGGCCTTGTCGGTCATGACGCCCTTAGAGGTGGAAACAATGGCAATGCCCAGGCCGTGGAGGACCTTAGGCAGCTCGCTGGCGCCCGCATAGACGCGCAGACCGGGCTTGGACACCCGACGCAGGCCGGTGATGGCCTTCTCATTGCCGTTGTACTTCAGCGTGATGCGGATGATGCCCTGGGTCCCGTCGTCGATGAGCTGGTAGTTCTTGATATAACCTTCCTCCAGCAGGATCTTGGCGATGGACTTCTTCATGTTGGAAGCGGGGACATCAACAGTGGTATGCTTGGCGTTGCTCGCATTGCGAATACGGGTAAGCATATCAGCGATGGGATCTGTGATGTGCATAAACTGACCTCCTAAAAAATAATCACCGAGACTACCCCGGTGACGCAAAAAAGGTTACAGGGAGTTTCGACCGGGTTGGACTGTATCTCCACTGTTCCGGGCGCCAGTGTTTCGCAGAGCTCTGCCCGCGACCGGGCAGGTCCTCCTTGACGGCTGACGCTCGTATATAATCTAACAGAAATGGCGGGAAAAAGCAACAGAAAAAAGGGGAGAAGTCTCCAAATTTTTGGAGAAACTTCTTCGGCTCTCTGGTCAACTTCCCCTCTTTTTGAGAAGAAAGCATATTCCACGGGGCCGGGCGTTTCCGTTTCTCGCTTCTTCGCCGGTTTCTGTCGGATATTCTTGTTGTTTCCGGCAAACCGGTGCGGTGCGCGCTGGGCGCACCGCACCGGAATGGGAAATCCTGATTTGTTGATTACCAGGAGGCTTTCTTCACGCCGGGGATCTCGCCCTTGTAGGCCAGCTCCCGGAAGCAGATACGGCAGACGCCGTAGTCCCGCAGATAAGCGTGAGGACGGCCGCAGATCTTGCAGCGGTTGTAGCGGCGAGTGGAGAACTTGGGCTCTCTCTGCTGCTTGAGTTTCATAGACAGTTTAGCCATTTGTTTTCTCCTCTCTTACTTGGTGAAGGGCGCGCCCAGCATGGTCAGCAGCTCGCGGCCCTCTTCATCGGTCTGTGCGGTGGTGACAAAGGCGATGGTCATGCCGCGGATCTTGTCGATCTTGTCGTACTCGATCTCAGGGAAGATCAACTGCTCTTTGACGCCCAGGGCATAGTTGCCGCGGCCATCGAAGCCGTCGGGGTTGATGCCGCGGAAGTCGCGGACACGGGGCAGGGCCACGTTGAACAGGCGGTCCACAAACTCCCACATTTTGTCCTGGCGCAGAGTGACCTTGACACCGATGGGCATACCCTCACGGAGCTTGAAGTTGGCGATGGACTTCTTGGCCTTGGTGATGACGGGCTTCTGGCCGGTGATGGTGGCGATGTCGTTGACGACAGCGTCCAGCACCTTGGCGTTCTCCTTGGCCTCGCCCACGCCGCAGTTGACGACAACCTTCTCCAGCTTGGGGATCTGCATGACGGACTTGTAGCCGAACTTCTGCATCAGAGCAGGAGCGACTTCCTGCGTGTATTTATCCTTCAATTCAGGCATTACAGTTTCCGCTCCTTTCTCAGATTTCGGCGCCGCACTTCTTGCAGACGCGGACGCTCTTCTTCTTGCCGTCAACATCCTTGACGGTGTGGCCCACACGAGTGGGCTTGTCGCACTTGGGGCAGACCAGCATCACTTTGGACACATAGATGGGGCACTCCTTCTGGATGATGCCGCCCTCATCGCCCTGACGACGGGGTTTGGTGTGGCAGGAGCAGACGTTGACGCCCTTGACGACGACCTTGCCGCTCTTGGGCATGGCGACGAGGATCTCGCCCACAGTGCCCTTGTCCTTGCCGGACAGCACGACGACCTTGTCGCCCTGCTTTACGTTCATATTGTTCATGCCTGGGTACCTCCTCAAATTACTTCGGGAGCCAGGGACAGGATCCTCAGATACTCTTTGTCGCGCAGCTCACGAGCCACCGGCCCAAAGATACGGGTGCCCTGGGGGGTCTTGTCTTCCTTGATGATGACGGCGGCGTTCTCATCGAAACGGACATAGGAGCCGTCGGCGCGGCGGACGCCGCTGGCGGTGCGGACGATGACGGCCTTGACCACGTCGCCCTTCTTCACCTGGCCGCCGGGGGTGGCCTTGCGCACAGAGGCGACGACCACATCACCGATGTTGCCATACTT
Organism: Clostridiales bacterium; assembly: GCA_021205375.1. Classification (GTDB taxonomy): domain Bacteria; phylum Bacillota; class Clostridia; order Oscillospirales; family Oscillospiraceae; genus Onthomonas. The sequence continues at coordinate 9,189 of JAJPXR010000075.1, read as the reverse complement.
CCGCCGGGAACCGCCCAGCACCCGGATGGTTTTCAGCACCTTGGCGCCGGTATTGTCGGCGACCTTCAGATAGGTTTCTTCCTGGATCATACCGGTACCTCCTTACTTTGCTTTCTCGACGATCTCGACCAGTCTCCAGCGCTTATCCTTGGACAGGGGACGGGTCTCCATCACGCGAACGCGGTCGCCCACGCGGGCTTCGTTGTTCTCATCATGGGCCTTGAGCTTGTAGGTGCGCTTGACGATCTTCTTATACAGCGGGTGAGCCACACGGTCGGCGATGGCCACCACGATGGTTTTGTCCATCTTATCAGAAACGACCAGGCCGACTCTGGTTTTACGGGAAGAAGTTCTTTCCATTGATAAATCCTCCTATTTAGCGGCCTGCGGAAGCGATCTGCTTCTCACGGATGATGGTTTTGACGCGGGCGATGTCCTTCTTGACATCGGCGATCTTACCAGGGTTGTGAAGCTGGTTGGTAGCGTTCTGGAAGCGCAGGTTGAACAGCTCCTTCTTCAGCTCATCCAGCTTGGTCTCCAGCTCGGCGGGAGTCATGCCGCGAACTTCAGTTGCCTTCATTACGCCTCAACCTCCTCTACCGCTTTCTTGACGACCTTGGTCTTGATGGGCAGCTTGTGGCTGGCCAGACGCAGGGCCTCTTTAGCGACATCCTCGGAAACGCCGCCGATCTCGAACATAACACGGCCGGGCTTTACCACGGCGACCCAGTACTCAGGGGAGCCTTTGCCTTTGCCCATTCGGGTCTCAGCGGGCTGCTGGGTGACGGGCTTGTCGGGGAAGATCTTGATCCAGACCTTGCCGCCGCGCTTGGTGTAACGGGTCATGGCCACACGAGCGGCCTCGATCTGGCGGGAGGTAATCCATGCCGGCTCCAGCGCCTGGAGGCCGTATTCGCCATAGTTGACTTCATTGCCGCGCAGCGCTTTGCCGGTCATACGGCCACGCATCTGCTTGCGGTACTTTACTCTCTTAGGCAGCAGCATCAGCGGTCTCCTCCTTCTCTGCGAGGTGCGCCAGTACCGTTCTGGCGGTTATTGCTGCGGTTGTTGTTGTAGGAAGAACGACGGTCACCGTTCTGGCGGTCGCCGCCGCGATAGCCGCGGCCACGGCGGGGACGGTCGCTGTGCTCCCGGTAGGGCTTGGACAGGTCGATGGTGCGGGGGGTGGTCCGCAGGGTCTGCTGGAGGACCTCTCCCTTGTAGACCCAGACCTTGATGCCGATGCGGCCATAGGTGGTGGCGGCCTCAGCGAAGCCGTAGTCGATGTCGGCCCGGAGGGTCTGCAGGGGGATGGTGCCCTCGTGATAGGACTCGCTGCGGGCGATCTCAGCGCCGTTCAGACGGCCAGCCAGGGTGACTTTGATGCCCTTGGCGCCGGCGCGCATGGCGCGGCCGATGGAATTCTTCATGGCGCGGCGGAAAGAAGTACGCTTCTCAAGCTGCTGAGCGATGTTCTCGGCAACCAACTGCGCGGTGGTGTCCACCTCGTTGCGCTTGACCTCGACGATGTTAAGGACGACGGGCTTGCCGATCATCTTCTCGACTTCGCCGCGGATGCGCTCGATCTCGGTGGTGTCCTTGCCGATGATCATGCCGGGGCGGGCGCAGTGGACATAAATGACCACTTTGGAGTTGTCCCGCTCGATCTCGATCTTCGGCACGCCGGTGGCGTACATGGTCTTTTTCAGGTACTTGCGGATCTTGTTGTCCTCCACGACCAGGTCGCCGACCTTATCGCTGCGGGCATACCAACGGGAATCCCAGTCCTTAATGACACCCACGCGGAAACCGTGGGGATTCACTTTCTGTCCCATAGATCTGCCTCCTTATTCTTTCTCCGCCACCACGACGGTGATGTGGGAAGTTCTCTTGTTGATGCGATAGCCGCGGCCCTTGGAAACAGGCTGCATCCGCTTCATGGTCATGCCGGCGTCAGCATAGGCGGCCTTGACCACCAGCTTGTCGGCGTCCATGCCGTGGTTGTTCTCGGCGTTGGCTGCGGCGCTCTTGACCAGCTTGATGAGGTACTCAGAGGCGGCCTTGGGGGTGTGCTCCAGGATGGCGGTGGCCATCTCTACGTCCTTGCCCCGGATCAGCTCACAGACGACATTCACCTTGCGGGGAGAGATGCGCGCGAAGTCCAGGCTTGCTTTTGCTTCACTCATTTTGCTCTCCTCCTTACTTGGTCTTGCCACCGCTGTGGCCCTTGAAGGTACGGGTGGGAGCGAACTCGCCCAGCTTGTGGCCGACCATATCCTCGGTCACATAGACGGGGATGAACCGCTTCCCGTTGTAAACGTTGAAGGTGTGGGAGACGAAGGAGGGGAAGATGGTGGAGCTGCGGCTCCAGGTTTTCAGGATCTTCTTCTCGCCCGTCTTGTTCATTTCATCGACTCTCTTCAGCAGCTCGGGGGCGCAGAAGGGGCCTTTCTTAACGGATCTGCTCATTCCAGCTTGCCTCCTTACTTCGTCTTACGATGGCGAACGATAAACTTCTCGGTACGGTTCTTCTTGTCGCGGGTCTTGTAGCCCAGAGCGGGTTTGCCCCAGGGAGTGACAGGACCAGGACGGCCAACGGGGGCGCGGCCTTCGCCGCCGCCGTGGGGATGGTCGTTGGGGTTCATCACGGAGCCGCGGACGGTGGGACGGACGCCCATGTGGCGCTTCCGACCGGCCTTACCGATGTGGATGTTGCCGTGGTCCTCGTTGCCGATGCCGCCGATGACGGCGCGGCAGTCCAGCTTGATGAGCCGGTACTCGCCGGAGGGCAGGCGGACCTGGGCGTAGCCGTTCTCCTTGGCCATCAACTGAGCCTGCTCACCGGCGGCGCGCACGAGCTGTGCGCCGTGGTTGGTGTGCATTTCGATGCAGGAGATGACGGTGCCAACGGGGATATTGGCCAGGGGCAGGCAGTTGCCGGGCTTGATGTCGGCCTCGGGGCCAGACTCCACCATGTCGCCGGCCTTCAGGCCGGACTGGGCGATGATATAAGCCTTGGTGCCGTCCTCATACTGGATGAGGGCGATGTTGGCGGTGCGGTTGGGATCGTACTCCAGGCGGAGAACGGTGGCCATGCCGGCCTTATCCCGCTTGAAGTCGATGATGCGGTAGATCTTCTTGTTGCCGCCGCCCTGGTGGCGGACGGTAATGCGGCCGGTGTTGTTGCGGCCTGCGCTCTTTTTCAGCTTCTTGGTGAGGCTGCGCTCAGGCCGGGCCTTTTTATCCACGCCCTCGAAGGCGGACACAGTCATGTTGCGGCGCGCCGGGGTCGTGGGCTTATACGTTTTGATAGCCATTTGCGTTACCCTCCTTACACCGTTTCTTCAAACAGCTCAATGGTCTTGGAGTCCTCGGTCAGCGTGACGATGGCCTTTTTCCAGTCGGGACGCTTGCCGGGACGGCCCGCGCCCATGCGCTTTTTCTTGCCGTCGTAATTGATGGTGTTGACCTTTTCCACCTTCACGTCAAAGAGCTTTTCCACAGCCTTGGCGATCTCGTTCTTGGTGGCGCGTTTATCCACCACGAAGGTGTACTTGCGCTCGGCGGTGGCGGCCATAGAAGCCTCGGTAACGACGGGCTTCCGAATCATATCATAAGCAGTCATTACGCGTAAACCTCCTCGATGGTGGCCAGGGCGGCCTTATCCACCACCAGGCTCTTGGCGTTCACGATGTCGTAAACGTTCAGGATGTCGGCGGGGGTGGTGACGACGCCGGGGATGTTCCGGCTGGACAGGATGACGTTCTCGTTGACGCCGTCGGTGACGACGACGGACTTGCCGGCTTCCACAGCGCTCAGCAGGTTGACCATCTTCTTGGTCTTGATCTCGTCCATCTCCAGGCTGTCGATGACGAAGACGCGGCCGTTCTGGGCCTTGTCGGACAGGACGCTCTTGAGCGCCAGGCGCTTGAGCTTCTTGTTCAGGGTGTAGCGATAGGAACGGGGCTTGGGTGCGAACACCACGCCGCCGTGGGTCCACTGGGGGCTGCGGGTGCTGCCCTGACGTGCGCGGCCGGTGCCCTTCTGTCTCCAGGGCTTCTTGCCGCCGCCGGAGACCTCAGCGCGGGTCAGAGCGGACTGCGTGCCCTGACGGCAGTTGGCCAGATGGTTCTTGACCACTGCATGAACGGCGGCTTCGTTCGGCTCGATGCCGAAAATCGCCTCGTTCAGTTCGATTTCGCCGGTCTGATTGCCGGAAAAATCATAAACGTTAGCCTTAGGCATGAAAATCTCTCCTTCCCTTTATCAGTGCGTTCTCGCGGAAGCCTTCTGCGGGTTACGACCGGAAGCCTTCTGGGGATTGAGGCTGATGGACGCGCCGGCCTGCTTCGCCTTGACGACCTTGGTGGTGGCTTTCAGGACCACGATGCCGCCCTTGGGGCCGGGAACGGCGCCCCGCACGGCGATCAGGTTGATCTCAGGATCGACCTTGACGACTTCCAGGTTCTTGATGGTGACCTGCTCGTTGCCCATCTGACCCGCACCGATCTTGCCCTTGCGGATACGGGAGGGGGTAGAGGTGGAGCCCATAGAACCGGCATGACGGTGGACAGGGCCGCCGCCGTGGCTCATGGGGGTGCGGTGCGCGCCGTGACGCTTGATAACGCCGGCGTAGCCCTTGCCCTTGCTGGTGGCGGTGGCGTCGATGTGCTCGCCCTCGGCGAACACGTCCGCGTGCAGCACGTCGCCCACGTCCAGCTTGTCGGCGTCGGTGAACTTGACTTCCTTCAGCACCCGCAGGTTCTCGTCGGTCGCCTTTTTCAGGTGGCCCTTCTGCGCCATGGTCAGGTGCTTCTCGGTGGTGGGCTGGAAGCCCAACTGAACGGCTTCATAGCCGTCCTTCTCGGCGGTCTTTTTCTGCACCACGGTGCAGGGGCCCGCTTCGATGACAGTGACGGGGATGACCTTGCCATCGGCGTCGAAGATCTGGCTCATGCCGACCTTCTTGCCAATGATTGCCTTCTGCGTATTGGCCATTTGGATGTTTCCTCCTTAAATAAGGTTATTGGTTGAAAGGCGCTGGGACAGATTGGGCTTGCCGGACCTTCCAACATGACCCTCCCGGTTCTCAAAAAAAGGCCGGGAAACGGGTTCAACAAAGTTGCGGTGCCCGCGTCCAACGCGGGACTTACGGAGACAGCCGATTACAGCTTGATCTCGATATCCACGCCCGCCGGGAGCTGCAAATTCATCAGGGACTCCACCGTCTTGGGGGTGGGGTTCTGGATGTCGATCAGGCGCTTGTGGGTGCGGCGCTCAAACTGCTCACGGGAGTCCTTGTACTTGTGGACGGCGCGCAGGATGGTGACGACCTCTTTCTTGGTGGGCAGCGGGATGGGGCCGGAGACGGAAGCGCCGGTGCGCTTGGCAGTCTCGACGATCCGCTCGGCGCTCTGGTCGATGAGCTGGTGGTCGTAAGCCTTCAGGCGAATGCGGATAGATTGGTTAGCCATGGTTTTTCCTCCTGTTTCGTACATGATTGTACATGACCAAAATCGGTGGCTCCGGGCGGGAAGTTTTTGCACACCACGCCGCGTGTATCGTGCCAGGTCACAGCAAAAGCCGACAGAAGCTGTCGGCTGAGCCGCAAGGGTCCCACAGCACCGCGGAACACAAAGCGCAAAAACACAGCCGCCCGAATCCGGTTCGGACATACTCAGCGGAAGTTACCGGACTTCGTCCGCAATCTCCCGCGTCATCGCACGCGCACCATTCCCAGTGCGCTTTTCGTATCATACTACACTTTTTCGTTCCCGTCAAGGAAAATTTGAAAAAACTTTTCGATTTCCGGGAAAAATCAAATCGCCGGAGATTTGCTGAAGATTTTTCCGTTTTTCCCTTGACAAGCAGGGCGGAAGGGCGTATACTTGCGTCAGTTAGCAAGAACTAACCTCTCCGTTTCCTCCTCCTTCCTCCATACAACTGACGCGGGGCGGTTGGCGGCTGACTGTTCTCCAAAAGGATTCTCTCACTTCTCCCTTCTTTTGGAGCTTGTGCCGGGGACTGGGCCATAGCGGTCCCCGGCTCAATTATAAAATGAGCTGTTAGCTATTAGCCGTTAGCTGTTAGTCAGGTACTGCCAGTCTAAAGCGAACAGCCAAAAAGAAAGCTGAGAGCGAAACCACTCGTTTGGAAAGAAATCCAAACGGTAAGCGCAGCATGTAACGCCAGGAACCACAAAGCTAATAGCTAAGAGCTAAAAGCTAGTTATTATATTCTCCCATTGAAGAACACAAACTAGACCTGCGACACCCACCTATATTAACACCCACCTATATTATATGTAGAAGGAGACTTACCCCATGAAACAGATCATTCAAATTTTAGATGTCATCGGCCGGGAGGTCATGGACAGCCGCGGTAACCCCACCGTCGAGGTAGAGGTCTACCTGGCCGATGGCAGCGTGGGCCGGGCGGCGGTTCCCTCCGGGGCCTCCACCGGCGTATACGAAGCCTGTGAGCTGCGGGACGGCGACAAGAACCGCTACGGCGGCAAAGGCGTGCTGGATGCGGTGGACCACGTGAACAACGAGATCGCCGAGGAGCTGCGGGGCATGAACGCCCTGGACCAGACCGCCATCGACATGACCCTCATCCAACTGGACGGCACCGCCAGCAAGACCAAGCTGGGTGCCAACGCCATTCTGGGCGCGTCCCTGGCCTGCGCCAAGGGCGCAGCCAACGCCCTGGGTCTGCCCCTCTATCAGTATGTGGGCGGCGTCAACGCCAAAACGCTCCCCGTCCCCATGATGAACATTCTCAACGGCGGCGCTCACGCCACCAACAACGTGGACATTCAAGAGTTCATGATCATGCCCGTGGGCGCACCCAACTTCCGGGAGGCCCTGCGCTGGTGCGCCCAGGTGTTCCACACCCTGAAAACCGTCCTGAAAGACAACGGCACCCCTGCCGCCGGTGTGGGCGATGAGGGCGGCTACGCCCCCAACCTGAACACCGACGAGGACGCGCTGAAGTGCATCGTTCAGGCCATCGAAGCCGCAGGCTTCAAGCCCGGCGACGACTTCAAGATCGCCATCGACGCCGCCTCCTCCGAGTGGTATAACAACAAGACCGGCAAATACGACCTGCCCAAGGCAGGCAAGACCCTGACCAAACAGGACCTGGTGGCCATGTGGACCGACTTTGCCGACAAGTACCCCATCATCTCCCTGGAGGACGGCATGGGCGAAAACGACTGGGACGGCTGGAAGCTGCTGACCGACGCCATCGGCGACCGGGTGCAGCTCGTGGGCGACGACCTGTTCGTCACCAACACCACCCGCCTGTCCATGGGCATCAATAAGGGGGTAGCCAACTCCATCCTCATCAAGGTCAACCAGATCGGCACCCTGACCGAGACCCTGGACGCCATCCAAATGGCGAACCGGGCAGGCTACACCGCCATCGTCAGCCACCGCAGCGGCGAGACCGAGGACACCACCATCGCTGACCTGGCCGTGGCCCTGAACGCCGGACAGATCAAGACTGGCGCGCCCAGCCGCACCGACCGGGTGGCCAAGTACAACCAGTTGCTGCGCATCGAGGAGGAGCTGGGCGGCGTGAGCCAGTACCCCGGCAAGAGGGCTTTCTTCAATCTGAAATAATTCCAGCGAAACCTGCGTATTGGACCTACCACCAAAACCGCCTGATTTTTTACCAAAAAAGTCAGGCGGTTTTTTGAACTTTTTGTGTATTTTTTCTTTTTGAATATCACTGAAAAATTGCAATTTTTCCCGGAACCATAGAAAAGAATGAAGTTTTCCCTTCATTTTTATCGAAGCCCGAAAGAAAACCGTAAAAAATTAGACCAGAATCCACATTCTGCTTGACAGGGGGACATTTTCTGTTATATAACTATAGCAGGGCTAACGTGGCCCACCTAAAATTACTAGAAAGCTGAGGTAGAGACGCAATATGGCAAACATTGATTTGACCCAGTATGGCATCACCGGAACCACAGAAATCGTCCGCAACCCCTCCTACGAAATGCTCTTTGAGGAAGAGACCAAACCCGAGCTGGAGGGCTTCGAAAAGGGCCAGGTCAGCGAGCTTGGCGCTGTCAACGTCATGACCGGCATTTACACGGGGCGTTCTCCTAAAGATAAGTACATCGTCATGGATGAGAACTCCAAGGACACCATCTGGTGGACCACCGAGGAATATCCCAACGACAACCATCCCGCCTCTGAGGAGACCTGGGCCGCTGTCAAGAAGATCGCCAAGGACGAGCTGTGCAACAAGCGTCTGTTCGTGGTGGACGCCTTCTGCGGCACCAACAAGGACACCCGTATGGCCATCCGCTTCATCATGGAAGTGGCCTGGCAGGCTCACTTCATCAAGAACATGTTCATCCAGCCCACCGCTGAGGAGCTGGAGAACTTCGAGCCTGACTTCGTGATCTACAACGCCTCCAAGGCCAAGGTGGAGAACTACAAGGAACTGGGCCTCCGCTCCGAGACCGCCGTTGTCTTCAACATCACCAGCCGCGAGTCCGTCATCATCAACACCTGGTACGGCGGCGAGATGAAGAAGGGCATGTTCTCCATGATGAACTACTACCTGCCCCTGAAGGGCGTGGCCGCCATGCACTGCTCCGCCAACACCGATATGAACGGTGAGAACACTGCCATCTTCTTCGGTCTGTCCGGCACCGGCAAGACCACCCTGTCCACCGACCCCAAGCGTCTGCTGATCGGCGATGACGAGCACGGCTGGGACGACAACGGCGTCTTCAACTTCGAGGGCGGCTGCTACGCCAAGGTCATCAACCTGGACAAGGACTCCGAGCCCGACATCTACAACGCCATCAAGCGCAACGCCCTGCTGGAGAACGTCACCCTGGACGAGAACGGCAAGATCGACTTCGCCGACAAGAGCGTCACCGAGAACACCCGCGTGTCCTATCCCATCGACCACATCGAGAAGATCGTCCGCCCCGTGTCCGCCGGCCCCGCTGCCAAGAACGTCATCTTCCTGTCCGCCGACGCCTTCGGTGTGCTGCCTCCTGTCTCCGTCCTGACCCCGGAGCAGACCCAGTACTACTTCCTGTCCGGCTTCACCGCGAAGCTGGCCGGCACCGAGCGGGGCATCACCGAGCCCCCCCCCCACGACACCCCCAGCGTAGGGCAGGGCGGCCTGTAGCAGGAAACCCCCCAGGACCGTGAGGAG